>NZ_WCIN01000037.1:179979-351916 GCF_009025755.1 Klebsiella sp. RCJ4
GACTCGAACTCGCGACCCCGACCTTGGCAAGGTCGTGCTCTACCAACTGAGCTATTCCCGCATACTTCTGGCCATATTTCTATGGCGTCGTGATTTGTATTTCTGCTTCGTCACGGGAGGCGCATTATACGAGAATTCGATTTACCTGCAACCCCCCTGAGCGCAATTTTTTTCGTTTTTGGTTTAAGTGACCACTTTATCACCACACACCGGCCTGAATTGTCTAAATAACCAGCAAATGCGGCAAAATCACTTTTTCCCGGCCCGCTAAAGGCGCAAAATCGCTCAAGTTTATAGGCGGATATCGCCCGCTGACGGTCAACAACGATGACAACCAGGGAAATAAAATGAAAAAAGCGCTTACCGTCCTGCTGCTGGCCACGCTTGCCACAGGAACAGCATCGGCAACAACGCTACATTTTGGGACAACGACGGCCAATCCGCCGTATGAAACCGTCAATGGTAAAAATCAGCCCACGGGTTTTGATATCGACCTGGCCAACGCGCTGTGCAGGCAGATGCAGGTCGAATGCAAATTCACACCCCAGGGGTTCGATACCCTCATCCCGGCGCTGCGCTTTAAGAAATTCGACGCCTTGATTGCCGGTATCGAAGTGATTCCGATGCGAGAAAAGCAGGTTGCGTTCAGCCATCCCTATCGTCAGGCGCTGTCCGGCGTAGTTGTCACCGCGAAAGACGCCGCCCACACCTTTGCCGATCTGAAGGATAAAAAAATCGGCGTCGTGAAAGGCACCCTTCATCAGCACTATCTGCGGGAGAAACAAAAAGCCGTGCATGCGGTGCCTTACGACAGCGACGAAAGCGCCCTGAGCGCGCTGAAAGAAGGCGTGATTAGCGGCGTGATGGGCGATCAGGAGACGTTAACGAAATGGCTCCAGGATAACCCCGACTACGCCATGATGGACGAACGCGCCACGGATCCCGGCTACTACGGTAAGCAGTACGCCATTGCGGTACGTAAAGACGATCCTGAGCTGCTGAATAACATCAATGCCGCTCTGGATGTCGTAAAAGCCTCGCCGGAGTTCCAGGCCATGGAACAGAAGTGGTTTAAATAGTCGGGGGTATGACCGGGGCGTGTTGGCCCCGGCACGGGCGTTAAAGCTTAATAAAGTGTTCGCGATAGTAGGCCAGTTCCGCGACCGATTCGCGAATATCGTCCATCGCCTGATGGGTTCCTTGTTTCTTAAAACCGTCGAGAATTTCCGGCTTCCAGCGACGAGCCAGCTCTTTGAGCGTGCTGACGTCCAGATAGCGGTAGTGGAAATACGCTTCCAGCTCAGGCATATATTTAAACAAGAAGCGGCGATCCTGGCCGATGCTATTGCCGCAGATCGGCGACTTACCTGCCGGTACCCACTTTTTGAGGAATTCGATAGTCGCCAGTTCGGCTTCACGATCGCCCTGGGTACTCGCCTTCACCCGCTCCACCAGCCCGCTGCCGGTATGGGTACGCACGTTCCACTCGTCCATCAACGCCAGCTGCGCGTCTGACTGGTGCACCGCAATGGTCGGCCCTTCCGCCAGAATGTTCAGATTCGCGTCGGTCACCAGGGTGGCGATTTCGATGATGCGATCGCGCTCCGGATCCAGCCCCGTCATTTCAAGATCGATCCAAATCAGGTTGTTTTCATCTGCACTCATGTTATTTTCCACCCTTCTTACGTCACTATATTCATCTAAAATAGCGTGTATCATAGAGGTTTTGCCCGTACAGGGCGACCAGGAGCCAGTTCGATTGAGTAAAAATAAACTCTCCAAAGGCCAACAGCGCCGCGTGAAGGCCAACCACCAGCGCCGCCTGAAAACGACTTCGGAGAAGGCCGATTTTGATGACAACCTGTTCGGTGAGAAATCCGAAGGGACCGTCATTAGCCGCTTTGGCATGCATGCCGATGTCGAATCCGCCGACGGTAGCGTCCACCGTTGCAACATACGCCGCACTATCCGTTCGCTGGTCACCGGCGATCGCGTGGTCTGGCGGCCTGGCAAAAGCGAAGCTGACGGCGTCAACGTCAAGGGCATCGTCGAGGCCGTCCATGAACGGACCTCCGTACTGACGCGTCCGGATTTCTACGACGGCGTCAAACCCATCGCCGCCAATATCAATCAGATTGTCATTGTTTCCGCGATCTTGCCTGAGCTTTCTCCGAATATTATCGACCGCTACCTCGTGGCCTGCGAAACGCTGAACGTTGAGCCGCTGATCGTGCTCAATAAGATCGACCTGCTGGATCAGGCGAGCATGGACTTCGTCAACGAGCAAATGGACATTTATCGCCATATTGGTTACCGCGTACTGATGGTCTCCAGCCGCACGCAGGATGGCCTGAAGCCGCTTGAAGAGGCGCTCACCGATCGTATCAGTATCTTTGCCGGGCAGTCAGGGGTAGGCAAATCCAGCCTGCTGAACGCGCTGCTGGGCCTGCATGATGACCAAATCCTCACCAATGACGTTTCGGATGTCTCCGGACTGGGGCAGCACACCACCACGGCCGCGCGCCTGTACCACTTCCCGCACGGCGGCGATGTGATTGACTCGCCGGGCGTACGCGAGTTCGGCCTGTGGCATCTCGACGCGGAACAAATCACCCACGGCTTTGTCGAATTCCATGATTATTTAGGCCGCTGCAAATACCGCGACTGCAAACACGACAATGACCCGGGCTGCGCCATTCGCGAAGCGGTGGAGAAAGGCGAAATCGCCGAAAGCCGGTTTGAAAACTACCATCGCATTCTGGAAAGCATGGCGCAGGTACAGGTAAAAACGCGTAAAAGCTTTTCATCAACCGATGACTGACATTTAAGCTGAGCATCGTTAGAATCGTCCCCCTTTTTTCAGGCTCCGCTGCTCCGCGGGGCCAGGAACGACAAATAATGGCCTGGAGGCTACCTTGTTAAACGATCTTAAACTTTCACTGCAATACATTCTGCCTAAACTGTGGCTCACCCGCCTCGCAGGCTGGGGTGCACGCAAACGAGCAGGCTGGCTGACAAAACTAGTCATCGATCTGTTCGTGAAATATTACAAGGTCGATATGAAAGAGGCGCAAAAGCCTGACACCGCCAGCTACCGTACCTTTAACGACTTCTTCGTTCGCCCGCTGCGCGACGACGTCCGTCCGCTAAACACCGACCCGAGCGTGCTGGTAATGCCCGCCGACGGCGTCATCAGCCAACTGGGCGCCATTGAAGACGACAAAATTTTGCAGGCTAAAGGCCATAACTACAGCCTGGAAGCGCTGCTGGCCGGTAACTACCAGATGGCTGACCTGTTCCGTAACGGCAGCTTCGTTACCACCTATCTTTCGCCGCGCGATTACCACCGCGTGCATATGCCGTGCAACGGTATTCTGCGCGAAATGATCTACGTGCCGGGGGATCTGTTTTCCGTAAACCATCTGACCGCGCAAAACGTTCCGAATCTTTTTGCCCGCAACGAGCGCGTCATCTGCCTGTTCGATACTGAGTTTGGCCCTATGGTGCAAATCCTCGTCGGCGCCACCATCGTCGGCAGCATCGAAACCGTGTGGTCCGGTACCGTCACGCCGCCGCGCGAAGGCATCATTAAGCGCTGGACCTGGCCTGCTGGCGATAGCGAAGGCTCCGTCGCCCTGCTGAAAGGCCAGGAGATGGGCCGCTTTAAGCTGGGCTCCACGGTGATTAACCTGTTTGCTCCGGGCCAGGTGAAGCTGGTTGAGCAGTTACAAAGCCTGTCGGTGACCAAAATAGGCCAGCCGCTGGCGATCGCGCCTGAAGCTGCGGCGCCGGTAGAGCCCGCGCCGCTGGCGGAAGAAGAAGTCCGCGCTGAACACGCAGCCAGCCCGCTGGTTGACGATAAACAAGACGAAGGTTAATTCCTGAAAAAAGGTTACGCCGTGCGCCTGATATACACTTTCCTGTTGGCCTGGTGCCTCAGTTTTGGGGCGTACGCAGCGACAGCCCCGGATGCTAAACAGATAGCCCAGGAGCTGGAACAGGCGAAGGCGGCAAAGCCCGCCCAGCCTGAAACCGTTGAAGTCCTGCAATCTGCCCTGAACGCCCTTGAGGAGCGAAATGCTTCCCTTGAGCGCGCCCGTCAGTACCAGGACGTTATCGATAACTTCCCCAAACTGTCGCAAAACCTGCGCGCGCAGCTCAACAATCTCAGCGATGAGCCGCGCCAGGTCTCCACTACCCTCTCCTCCGATGCCCTGAACCAGGAGATTCTCCAGGTCAGCAGCCAGCTGCTGGAAGCCAGTCGTAAAGCCCAGCAGGAGCAGGATCGCGCCCGCGACATCGCCGACTCACTCAACCAGCTGCCGCAGCAGCAGAGCGATGCCCGCCGCCAGCTGAATGAGGTTGAACGCCGGGTCGGCGCGCAAAGCAGCAATACCCCGCTGGCACAGGCGCAAAATCTTGGTCTGCAGGCGGAGTCCGCGCGGCTGAAAGCGCTGGTCGATGAGCTGGATCTGGCGCAGCTTTCCGCCAATAACCGCCAGGAGCTCTCACGGTTGCGATCCGAGCTGGCGCAGAAAGAGAGCGAGCAGCTCGACGCCTGGCTACAGGCGCTGCGAAATCAGCTCAATAACCAACGGCAGCGTGAGGCGGAAAAAGCGCTGGAAAGCACCGAACTGCTGGCGGAAAACAGCGAAAACCTGCCGCCGGATATCGTGGCGCAGTTTAAAGTTAACCGCGAGCTGTCGCAGGCGCTTAACCAGCAGGCGCAGCGGATGGATTTGATCGCCTCGCAGCAGCGCCAGGCGACAAATCAGACCCTCCAGGTGCGTCAGGCGTTAAACACCCTGCGCGAGCAGTCCCAGTGGCTGGGCTCTTCCAACCTGCTTGGCGAAGCCCTGCGCGCGCAGGTGGCGCGGCTGCCGGAAATCCCGCGGCCGCAGCAGCTGGATACCGAAATGGCGCAGCTGCGCGTGCAGCGTTTACGCTATGAAGATCAGCTCGGCAAACAGCCGCAGCTAAGACAAATTCGTCAGGCCAGCGGTGAACCGCTCACCGCGGAACAGAACCGTATTCTGCAGGCCCAGATGCGCACGCAGACCGAGTTGCTCAACTCCCTGCTGCGCGGTGGCGATACGCTTATGCTCGAACTGACCAAGCTGAAGGTCGCTAACGGTCAGCTAGAGGATGCGCTTAAAGAGATCAACGAAGCGACCCATCGCTATCTGTTCTGGACCTCGGACGTCAGCCCAATCGGCTTCTCATGGCCGCTGGAGATCGTTCAGGATCTCCGCCGCCTGATCTCGCTCGATACCATGAGCCAGCTCGGTAAGGCCAGCATGATGATGCTGACCAGCAAAGAGACCCTGCTGCCGCTCTTCGTCGCGCTCATTCTGGTGGGGTTCAGTATTAGCTCACGCCGCCATTTCACCAGCTTCCTTGAGCGCTCCAGCGCGCGCGTCGGTAAGGTTACGCAGGATCACTTCTGGCTCACCCTGCGCACGGTGTTCTGGTCCATACTGGTGGCCTCGCCGCTGCCGGTGCTGTGGATGACGCTGGGCTACGGGCTGCAGGCCGCCTGGCCTTTCCCGCTGGCCGTGGCGATTGGCGATAGCGTCACCGCCACGGTACCGCTGCTGTGGGTCGTGATGATTTGCGCCACGTTCGCCCGCCCTAACGGCCTGTTTATCGCCCACTTTGGCTGGCCGCGCAGCCGCGTCAGCAAAGCGATGCGCTACTACCTGATGAGCATCGGGCTGATCGTGCCGCTGATTATGGCGCTGATTACTTTCGATAACCTCAACGATCGCGAGTTCTCCGCCTCGCTGGGCCGCCTCTGCTTTATGCTGATTTGCGGCGCGCTGGCGATGGTAACCCTGAGCCTGAAACGCGCCGGCATTCCGCTGTATCTCGACAAAGAAGGCAGCGGCGACAATATGCTGAACCGGCTGCTGTGGAATATGCTGCTCGGCGCGCCGCTGATAGCGATGCTGGCGGCGGCGATCGGCTATCTCGCCACGTCGCAGGCGCTGCTCGCCAGGCTTGAAACCTCGGTCGCTATCTGGTTCCTGCTGCTGGTGGTTTATCACATCATACGCCGCTGGATGCTGATCCAGCGGCGCCGCCTGGCGTTCGATCGCGCGAAGCACCGTCGGGCGGAGATCCTCGCCCAGCGCGCCCGCGGCGAAGAGGAAGTCCAGCATACCAGCAGCCCGGAAGGTTCGATGGAAGCTGAGGTCAGCGAGGTCGATCTTGATGCCATCAGTACCCAGTCGTTGCGTCTGGTGCGCTCCCTGCTGATGCTGATCGCGCTGGTGTCGGTTATCGTGCTGTGGTCAGAAATCCACTCCGCGTTTGGCTTCCTGGAGAATATCTCGCTGTGGGACGTCACCTCCACGGTACAGGGCGTTGAGAGCCTGGAGCCGATTACCCTCGGCGCGGTGCTGATAGCCATCCTGGTGCTGATTATTACTACCCAGCTGGTGCGCAACCTGCCCGCGCTGCTGGAGCTGGCTATCCTCCAGCATCTGGAACTGACGCCGGGCACCGGCTACGCCATCACCACCATCACTAAGTATCTGCTGATGCTGATCGGCGGTCTGGTCGGCTTCTCGATGATTGGGATTGAGTGGTCCAAGCTGCAGTGGCTTATTGCCGCGCTCGGTGTGGGTCTCGGTTTTGGCCTGCAGGAGATCTTCGCCAACTTTATCTCGGGCCTGATTATCCTGTTTGAGAAACCGATCCGCATTGGCGATACGGTCACCATTCGCGATCTCACCGGCAGCGTGACGCGTATTAATACCCGCGCCACCACCATCAGCGACTGGGACCGTAAAGAGATTATCGTACCGAACAAGGCGTTCATCACCGAACAGTTCATCAACTGGTCGCTGTCGGATTCCGTGACCCGCGTGGTGCTAACGGTGCCTGCTCCGGTAGATGCCGATACCGAAGAGGTGGCGCAGATCCTGTTAAATGCCGCGCACCGCTGTTCATTGGTTATCGATACCCCGGCGCCGGAAGCGTTTCTTGTTGATCTGCAGCAGGGGATCCAGATTTTCGAGCTGCGTATCTACGCCGCCGAAATGGGGCACCGGATGCCGCTGCGCCACGAGATGCACCAGCTGATTCTGGCCGGATTCCGCGAGCACGGTATCGATATGCCGTTCCCGCCGTTCCAGATGCGCCTGGAGAGCATCGATGGCAGAAAAAGCAGCAGGGCGCTGACCTCGGCAGGGAAAACCAGCCGCGCGCCCGGCAGCCTGTAAGAACGGCCTTGCCTGAACGCAGGCAAGGCCAGCGTTTTAGCTCTCCTGAACCATCAGCTGCACCGCCGTACGCCGGCGGTAATTCTCATAGATCCCCAGCGCCAGCAGCGAAAAGAAAGCCGGTCCGCCGACCATCCACATCGCGCTGCTCCAGTCACCTGCTTCCATCACCGGCTCAATCACGGTAAAGATATTGGCAAATGCCACCACCAGTACCACAACGGCGGTCGCCAGCAGCGTCGAGCCGCGGTGTTTAAAAATCACAAAGGGGCGATCGAGATCCTGCTTCGCCTTAAAAAAAGGAAATGCCAGCGTTAAAAACAGATACGGCAGCGTCATAGAGACATTCGCCATCAGCGTCAGTTTGTTATAAAACGCCGACGCGGTATCGCCCCCAAAGGAAACCAGCAGAATAAACACGCTCACCAGCAGGCACTGCCACCACATGGCGTTCGCCGGCATACCGTTAGCGTTAATTCGCGTCATTGCTGAAGGCCAGAGCGCTTTTGGCGTGCCCTGAATAATCGCCTTTAACGGCGAGTAGCTCAGGGTAAAGAAAGCGCCGGTATAAGCGAGGAACATGGCGAGTCCGGTGATTCTGGCAAACCATAATCCGCTCAGGGCGGCGACGGCGGGCGGCAGATGCATCGCATTAGCCAGGGTGGCGCCAAGGCGGGTCATCAGCACGTAGGTGATATTACCGAGGTTCGTGGAAGGGTTGCTCAATACCTGCTGCCAGTTGGCACTCACGCCCCACAGAACAATCGCCAGCGAATAGCCAACAGAAATGACGACCGCCGCGATAACAATACCTTTGGCAAAATTCTTTTCCGGCTGCTCGGTTTTATCCACCAGACCGCCAACCGCTTCGATTCCGCCGTAGGCAAAGATGGCAAAAACCACGAACGATAGCATCGCCAGACCGGACTGATAGCCTGGATTAGGCGAGGCCGTGAAATCCAATGGTTGGGCAAAATGGCCGCCGTTGAGCAGTAAAATCACCAGGCTCACCAGCAGCAGGACCAGGTTAAGGCCCATGACCGCGATCCCGCCGACGGCGGTAATTTTGGCGATTTTGTGCATGCCTTTTACCGCGACAAAGGTCACCAGCAGCATCCAGCACGCGGCAAGAATACCGACCGTTTGCGTGGAAGTCAGTCCGGCCAGCGCCCAGGATTGCGTTTTATCCGCGCCGAATAAGAATGTGGAAAACGGCACCCAAATTTTAGCCGCCGTGCTGACCATCCAGACCACATAGGATGAAAACCACATAAAGGCCCCCATAAACGCAAAGCGCGGGCCGACGCTATGATTCATCCATGAATAGATCCCGCCCTCCTCCTTACGATAGGCCGCCCCCATCTCCGCCATCATTAGCGCAAACGGGATAAAGAAAAACAGAGCGGAGAAGAGATAAAACGGCATCGCGCTGTAGCCCATCAGGTAGAACGCAGAGGGGCTGTTTGCAAAACCAAATACCGAGGTGAAGATCATTAATATCAGCCCAATCAGGCTCATCTTCTTTATTTGCTGGTGCATAAATCTATCCAAACGCGGTATCGCGGCAGAGGATGCCGGATAGCCCAAAAAAATGAGCGCGGATAGTAGCAAAAAACCAAATGGTTATTGTGGGTATTAGGGCTAAAAGGCGGGCTTCCCTTCCATCATCGAAAGAGAAGCTAAGAGAGGATCAGGCGCGGTCGACGGTGAAAGAGAGAACCTCACCGATGCTTTCTGCCCCCAGGGCCAGCATCACGACACGGTCAACGCCCAGCGCCACGCCGGAACAATCCGGCAGCCCGGCTTCGAGAGCGGCCAGCAGATTATGATCGATTGGCTGCTGCGGAAGGCCGCGAGCCGCACGCTTGCGGTTATCCTGCTCAAAACGCTGCCGCTGTTCGCGCGCGTCGGTCAGCTCATGAAAACCGTTCGCCAGCTCAATGCCTTTGTAATAGACCTCGAAACGCTCCGCCACGCGGTGATCTTCGGTGCTGATTTGCGCCAGCGATGCCTGACTTGCCGGGAAGTGATAAATAAACGTCGGACGATCTTTACCGATGTGCGGCTCGACGCCCATGGTAAAAAGTAGCTGAAGCAGCGTATCCCGGTCCTCTTCCGTATCGGCAATATTGCTCAGATCCAGCTTCGCCGCCGCTTCGCGCAGCTGCGTTTTATCCGCCGACAGCGGATCGATTTCCAGATGACGCTGGAAGGCTTGCTGATAGGAGAGGCTTTCGGCTGGCTGGCAGTCGAGGACCTGCTGGAGCAGATCGTCCACTTCATTGATCAGCCGGTACATGTCATAGCACGGACGATACCACTCCAGCATGGTGAATTCCGGGTTATGGTGGCGCCCCATCTCTTCATTGCGGAAGCTACGGCACAGCTGAAAGACCGGGCCGCAGCCGGCCGCCAGCAGGCGCTTCATGTGATACTCCGGGCTGGTCATCAGGTACAGATTCAGTCCCTGAGAATGACCAGGACCGACGAAACGCGTCTCAAACGGGACCATATGAATATCCGTCACCGTCGCCTGACTCATGCAGGGCGTCTCCACCTCCAGCACGCCGCGGTCGGTAAAGAAACGGCGAATTTCCGCCATCACCGCTGCACGTTTTAATAGATTTGGAATGGATGCGCTCGGCTGCCAGGTTGCCGTTTCGCTCATGGTACGTTCTCCGATTTGAAACAAGGGCACGAAGTCTACTCGTAACTGGCGGATGAAACAAATTTTGTGCGAATACGTAAACGCGTTACATACACTTAATTTATTGATAACCCAAAAACATAAAGCAATGAGATAAACGACCGCACAGAACGATAAAAAAATCGAACACGTCAATTTTCCCTCATAACCCTACGGCTATACTCCTTACCTATAAAGGAGCAGTGATACGTTTTCGCCAGCCCGGCGGCGAAATAAACAAAAACTGGAGGAATGTCGTGCAAACTTTTCAAGCCGATCTTGCCGTAATAGGCGCAGGCGGAGCAGGTCTTCGCGCCGCAATAGCCGCCGCGCAAGCTAATCCAAATGCAAAAATCGCTCTAATTTCAAAAGTCTATCCTATGCGCAGCCATACCGTTGCTGCTGAAGGGGGTTCCGCTGCCGTCGCGCAGGATCATGATAGCTTCGAGTACCATTTTCACGACACCGTTGCCGGCGGCGACTGGCTATGTGAGCAGGACGTCGTTGACTACTTCGTTCATCACTGCCCGACGGAAATGACCCAGCTCGAACAGTGGGGATGCCCGTGGAGCCGCCGCCCGGACGGCAGCGTCAACGTCCGGCGATTCGGCGGCATGAAGATCGAACGAACCTGGTTCGCTGCCGATAAAACCGGCTTTCATATGCTGCACACCCTGTTCCAGACCTCGCTTCAATTCCCGCAAATCCAACGCTTCGACGAACATTTTGTTCTGGATATTCTGGTCGATGATGGGCAGGCTCGCGGTCTGGTCGCGATGAATATGATGGAAGGTACGCTGGTGCAGATCCGCGCCAACGCGGTAGTTCTGGCTACCGGCGGCGCTGGACGCGTGTATCGCTACAATACCAACGGCGGTATCGTCACCGGCGACGGGATGGGTATGGCGCTCAGCCACGGCGTACCGCTGCGCGATATGGAGTTCGTGCAGTACCACCCCACCGGCCTGCCGGGCTCCGGTATTCTGATGACGGAAGGCTGCCGCGGCGAAGGCGGTATTCTGGTCAACAAGAACGGCTACCGCTACCTGCAGGATTACGGCATGGGTCCGGAAACCCCGCTGGGCGAACCGAAAAATAAATATATGGAGCTGGGTCCGCGCGATAAAGTCTCCCAGGCTTTCTGGCACGAATGGCGCAAGGGCAACACGATCCCTACGCCGCGAGGCGATGTGGTCTATCTCGATCTGCGCCATTTGGGTGAGAAAAAGCTGCTTGAACGTCTGCCGTTTATCTGTGAACTCGCGAAGGCCTACGTTGGCGTCGATCCGGTAAAAGAGCCGATTCCGGTGCGTCCAACCGCACACTACACCATGGGCGGGATTGAAACCGACCAGCAGTGTGAAACCCGTATCAAAGGGCTGTTTGCCGTTGGCGAATGTTCTTCTGTGGGTCTGCACGGCGCCAACCGCCTTGGCTCCAACTCCCTGGCGGAGCTGGTGGTCTTTGGTCGTCTGGCCGGTGAGCAGGCCATGCAGCGCGCAACCGAAGCGGGCGAAGCCAATAGCGCCGCGCTGGACGCGCAGGTCGTCGATATCGAGAAGCGCCTGAAAGATCTGGTTAATCAGGAAGGTAACGAGAACTGGGCGAAGATTCGCGACGACATGGGTCTGTCGATGGAAGAAGGCTGCGGCATCTACCGTACGCCGGAGCTCATGCAGAAAACGGTCGATAAGCTCGCCGAGCTGCAGGAGCGCTTCAAGCGCGTGCGGATCACCGACACGTCCAGCGTGTTCAATACCGACCTGCTGTACACCATCGAGCTGGGCCATGGCCTGAACGTCGCCGAATGTATGGCGCATTCCGCCCTCGCGCGTAAAGAGTCCCGCGGCGCGCATCAGCGCCTGGATGAAGGCTGCACCGAGCGCGACGACGTCAACTTCCTCAAGCATACCCTCGCCTTCCGCGATGCCGATGGTCACACCAGGCTGGAGTACAGTGATGTGAAAATCACCACTCTGCCGCCGGCAAAACGCGTGTACGGTGCGGAAGCGGAAGCAGCCGAGAAGAAGGAGACGACGAATGGCTGAGATGAAAAACATGAAAGTCGAAGTGGTGCGCTACAACCCGGAAGTGGACATCGCACCGCACAGCGCTTTCTATGAAGTTCCCTATGATGAGCAAACCTCGCTGCTTGATGCGCTGGGCTATATCAAAGACAATCTCGCGCCGGACCTCAGCTACCGCTGGTCCTGCCGTATGGCGATTTGCGGTTCCTGCGGCATGATGGTGAACAAGGTGCCAAAGCTGGCCTGTAAAACCTTCCTGCGCGAATACACCAAAGGCATTAAAGTCGAGGCGCTGGCTAACTTCCCGATTGAGCGCGATCTGGTGGTCGATATGACCCACTTTATTGAAAGCCTGGAAGCGATTAAGCCGTACATTATTGGCAACCCGCGCACGCCCGATCAGGGACCAAACAAGCAAACGCCGGCGCAGATGGCGAAATACCATCAGTTCTCCGGCTGCATCAACTGCGGCCTGTGCTACGCGGCCTGCCCGCAGTTTGGTCTTAATCCGGAGTTTATCGGCCCGGCGGCGATCACCCTCGCCCATCGCTACAACGAAGACAGCCGCGACCACGGTAAAAAGGAACGTATGGCGCAGCTTAACGGCCAGAATGGCGTCTGGACATGTACTTTCGTGGGCTACTGCTCCGAAGTCTGCCCGAAACACGTCGACCCGGCGGCCGCGATCCAGCAGGGCAAGGTAGAAAGCTCGAAAGACTTTCTTATCGCCACCCTGAAACCACGCTAAGGAGTGCAGTATGACGACTAAACGCAAACCCTACGTGCGGCCGATGCCGTCCACCTGGTGGAAAAAGCTGCCGTTTTATCGCTTCTATATGCTGCGTGAGGGAACAGCGGTACCCACGGTCTGGTTCAGCATCGTGCTGATTTACGGATTGTTCGCACTGAAGCACGGCGCGGAGAGCTGGGCCGGGTATATCGGTTTTCTGCAAAATCCGATTGTCGTGATCCTGAACCTGATCACGCTTGCAGCCGCGCTGCTGCATACCAAAACCTGGTTTGAGCTGGCACCGAAAGCTGCCAATATTATCCTTAAAGGCGAGAAAATGGGGCCAGAGCCGGTTATTAAGGGGCTTTGGGTCGTCACTGCGGTCGTCACCGTGGTGATCCTGTTTGTCGCGCTGTTCTGGTAAGGAGGCTGGAATGATTAATCCCAAACCAAAACGTTCTGATGAACCGGTATTCTGGGGGCTGTTTGGCGCTGGCGGCATGTGGGGAGCGATTGTCGCCCCCGTCATCGTGCTGCTGGTGGGTATTATGCTGCCGCTCGGACTGGCGCCCGCGGACGCCTTCAGCTACGAACGCGTGCTGGCTTTCGCCCATAGCTTTATTGGCCGCGCATTCATTTTCCTGATGATTGTGCTGCCGCTATGGTGTGGACTTCACCGTATTCACCATGCGATGCATGATTTGAAAATTCACGTACCCAACGGTAAGTGGGTCTTCTACGGCCTTGCGGCGATTCTGACCGTCGTCACTCTGGTCGGCATATTGTTCATCTAAAGCGCTCGCCGGAGGCCGCTTTTACCTCCTCGGCGATAAGCCCGGTAGCATTATGTTACCGGGCTCGCTTCTCAAGAAAATTCTGCCGCATTTTTCCTGCCTGAATCTACACTTAGCTTAAAACTGGCAAGGAAAACATTATGCGTCTGCTACCCGTTATTGCGGTTGTTGCCGCTTCATTTCTGCTTGTAGCCTGCAGCGCGCCGACGCCACCTCCTGGCGTAACCGTGGTCAGTCCGTTCAACCCTCAACGCTATCTTGGCACCTGGTATGAGATTGCCCGCTTCGATCACCCTTTTGAGAGCGGTTTAGAAAAAGTTACCGCAACCTATAGCCTGCGCGACGATGGTGGGCTGGACGTGGTCAATAAGGGATACAACCCCGACCGGGGGATGTGGCAGAAAACCGACGGCGTAGCTTACTTTACCGGGGAGCCCACGCGAGCCGCGCTGAAAGTGTCATTTTTCGGCCCCTTCTATGGCGGCTATAACGTGATTGCGCTGGACAAGGATTATCGCTACGCGCTGGTTTGCGGACCTGATCGGGATTATCTCTGGCTACTGGCGCGCGCGCCGAAAATCCCGCCAGAAGTGAAGCAGCAGATGCTGGATATCGCTACCCGGCAGGGATTCGACGTTAGTAAACTGCTGTGGGTCAATCAGCAGTATTAATGCGCGCTCATTTTCAGGCCAATGATACCAATCACAATACACGCCAGGCTGGCAATGCGCATCGGGCTGGCGGATTCGCCTAGCAGGATAATCCCCGTCACGGCTGCGCCGACCGCGCCAATTCCGGTCCAAACGGCGTAAGCCGTCCCCACGGGTAGCGTTTTCATCGCCCACGACAACAGCGCCATGCTGATGACCATGGCGGCAATCGTTATCACGCTTGGCACCAGGCGGCTAAACCCATGGGTATATTTCAGGCCGACAGCCCAGACGACTTCCAGCAGACCCGCGATAAACAGAATAAACCAGGACATATGGCTCCTTTGATGGGGCCGTCCCCAGATGTGAAACGCTTACAGGCCGTCCCGTAAGGTAGATGATATTCCACAGGAATTATACACGACGTGGCAACGGTGAGGAAGAACGGTACGACCAACGGCCGTACCGCCATGGTCTATTGCTGAGCTTTGGTCGCGGCGCCCGAAATCGCGCTGCCGCCTTCTGAAATATCCTGACCTACACCGCGCGTGGTGTTACATGCGGTCAGTACAGAGGAAAGTGCCAAAACCGTAAAGAACGCTGCAATCGCTTTTTTTACCATAATGTCATCCTTATTAACCAGTTTTAGTTATCGTGCTCTATAAGCATAGACAAACTGGTCCAGGATGAGGGAAGCGAGACGATTTTTAAGAGAAAAAGAAGTGAAGAAAGGGAATCAGATAGAGCGTTAGTATATGAATAAGAATTGCCTGATGAAATAAGATTAGCTGACCGCGTGAGAAATAGCATGACCCAGGCTCTGGATATCCTCGCCCATGCCGCGAGCCGTATTGCATCCAGTCAGCAGCGAACCGCTCAGCAATAACAGTAGCAAAAGTTTCAGTGTGGGATTCATTTTCCTTGCCTGCGGTTTCAACCTGTAGCGGCGCAGCATCGCGCTGCGCCAACTCTTTCGCCGCCTGAATTACTTCACGCGGGAGACGTATTCGCCAGAGCGAGTATCGACTTTGATGACTTCGCCAATCTGTACGAACAGAGGAACTTTAACCACTGCGCCAGTGGACAGCGTTGCAGGCTTGCCGCCGGTACCCGCGGTATCGCCTTTCAGGCCTGGATCGGTTTCAACGATTTCCAGCTCAACAAAGTTTGGCGGGGTGACGGAAATTGGCTGACCGTTCCACAGGGTCACGATGCATTCAGCCTGATCCAGCAGCCATTTAGCGTTATCGCCAACGGCTTTAGCGTCAGCGGCCAGCTGTTCGAAAGTAGAGTTGTTCATAAAGTGCCAGAACTCACCGTCGTTATACAGGTAAGTCAGGTTCATATCGACAACGTCCGCACCTTCAGCAGAATCGGTAGACTTGAAGGTTTTCTCAACGCGAGTACCGGTCAACAGGCGGCGCAGCTTAACGCGCGCGAAAGCCTGGCCTTTGCCGGGTTTAACGAATTCACTGGCTTCAACGGCATAAGGTTCGCCGTCCATCATGATTTTAAGACCGGCACGAAAATCGTTGCTATAGTAAGTCGCCATAAGGCCCTCTGAAATTTTGTTAATTGGTAGCTAAGCCACAAAATGGCGCATATTGTAACCCTAAATACCCCATCCAGAGAAGATTGGTTAACGCAACTTGCCGATGTTGTGACCAGTCCTGATGAACTGCTGCATCTTTTAAATGTAGACGCTGATGCGAATCTATTGGCAGGGCGTGATGCTAAACGCCTGTTCGCACTGCGTGTTCCGCGGGCGTTTATTGCCCGTATGGAGCCAGGTAATCCCAACGATCCTCTTCTTCGTCAGGTACTTACCTCCCAGGAAGAGTTTATTAATGCCCCGGGATTCTCTACCGATCCGCTGGAAGAGCAGCATAGCGTTGTGCCCGGTCTGCTGCATAAATACAGCAACCGTGCGCTACTGCTGGTGAAAGGCGGCTGCGCGGTAAATTGTCGTTATTGCTTCCGTCGTCACTTCCCCTATGCTGAAAACCAGGGCAATAAGCGTAACTGGCAGCAGGCCCTGGAGTATATTTCGGCACATCCCCAGCTGGATGAGATCATTTTTTCCGGTGGCGATCCGCTTATGGCCAAGGATCATGAACTCGACTGGCTATTGACGCAGCTGGAATCTATTCCGCACATCAAGCGCCTGCGTATTCACAGCCGGCTGCCCATTGTGATTCCTGCGCGTATTACTGATACGCTGGTTGCCCGTATTGCTGCATCATCGTTACAGGTACTGCTGGTGAACCACGTTAACCACGCCAACGAGATTGATGCGGCGTTTCGTGCCTCTATGAAAAAACTGCGTATGGCTGGCGTGACCTTATTGAATCAAAGCGTGCTGCTGCGCGGCGTAAATGATAACGCCAACACGCTTGCCGACCTGAGCAACGCGCTATTCGACGCCGGCGTCATGCCTTATTATCTGCACGTGTTAGACAAAGTGCAGGGTGCGGCGCATTTTATGGTCAGTGACGAAGAAGCCAGAGCGATCGTGCGCGAATTGTTGACGCTGGTGTCCGGCTATTTAGTACCCAAACTAGCGCGGGAAATCGGCGGGGAACCCAGCAAGACGCCCCTCGACCTGGGGTTAAAGCAGCAATAGTCAATCCGTCTGCCGGGCGAAGCCAGGCAGACTGCTTATTTACTATTACTCACTGGGATATAAATACTGCGGCTTAATCATTTTCGTAAAACCAGTCGTTATCCTTTCCGGAAGAAAGTAAAAGCAAATATAAAAGCAAGCTGTAAACCCACTCATTAAAGTTACAAGAAAAGAGAAAGAATGTTTGCTGCGGTCATCACCAATAGCAGGGGTAAAATCCACTTAGGTAATTTGAACTCGGTTGCGTTATTGTCACTGAAACTTTTTTGCGCATCGTCCTGAATGGCTAAATGGTGAATCACATTGTTCTCAACCGGAGGCGAAGATGTGCTCGCGGTGATCTGCACATTTTCAGGGTTTTCTGGCTCTTTTTCGTCCGTACGGAAGAATGACGCGATATTTGATCCTGCGGCGAGAACAAATCCCCGCTGCCTTACTGTAACAATAATATCTTGCGACAATCCTGCTTTCACTAACGACTTTCTTAGCAAGGAAATGTTTTGATAAAACGTATTCTGAGAAACGACAATTCCTCTATTTTTCCATACTATATCCAGAAATTCTTCTCTGGATATAATCTTCCCGTTGCTTTCGAGTAAAAGCTGCAGGCAGCGTGCCGTTGGTGCGTTGAGGGTCACACTATCCCCATTGTCTCCTACAGGCTGCAGCTCATTCATATTTACATTAAAAATAACTTCATTATTAATGATATATTCATTGAATATCATAATCCCAATCCTCTCTCACCATTCCATATGAAACAAAGATGAATTAAATTCAATTTCACCTTTAGCAAACACAGAACATCCCTTTTAGCCTGCCAGATTAGATAATTCCAAGGATAAATCCCCGCTCCTCCCAGAGCGGGGATAATATTATCATGATATTTGAACCAAAGGGAAGGCTGATTTACAACTATACGTTCCAGCTACGCTCATTATTATCTACGAAATCTGCTTGTGAATTTGCAAGCTTCAACAACTAACCTTTAAATTCAAACAGAATTCACATGCATTTTATCTATCCTGCACTTAGATTTGGTACCGCTCCGGCACAATATGCGCTATGTATATCAGATTTGTATAATAGCGTCGGCAGGAGGAAAATAACGATAGTGTTCAGGAATACATAGCGGAATGTTAGTTATTATATATCATACTAATTAATATCCACGCTCTGGCACTATTCAGGACTTTAGTATATATAAATGGATTAAATAAATGAAAAAAACAATTGTAGCTGTAATGGTCGCTGCTTCTGCAGCTTTGAGCGTTCAGGCTTTCGCGGCAGGGAACAGCTCTTCTCTGACTATTCTGGGTAACGTTACTGACACCGGCGAATCCTGTAACGTAACGCCGTCCGCGATGATTTCAGGCGGTTCTTTAACTCTGGACGATGTCAAAGCATCCGTGCTGGAGGCAATGGCAGTCAACACGCCGTATATGTCTACAGCAAAAGACATTGAGTATAAAATCGAAGACTGCCAGAAAGGCGCGACTAAATATTCCGGTAATATCAACGTAACCGTAACAGGCGACTACATCAGCGGCCTGGATGACGTACTGACCAACACCGCTGCCAGTCCGGCGACTAACGCTGCTGTTACCGTGGTTAACACTGATGGAACCCGCGTAAGCTTCACCGGTACTACGCCTAAGGTTATTGCTTATACTGCAGGGACTCCTTCTTATCTGCGTTATAAAGCGGCATATATTAAAACCGCAAACGGCGTTACCGATGGTGCAGTTAAGGGTGTAGCAACCTTTACTATTAGCTACTAATAAGCATACCGGGGTTTACCTCAGGTAAACCCCATTATTTTATTCAGGGAATGAATTATGCTGAAGTCATTATTGAGGCTGACTACACTTTCTTTTTTTACCATCTGCTTTGTGGCTCAGGCCGGAGTCGTGGTTGATTCAACCCGCCATCTTTATAAAGAAGGCGCGCGAGAAATCAGCGCAAACATTGAAAACAAAGATGATACGCCCTATCTCATTAAATCCTGGGTTGAAGCATCTGAAGGGATAAAAGATAGCTTTTTTATGGTGACGCCTCCGCTTTTCCGTCTGGAGGGAAAGCAAACGAATACGGTGCGTATTTTCCCTAATGCGTATATATCCAAAGCGCCGCAGGATCGTGAAACCGTTTACTTCTTTAACGTTATGTCTATCCCACCGACCAGCGAAAGTGAAGCCGACAAAAACAAGCTGCAGCTCGCCGTTCGCCACAGAATGCGTCTCATCTATCGCCCTCGAGCTATTCAGGATCTGAATATTACTACTGAAGCTAAAAAACTGCAGTGGCGTAAATCCGGTAATAAAATAACGCTAAAAAATCCGACGCCGTTCTTCATTTATTTTAAATCAATAATAATAAACGGCAGGGATATTACCAGTTCAGTTAATAATATTGATGCTTTTGCCAGCAAAGAGTTTACTTTGCCTGCAGATATAAATGGTTCAGAGATCGAGTGGAAGGTTGCTACGGATAACGGGGGTTCAGGGCCAGCCAATACCTCATCGATATAAATTCTTCTTCATTGGCCAGGGTGAAAAGTATGTCTATTTCAATAAAAAAAATGGGAGGGGCACTATCTGCAACCTACCACACATTTTTCGTTCTCGTTCCGGCGCTCGCTCTCGGTTTAAGCACTAATACCCTCGCACGTGATTTTTTTGATCCCGCTTTTATTAAGTCAGTAAATCAGGGCGATCCATCCTCAATACCGGATTTATCCCTCTACTCAACCAGGGATGCGCAGGCGCCAGGGGTGTATCGGATTGACGTTATTTTAAATAATAGTCTGCAAGAAACAGCTGATATCCGCTTTGTTGACAAAAAAGATCCGGTGACAGGTGCGCAAAAATTGGCCCCTTGTTTAAGCATTGCTAAATTAACAACCTATGGTTTACGTTCAGAAGCATTTCCAACATTAAGAGAGGATGCAAACGGCTGTGCTGATACGAGCGTCATCCCGGATTTGACTACCGATTTTAACTTTAATACTCAACAGTTGCTGATCTCCATACCGCAGGCAGCCCTGTCGACAATCGCTCAGGGTTTTGTTTCTCCCGATGAGTTTGATGACGGTATTAACGCCTTGCTGACCAACTATCAGTTTAGTTCAGGTAAAGACTACGAAGCTGACAATGAATATTACAATCTTAATTTACAATCCGGCCTGAACGTTGGGCCGTGGCGCCTGCGCAACCTTAGTACCTGGAATAAATCAGCCGGTACGAAGAGTGATTGGGATTCCGTCTATCTCTATGTGCAGCGAAGCATTGTTCCGTTAAAAAGCACCTTAGTCATGGGTGAAAGCACCTCTCTCTCCAGCATTTTTGACAGCGTCCCCTTCACGGGTATTCAACTGGCAACCGATACGGATATGATTCCTGAAAGCCTGCGCGGTTTCGCACCAATTGTTCGGGGTATTGCCAGGACCAACGCTCGCATCGTCATTAAACAGAATGGCTATCAAATCTACCAGGCCTTTGTCGCCCCAGGCGCTTTCGAAATCACCGATCTCTACTCGACCGGCGGTAACGGCGATCTTTACGTCACCGTCGAGGAGTCAGATGGTTCCCGACAGAACTTCGTCGTGCCTTACGCCTCTCTGCCATTAATGCTCAGAGAAGGCCAGATGGAGTATGAAATTACGAGCGGTAAATATCGCCCATATGACGGAAATATAGATGAAAAGCCGTTTACGCAGGCTACGATCAGCTACGGTGTCTTAAGCAACACCACTTTCTATACCGGTTTGCAGGCGGCATCCAACTATCAGGCGCTCGCTTTCGGAGCCGGGCAAAACCTTGGCGATATTGGCGCGGTTTCCGCAGACGTCACGACAGCCTGGTCCAGCAAGAAAGATGAAGATAAAACGTCCGGCCAATCCTGGCGTATCCGCTATGGTAAAAATATTCTTGAGACCGGCACCAATATTACCGTAGCTGGCTATCGCTATTCGACCTCCGGGTACAATACGCTAAGCGATGTGATGAACACCTATAGCAACAGATACGGCGGCTATACTTCGCGCTCTCTGCGTAACAGAACCAATATTACCGTGAGCCAAAGCCTGGGGGCGGGGTTAGGTAGCCTTTCTGTATCCGGTATATTTGAGGACTACTGGGACAGCAAGCGCCACAATAACTCGCTAAATATTGGTTATAATGGCGGGTTCCGTCGCTTCAACTATTATGCGGGCTATAGCTATAGCCGCTACAGCTGGGGAAATAATGGCTCCGGCCGTTATGTAGAGGATGACCATGTCGTTTCATTTAATATCTCTATTCCTTTAAGCGAGTGGTTGCCCAATGCTTATGCGACCTACAACGCCACCAACAGCAGTCCGGGCTCCACCGATCAGTATGTTTCCCTGAGCGGGGTTGCGCTAGAAAATCATAACCTCGACTGGAACGTCCAGCAGGGCTACAGCAATAGGGAAGATGCCAGCGGCGGCATCTACGGCAACTATCGTGGTTCCGCGGGTTCAGTTAACGCCGGCTACAGTTATGCCAAAAATAGCCAGTTAATTAACTATGGTCTGAGCGGTGGCGTATTAGTTCATGCCGACGGTATTACCTTAGGTCAGGAAATGTCTGAGACCGCCGTATTGGTTAAAGCGCCCGGGCTGAAAAATGTACGCCTGGAAAACGACGCGACTATCGAAACGGACTCCCGCGGCTACGCGATTATTCCGTACGTTACGCCATACCATCGGACCAACGTAACCTTAGATAGCACGACTCTGGGTAATAATATGGAGTTGCCAAATACGACGCAAAAAGTGGTGCCCACCCGTGCGGCCGTTGTACGGGCTAACTTCGCGGGCAATATTGGCCGTCGCGCATTTCTTATCCTTAAGAGAGCGTCAGGAGAAAACGTGCCGTATGGCGCAACGGTAACATCAACTACCGATAAAAATGCCCAGGCCAGCATCGTATCTGATGGCGGTATGGTCTATATGTCCGGTCTGAAAGATAACGGTGAAGTCTATGCCCAGTGGGGGTCAAAGGCCGGTCAGCAGTGTAAAGCGGCTTATAGTCTGGCTACGGAAATCGAAGGCATCGCGCAGACGACTGCGGTTTGCCACCAACAGGGAAAGTAATACTATGAAATGTCTTTTTTTTATTATTAGTTTACTCAGCATAAGCTTACAGGCGGTGGCTACCTGCTCATATAGTAAAACGGGTGGCGGTGCGATTACCGTTAGTTTTAACGGTTCTGTCATCGCGGATTCCACATTACCTAACGGTAGCATATTAGCGTCGGCAAGACGTGGAAGTGTAAATCCCAAAACATTTTCATCGTGTAGTTCCAGCGATGTTTATGTCGTCAGAGCCGTACCTGTCGTAAGCCCATCTAATATTACTAAAATTGGTGGAAAAATAGTTTATGAGACGGGCATCCCCGGTATTGGGTTTCAGATTTCTGATATTACCTTACCATCAGTTAACTATTTTTCCCCTGCAGAAATAGATCAGCCAGAAATAGCCAGCAATCATTATTTTTCTAAAGCGTCTGGCCAGGTCATGGTCTGGTTAGTGAAAACCGGCCCCATAACGAAACAAAAGGGAAACAAAACGGCGGTTTATTTTATGGCTGGCCCGCCAAATCAGACCAACACAGGTGCATCGAATACCGCTGAATTATTCAGAATCAATGTGGATTTGACTAACATTACTTTTAAGGAAACTACCTGTGAAATCTCGCCGCGAAATGGGAGTATCGTAAAACTATCCACCATTGACATTTCAGATTTAAACTCAGTAGCCGTCGGCAGCGCCGCAGGCAAGGCTAAAAACATTACCCTCGATATTAAGTGCCCAGATTCGGAAACTAACAAAAAATATATTTACTGGTTTAGCCCCATATCTGTAGCATCAACGAGCGTAAATGGGCTACTATTAAACTCATTACCAGACGGTGCTCAAAACATAGGTATCATTCTTAAAAAAAATGGTTCTGCGATAAAATTTAACGATCTGGACGCTTATCCCTTCGTCAGTACTAAGAGTCAAGACTTAACTCTCACTGCTGACTATTTTAAAATCGCTAAAAATGTTTCTGCAGGAATCACCGGTGAGATAAAAACAGATTTAGAGGTCATTCTCCAGGAGGAATAGTCTTCTCCTTAACAAGGATATAAATTCATCCCGGTCGGTTTAGCACAGAACTATTGGTGCGATAAAAACTCAATTATCAAAAATGATTTTAGTTGCGAGTGGGCTCCCAGAAGTTTACTGGATGAAGTTTATGGGATGAGCGAACACAGCCGATGCATAAGCAACTTCAAGTATGGCGAGCAAAACACTTCTCTTTGTCAAGTTTTTTACTCACACATAATCACATCATAGATATTAATTCACAAATGTTGTTACATGAATCACTAAAAATTCATTAATCAATCATCAAAGCGAACATTGAAAAATAATAAACACATACTAGAATCAGCATCGAAATATCACTTTGCGCATTCGTGGTTTTCATTTAAAAAGTGTCAAATTACTTTTTATTTGACTTGTTGTATTCAAAAAAGCACCCATATATAAAAGGAATATATAATGAAACAATTAACTGTATTTGAAATGGAAGAGATTTCTGGCGGCTACTCCTGGGATTTCTCGTCTGTTGCTAATGCCTTAAGTAGCATTATTTGTAATGGCGCAGAAGCTATTGGGGCATCCATTTTAGGCGCCACTGCTGGCGCACTTGCCGGTTCTGCTATGGGCGGTATCTTTGGCGGCAATGGTGGCGGTATTTTAGGTATCGGGTCAATTGGCCAGGCGGTGGGGATGATTTACGGTCTGTGCGTTGGCGGCGTTGGCGGCGCTATTGCTGGTGCCATGGTTGGCTGGGATATCACTCTCGATAAATGCATCGAGATGTTTGATGGATTTGTTGATGGTACGCTAGCCTACTGGTAAGAAAATTTTCAGACCATAACTTTATGAAGGCTCTAACGAGCCTTCTTTTATCTCACTTCTCTATCTCAAAGCTGATAACAATGTTAAAAAATATCTATCGCAAGGAAGCGATTGAGTACAAAAAAATTCACTGGAAAGGGAAAGCATTATTGTTAGCAGGTATTCCGGCGTGGTTGGTCACCTTGTTAGCATCACTTTTTCTTATCGCCCTTGTATTATCTCTCATATTTTGTACCTTTACTCAACGCATTGATGTGCGTGGCGAGGTCATTACGCTCCCCCACTCCGTTAACGTCTTCGCCCCACAGCAAGGTTTTGTGGTTAATCAGCACGTAAAAGTAGGTGATATCGTTAATAAAGGTCAACCGCTTTATGAGCTTGACGTTTCGCGTAATACCATCAATGGGAATGTGAGCGCAGCCCAAATTGAAGTAATTAATGAAAAAATCGCTAATGCGGAAGATATCATAAGCAAACTGATGCGCAATAAATCTGAAACATTAACTGCGCTTGAGAAACAGATTAAAACCACCAGCGCCTCATTGGCAGAAACTAACCGCATGCTGGCGACGACTCAGGTTGGCTTAAATAAAATGTTTACCAACTTATCCAGCTATGATAAATACCTCAAGGATGGTCTGATAACCAAAGACCAGTATAACTATCAGCATTCTTTATATTTTCAACAGCAAAGCGCCTATCAATCTCTGGTTACCCAAAAGATGCAGCTGGAATCTCAGCTCACGCAAACCAATAGCGATAAAATAACCAAAGCAGCAGACTTTGATAATCAGATCTCCAGCCAGCACAATCAAATCAATGATTACAAAAACCAGCTGGTTGAATCTAACGCGAACGGTAATCTCATTATTAAAGCCACAACTAATGGAAAGATTGAGTCGCTGGCCGTGACTAAGGGGCAGATGGTTGAGAACGGCAGCAGCCTCGCACAGATAAAACCCACAGGGGATATTGAGTATTATCTCATCCTATGGTTACCCAATAATACTATCCCTTATGTGAAGCCAGGCGACACGATTAATATTCGCTATGATGCTTTTCCTGCGGATAAATTTGGCCAATTTCCAGGAAAGGTGATTTCTATCTCCTCGGTTCCAGCATCACGCCAGGAAATGGCTGAATATACCAACGTTAATAACGGCACTAGCCAGCAGGAGCTGGCGCTCTATAAAGCCATTATAAAAATTAAAGACAAGACTTTTAGCTACAATGGAAAAACGCTCACGCTCTCTAACGGCCTGAAGGCTCAGGCGGTAGTTTTTCTTGAAGAACGCCCGCTGTATATGTGGATGTTTACCCCTTTCTATAAGATGACGCAAAGCGTGAGTGGCCCGATCGATGAATAAAGAACTTTTTAAGACGATTACCGACAAGCTAAATTTTTCATTCCGCCACAAAACGCCGGTGATATTACAGTCGGAGGCTGCCGAATGCGGTATCGCCTGTCTGGCGATGGTTTGCGGCTTCTACGGGCTCAATATCGACCTGTTCAATTTCCGTCATCGCTACGGCAGCCCTTCGCAGGGCGTTACGCTCATGTCGTTGAGCAAAACGGCGGAACATGCCGGGTTGAAAAGCCGCGCGCTATCCCTCGACCTGGATGAAATCAAGCAGCTAAAGCTGCCCTGCGTCATCCACTGGGGTATGAACCATTACGTGGTACTCACTAAAGTGCGTAAAAGCAGCTATATTGTTCACGACCCGGCGCTGGGTAAACGGGTTATTGGCATCCAGGAAATGTCCAATAACTTTACCGGCGTTGCGCTGGAGCTATGGCCGGACCAAAATTTTCAGCAGGAACAGGCGAAATCTCGTCTACGCCTGCTGGACCTGATGCGTAATATTGTTGGGCTGAAATCCGTCCTGCTCAAGATCTTTGCCTTTTCAGTGGTGGTTGAAGCTATCGGTCTGTTATTACCCATCGGCACGCAGCTGGTCACCGACCACGTCATCATGGCGCACGATCAGAGCCTGCTTTCGGTTATCTGTATTGGTCTGGTCTTCTTCACGCTCTTCCGTACATTTATTAGTATGCTGCGGGCCTGGATCTCATTAACGTTAAATACGCTGACCAATATTCAGTGGAAGACAACGCTGTTCGATCATCTGACGAGCCTGCCGTTATCCTTTTTTGAGAAGCGCCATCTGGGCGATATTCAGTCTCGTTTCTCTTCGCTGGATACTATCCGCTCAACCTTCACCAATAGCATTGTTACCGGCATTATCGATTCGATTATGACCGTTGGCCTGCTGATTATGCTAACGCTTTACGGCGGCTGGCTGGTTTGGGTCGTGGTGGGCTTTACTTTATGCTACGTCATCATGCGTTTTGCGACCTACAGCTTCTACCGCCGCGTTGCCGAAGAGCAGGTTATCAAGGGCGCCCGTTCCAGCTCGCACTTTATGGAATCGCTCTATGGTATTTCAACGATTAAGGCGTTGAACTTGAAAGAACGCCGTTCTCAGCACTGGTTAAATATAAACATCGACGCCTGTAATGCCGGTATCAAACAGACTCGGTT
The DNA here is from genome assembly GCF_009025755.1 of Klebsiella sp. RCJ4. Lineage (NCBI taxonomy): Bacteria > Pseudomonadati > Pseudomonadota > Gammaproteobacteria > Enterobacterales > Enterobacteriaceae > Klebsiella > Klebsiella sp. RCJ4. The sequence goes on from NZ_WCIN01000037.1 coordinate 206,194, forward strand.
CGATATGATGTTTGGCGGTATTAATACCTTTATTACTTCTATCGACCAGGTTGCGGTTCTCTGGCTAGGGGCAATTATGGTTATTGATAACAATATGACCCTTGGCATGTTTATGGCCTTTAATGCCTATCGCGGTCAGTTCTCGCAGCGCGCCTCAAGTTTGATCGATCTGATTATGCAGCTGCGTATGCTGTCGTTACATAATGAGCGTCTTTCAGAGATCGTCTTTAGCGAACCGGAAAAAGAACTGCCTTCACGACGCGTTTTTGCAGAAAACACGGGCGTTAAACTGGAAGTCAAGAATCTCAGCTACCAGTACGATCCGTTTTCACAGCCTATTTTTTCTAATTTAAATATTACCGTTGAACCGGGCGAATCCATCGCGCTGGTCGGCCCTTCCGGCGTCGGTAAAACCACGCTACTGAAAGTCATGTGTGGCCTGCTGTCCCCGACCAGCGGCGATGTGATTGCGGATAACCTCGATATTCAGAAAATCGGCCTTAACAACTTCCGTCATGGAACGGCCTGCGTTCTGCAGGAAGACAGACTCTTCTCGGGTTCCCTGATCGATAATATCAGCGGCTTTGAAGATAACGCCGATATGGACTTTATCGTTGAATGCGCACGCAGATGTAATATCCATGATGAAATCATGAAAATGCCGATGGGATACGAAACCATTGTCGGCGAGCTCGGTTTAGGCATCTCTGGCGGGCAAAAACAGCGCCTCTTAATCGCTCGCGCCCTCTACCGAAAACCCAGCATTCTGTTTATGGATGAAGCCACCAGTCATCTCGATCTTAAAAATGAGTCGATGATTAACCAGTCTATCTCTGGGTTAAGCATTACCCGAATCATCGTCGCTCATCGGCCATCCACTATTGCCTCAGCCGATCGCATCATTGATTTATCACAGCTACGCACGCTGGCACCAGCATAACCCACAGGAAAAGGAGATCCGTATGCAAGGCACATTTATTGGTTTTAATACCGCATCAATTAAATATGAAGACAAATTTTTAGCATTAATGCTCAAAGTAAAGCTGAGTAACCAACTTTGCCAGTCTTACTATCTTCAGGCCCAGGCGCTTACCGACCTCCTGTTAGTTTTACAACACAGGATGGCCGTCGTATTACAGCGCTTAAACGCTGAAGGTGAAAGTTATAAGAGTGAGCTGGTTGCTTTTAATGAGCAGCTCATAGAAAACACCCCGGTTATAGATATGCCGGAAGTCCAGCAGCCCAATCCGGAAAGGCGAGTCATATCGATTACGTTAAAACCAGGAGCGACCTGGTCAACGCTCATTCTGGTGCTGCAAAACGAGCAAATTGCTACGCTGCGCATTGATGATATGCAGGTTGAAGCGCTGCTGATTGGCATTCAGCAATCCCTTAAAAACGCCGGTGATAACGAACTGATTAAAAATTTAACGTCATCACTGGAAAGCCTGATGCTATATGCACTGGATTTAACGAATAACAAGAATGTTGATTACCAACAGTACATCCAGGATGAGTGGAAACTCAATTTGTTTTCCCATTATCTGGGCGTACTGTACTGCTGTGACACGGAGGAAGGCCGAAAAATCATCTCCGGCGCGGTGATTAAAACCAACGCCGCCCATCCGTCAGAGCAGGAGAATAGCGTTGTGATGCGCTTAATTGAGAAGAGCCCAAAACTGAAAGAAGTGCATGCGCAGCATCAACCCTGCCAGATTTTTAGCCAAATTATTCCTTCTCAGCCGGGAAGAATGCTGTCGCTGGAGGAGTGCCTGCGGCCTTTACATGCGTTCTACCTGGCGACACAGGCGAAAATCAACGCGCGCTAAAAATATGCCAGGTGCCTCTATTGGCTCAAGAGAGGCACCTGTTAAATCAATTCGGGCACTTATAAACCTGGCCGTTCATTTGGCTATCGGTCGGGACAAAGCTGGACAACAGATTCTGCGTCGGGCTGCTGACGCCGTAAATCACGTTGCCTCCCATTTCTGCCGCATGGTTACGCAGAGCGTTTGCCGCACCGCGCATAGAGCCGCCTTCATCACCATTCTGCCCGGACAGCCAGTTGCTCTGCGTACCGGTCGCGGTGCCTAACAGCTGGCATTCAGAACCCGGTTTATCCTCAACAAAGCGTACGTTCTGGCCACCAGAGGTCAATTCGTTGCTGGAGCTGCAACCTGCTAACAACAATGCTGCGCCGACAATCCCTGCTAAATATTTTACCTGCATGTTATTCCCCACGATCAATGAGCTGGACGCACTGGCCCGGATGTACAACCTTATACTAAAAAGACGACAAAAAGAAAAACCCCCGAGCATTTCTGCCCGAGGGTTCTTTATTTCTAAGGGGTATAGCGCACGATTACATCATGCCGCCCATACCGCCCATGCCACCCATACCGCCAGCAGCCCCTAAGTCAGGCGCGTCGCTTTTCGGCAGGTCAGTGACCATGCACTCGGTGGTGATCATCAGACCAGCAACGGATGCTGCGTACTGCAGAGCAGAACGCGTCACTTTGGTTGGGTCCAGGATACCGAAGTCGATCATGTTGCCGTATTCTTCAGTTGCGGCGTTATAACCGTAGTTACCTTCCCCGCCTTTCACGTTGTTCGCAACAACAGACGGCTCTTCACCGGCGTTGGATACGATCTGACGCAGCGGAGCTTCCATTGCGCGCAGCGCAACTTTGATACCGACGTTCTGATCTTCGTTCTGAGCGGTCAGGCCAGCCAGTTTAGCGGCAACGCGAACCAGCGCTACGCCACCACCGGCAACCACGCCTTCTTCAACCGCAGCACGGGTCGCGTGCAGGGCATCGTCAACGCGTGCTTTCTTCTCTTTCATTTCAACTTCGGTCGCTGCGCCAACTTTGATTACCGCAACGCCGCCTGCCAGTTTCGCAACGCGCTCCTGCAGTTTTTCACGGTCGTAGTCAGAAGTCGCTTCTTCGATCTGCTTACGGATCTGAGTAACGCGGCCCTGAATCGCAGCTTCTTCACCCACGCCATCGATGATGGTGGTGGTGTCTTTGTTGATAACAACGCGTTTCGCCTGACCCAGGTCTTCCAGAGTCGCTTTTTCCAGCTCCATACCGATCTCTTCAGAGATAACGGTACCGCCGGTCAGGGTTGCGATGTCCTGCAGCATAGCTTTACGACGGTCGCCGAAGCCCGGAGCTTTAACCGCAGCCACTTTAACGATGCCGCGCATGGTGTTCACCACCAGGGTCGCCAGCGCTTCACCTTCAACGTCTTCAGCGATGATAACCAGCGGTTTGCCAGCTTTTGCTACGGCTTCCAGAACCGGCAGCATTTCGCGGATGTTGGAGATTTTTTTGTCGGCCAGCAGGATGAACGGGCTTTCCAGCTCAACAGCACCGGTTTCCGGCTTGTTGATGAAGTACGGGGACAGGTAGCCGCGGTCAAACTGCATACCTTCAACCACGTCCAGTTCGTCTTCCAGACCGGTACCGTCCTCAACGGTGATCACGCCTTCTTTACCGACTTTGTCCATCGCTTCCGCGATCAGTTTACCTACGGTTTCGTCGGAGTTAGCGGAGATGGTACCTACCTGAGCAATGGCTTTAGAGTCAGAGCACGGTACGGACAGCGCTTTCAGTTCTTCAACGGCGGCAACGACAGCTTTGTCGATACCACGTTTCAGGTCCATCGGGTTCATACCCGCAGCAACGGCTTTCAGGCCTTCAGCGATGATCGCCTGAGCCAGTACGGTTGCGGTGGTGGTACCGTCGCCTGCAGCGTCGTTCGCTTTAGAGGCAACTTCTTTCACCATCTGCGCGCCCATGTTTTCAAACTTGTCTTCCAGCTCGATTTCACGCGCTACGGAAACGCCGTCTTTAGTGATGGTCGGCGCACCGAAGGATTTGTCCAGAACCACATTACGGCCTTTCGGGCCCAGGGTTACTTTAACTGCGTCTGCCAGTACGTTTACGCCGCGCAGCATTTTCACACGAGCGTCGTTACCGAATTTTACGTCTTTAGCTGCCATTTTATCTTTCCCTTAAATTCGTATGTTCAGTGTCGTTCGCGGATTACGCTTCAACAATTGCCAGAATGTCGCTTTCGGACATGATCAACACTTCTTCATTGTCGATCTTCTCGGACTTCACGCCATAGCCATCGTTGAAAATGACGATGTCACCAACTTTAACGTCCAGAGGCTGCACGGTTCCGTTTTCCAGGATGCGGCCCTTACCGACAGCGATGATTTCGCCACGAGTTGATTTTGCTGCCGCAGAACCGGTCAGAACGATGCCGCCAGCAGACTTCGTTTCAACTTCTTTACGTTTGACGATCACACGATCATGTAACGGACGAATACTCATTTTGATAGCTCTCCTTTGAGAAAGTCATTATCAGTTATGGATGACGCCGGTCCGCACACGGTTTTCCGGCTAGTGCCCTGAGAGATGGGGATGGGGTTTTACCGCTTCAAGGGGAAAAGTAAAAAAAAATTTGTCCTCGTGCTCGGACGCACATAAATTTGCCGTCCTCGCCCGACGTCATAAGCAAAAGCGATTGTGATACCATCCTTTTTTTGCCGGGCGCAAGGTTGAATCATGAGTGGTTTAAAACAGGAGTTAGGGCTGGCTCAAGGCGTGGGATTACTCTCCACGTCATTACTGGGAACCGGGGTCTTCGCCGTTCCGGCACTGGCCGCGCTGGTCGCCGGCGATAACAGCCTCTGGGCCTGGCCGGCGCTGATTTTACTGGTGTTTCCCATCGCTATCGTCTTTGCGACGCTGGGTCGCCACTTTCCCAGCGCCGGCGGCGTGGCGCATTTTGTGAATATGGCCTTTGGCCCGCGTCTGGCGCGCGTCACCGGCTGGCTCTTTTTATCGGTGATCCCGGTGGGATTACCCGCGGCCCTGCACATCGCCACCGGCTTTGGTCAGGCGCTTTTTGGCTGGCACGACAGCCAGCTGCTGCTGGCCGAGCTGGGAACGCTGGCGATTATCTGGTGGGTCGGTTCCCGCGGAGCCAGCTCCAGCGCCAATCTACAAACGCTGGTTGCCGTGCTGATTGTCGCCCTGATCGTCGCCATCTGGTGGCGCGGCGCGATCAATCCCGCGCAGATCCCCTTCCCGGCGCCCGCTGAAATCGATAGTTCGCAGCTTTTCTCCGCGCTTTCAGTGATGTTCTGGTGCTTTGTCGGGCTGGAGGCTTTTGCACACCTGGCCTCTGAGTTTAAGCAGCCGGAACGCGATTTCCCCCGCGCGCTGATGATTGGCTTATTACTGGCGGGTTCCGTCTACTGGGCCTGTACCGTGCTGGTCCTGCATTTTCATGCCTTTGGCGAGGAGATGGCCGCCGCCGCGTCGCTGCCCAATATCGTGGTGCGCCTGTTTGGCGTGCAGGCGCTGTGGATTGCCTGCGTTATCGGCTATCTCGCCTGCTTCGCCAGCCTCAATATCTATATTCAGAGTTTTGCTCGCCTGGTCTGGTCGCAGGCGCAGTACAAGCCCGAGAGCTATCTGGCCCGGCTGTCGCCGCGACAGATTCCGCGCAACGCGCTGAACGCGGTGCTCGGCTGCTGCGTCATTAGCGCGTTATGCATTTATGCGCTCAATATCAATCTTGATGCGCTGATCGTCTACGCCAACGGCATTTTTATTATGATCTATCTGCTGTGCATGCTGGCGGGCTGCCGTTTGCTTGAGGGACGTTATCGCGCGTTAGCGGCGTTTGGCAGTCTGCTGTGCCTGCTGCTGCTGGCGATGGTGGGCTGGAAGAGCCTTTACGCGTTTATCATGCTGGCGGTACTGTGGCTGTTTTTACCGAAGCGCAGGCTGGCGGAGGGGTATTCCAGGCCGGAGTAACCGGCCCGGGCAATGCATGTTAGTCGCGGCGATCGTCTTTATGATCGAGACGGTCGCGTTCGTCGTCTTTACGCTGGTATTCGCCTTCAAAGGTATCGCCGCCGCCCGTTCCGGCGCTAAACCCGCCGCCCGGCATTCGGCTAAAGCGCAGATGCGGCATCAGTTTTAAGGTCAGATGCTTCTGTACCGGAGGTAACAGCAGCAGCAGCCCCAGGAAATCGGTAAAGAACCCCGGCAGAAGCAACAGCAAACCGGCGATAATCAGCGACACGCTTTTGATCATCTCTGCGGCCGGGCTCTCCCCCGCTGCCATCTTCTGCTGCATCAGCATGAGGTTTTTAAAGCCCTGGTTTTTCACCAGCGATATCCCCACCACCGAGCTGAAGATCACCAGAATCAGCGTCAGCAGAACGCCAAGCACATGAGCGACCTGGATAAAGATCGAGATTTCAATGTAAACGTATAAAAAAACGGCAATTAACGGAATCCAACGCACCGGCGTCTCCTTCATTAACAGACGCCAGCATCGGCGCCCGTAGTCATAGATGTGCTATTCGCATCAGCAAGATGTTGGGCCAAAACGTCACTTTTCAATCGTAAAAAAAGCTTATTTTTTTCAAAATTAGAAAACCGGTGACTCATTTCACAGATTAATAATTCTTATAAGATTCACTACATAATAAGTGATCAGGGCGGCTGATATTCGCTATCATCAGCATATGATCGTGGGCACCGGGCCGATTAAGGAAATAATCTGCGGCCAGAAAATGCGCTAGATCCCATAAATTCTGCGTATTTGGTGAATTCATAGGCAGCTTGAAAGAGAAGGTTCACATGTTAAACAACATTCGTATCGAAGAAGACCTGTTGGGTACCAGGGAAGTTCCAGCTGACGCTTACTACGGCGTCCATACTCTGAGAGCGATTGAAAACTTCTACATCAGCAACAACAAAATCAGCGATATCCCTGAATTTGTCCGCGGAATGGTGATGGTGAAGAAGGCCGCTGCGCAGGCTAACAAAGAGCTGCAAACTATCCCCAAAAGCGTCGCCAATGCCATTATCGCCGCCTGCGATGAGGTCCTGAATAACGGCAAATGCATGGACCAGTTCCCGGTCGATGTGTTCCAGGGCGGCGCGGGCACTTCCGTTAACATGAACACCAACGAAGTACTGGCGAACATCGGCCTTGAGCTGATGGGCCACCAGAAAGGCGAATATCAGTATCTCAACCCGAACGACCACGTTAACAAATGCCAGTCCACCAACGATGCCTACCCGACCGGTTTCCGCATCGCGGTCTACGCCTCTATCCTCAAACTGATCGATGCGATTAATCAGCTGGGCGAAGGTTTCCAGCAGAAGGCCGTGGAGTTCCAGGACATTCTGAAAATGGGCCGGACTCAGCTACAGGATGCGGTACCGATGACCCTCGGTCAGGAGTTCCACGCGTTTAATGTTCTGCTTAACGAAGAGACCAAATGCATTCTGCGCACCGCGGAACTGCTGCTGGAAGTGAACCTTGGCGCGACCGCTATCGGCACCCGTCTGAACACCCCGGATGGCTATCAGCAGCTGGCGGTACAAAAACTGGCGGAAGTCAGCAACCTGCCGGTTGTCCCCGCGGAAGATCTGATCGAAGCGACCTCCGACTGCGGCGCCTACGTGATGGTCCACAGCTCTCTGAAGCGTCTGGCGGTAAAACTGTCCAAAATCTGTAACGACCTGCGCCTGCTCTCTTCCGGCCCGCGCGCTGGCCTGAACGAAATCAACCTGCCTGAACTGCAGGCGGGCTCTTCCATCATGCCCGCCAAGGTTAACCCGGTGGTCCCGGAAGTGGTCAACCAGGTATGCTTCAAAGTAATCGGTAACGACACCACCGTCACCATGGCTTCCGAAGCGGGCCAGCTGCAGCTGAACGTGATGGAACCGGTGATTGGCCAGGCGATGTTTGAATCTATCCATATTCTGACCAACGCCTGCTACAACCTGCTGGAAAAATGCGTCAGCGGCATCACCGCCAACAAAGCGGTATGTGAAAGCTACGTCTACAACTCCATTGGCATCGTCACCTACCTCAACCCGTATATCGGCCACCACAATGGCGATATCGTCGGCAAAATCTGCGCTGAAACGGGCAAAAGCGTGCGGGATGTGGTGCTTGAACGCGGCCTGCTGACCGCAGCGGAGCTGGACGATATCTTCTCTGCGCAAAACCTGATGCATCCGGCCTACAAAGCGAAGCGTTATACCGATGAAAGCGAACAGTAGGTTTTCCGATTAAACTAACCACGGGCATGTCAGCAATGACATGCCCTTTTTGTTCTTATTGATTTACTAAATTACAACAACCCAATATCAACTTGTTAATAAAACAAGGAAGGCAAATATGTTTGGTGCAGAACTCGTTATTGTCCTGCTGGCGATTTATCTGGGGGCCAGGCTCGGGGGAATCGGCATCGGTTTCGCCGGTGGCCTGGGCGTCCTCGTCCTGACCCTCGTGTTTCAAATTAAACCTGGCGCGATCCCCTTCGACGTCATCGAAATCATTATGGCGGTTATCGCCGCTATCGCCGCCATGCAGGTCGCCGGAGGGATGGATTACCTGGTCAGCCTTGCCGAACGTATGCTCCGGCGTCATCCCAAATACATCACCTTTCTCGCGCCGCTGGTCACCTGGTTTATGACCGTGCTTGCCGGAACCGGGCATACGGCGTTCTCAACCTTACCGGTTATCACCGAAGTGGCGAAAGAACAGGGCATTCGCCCCTCACGCCCGCTCTCCATTGCGGTGGTCGCTTCGCAGATTGCCATTACCGCCTCGCCGATTTCCGCCGCGGTGGTCTTCTTTGCCGGTATTCTCGAGCCCCTGGGCGTCAGCTACCTGACGCTACTGGCGATCTGTATTCCGGTTACCCTGATTGCCGTCATGCTTACCGCCATCGTCTGTAACTTCCTCGGCTGTGAGCTGAAAGACGACCCGATTTATCAGGAGCGGCTGGCAAAAGGGGAAGTCAAACTGCGCGGCAGCCAGGTTTTTGAACTGAAGCCGCACGCCAGACGCTCGGTATTACTGTTTCTGATCGGTATCGTCGCGGTGATGTTCTACGCCACCGCCATCAGCGATACCGTAGGGCTGATCCAGGATCCGGTCCTGCCGCGTAACGAAGCGATTGTGGTGTTTATGCTGACGATCGCGACGCTGATAAGCATCACCTGCAAAATCGACACCGGTGAAGTGCTCAACGCCAGCACCTTTAAATCCGGCATGAGCGCCTGCGTCTGCGTTCTCGGCGTCGCATGGCTGGGGGATACTTTCGTCAAAGCCCATATCAGCGATATCCAGACCGTGGCGGGCGACCTGCTGCACAACTACCCGTGGCTGCTGGCGGTGGTGCTGTTCTTCGCCGCGACCCTGCTATATTCCCAGGCCGCGACCACTAAGGCGCTGATGCCCGCCGCGCTGATGCTGGGCGTGAGCCCGCTTACCGCCATCGCCTCATTTGCAGCCGTCTCCGCCCTATTCGTTCTGCCGACCTACCCCACCCTGCTGGCGGCGGTCGAAATGGATGACACCGGCTCCACCCGCATCGGCAAATATGTCTTTAACCATGCCTTCCTGATCCCCGGCGTCATCGCCATTACGCTATGCGTGATCCTCGGGTTTATTTTCGGCGGCATCATGCTGTAAATCTCTTCAAATTCGGGCCAGATCCTGGCCCGTTTCGTTAATCCTCCCTATCTTGCGTGCTATAGTGCCTCTTTTCGCTGATACGAGGTTCACGATGACGATGCCTGATGCTGTTGTTGTACTCTGTACCGCGCCGGATGAAGCGACCGCCCAGGACCTGGCGGCCAAAGCGCTGGCGGAAAAACTCGCCGCCTGCGCCACTCTCCTGCCGGGAGCGACATCGCTCTACTACTGGGAAGGAAAACTGGAGCAGGAGTATGAAGTGCAAATGCTGCTGAAAACCGACCTTGCCCATCAGCAGGCGCTGCTGGACTGCCTGAAGTCCCATCACCCGTATCAAACCCCTGAACTTCTGGTTCTGCCCGTTATTCACGGAGACAACGATTACCTCTCATGGCTCAACGCATCATTACGCTGATCCTGCTGCTTTGCAGCACATCGGCCATTGCCGGCCTGTTCGACGCCCCTGGCCGCTCGAACTTTGTTCCTGCTGACCAGGCTTTTGCCTTCGATTTTCAGCAGAATCAACACGATCTTAATCTGACCTGGCAAATCAAGGATGGTTACTATCTTTACCGTAAACAGATAAAGCTGACGTCCGCCGATGCGGCGTTTACCGACCCCTCGCTGCCTGCAGGCGAATGGCATGAGGACGAGTTTTACGGTAAAAGCGAAATTTACCGCCAGCGCCTGACCGTGCCGGTCACTCTGACTCACGCCGCCGCCGGCGCGACTCTTACCGTGACTTATCAGGGATGCGCGGATGCCGGTTTCTGCTATCCGCCGGAAACCAAAATCGTGCCGCTCGGCAACGCGCTCGCGCGCTCCAGCAGCGATGCCGCCGTCGGGCAACCTGGGCTGACCCCGCCTCTGCCGCTGGAAACGCACCCGGCGCTGCCGGTAGAGTCGCCGTCTGACCTTCCGCCCCCCGCTGTGGACAATAAAGATGCCGCTCTCCCCTTTAGCGCGCTGTGGGCGCTCTTGATTGGTATCGGCATCGCGTTTACCCCCTGCGTGCTGCCGATGTATCCGCTGATTTCCGGCATCGTGCTGGGCGGTCAAAAACGTCTCTCCACCGCCCGCGCGCTGCTGCTGGCCTTTATCTACGTCCAGGGTATGGCCCTGACCTACACCGCCCTGGGGCTGGTCGTTGCCGCTGCGGGCCTGCAGTTCCAGGCGGCGCTGCAGCACCCTTATGTGCTGATCGGCCTGTCGGTGCTGTTTATCCTGCTGGCGCTGTCGATGTTTGGTCTGTTTACGCTCCAGCTGCCTTCGTCGCTGCAAACGCGCCTGACGCTGATGAGCAATAAACGCCAGGGCGGTTCACCCGGCGGCGTATTCGCCATGGGGGCGATTGCCGGATTAATCTGCTCGCCCTGCACCACCGCGCCGCTGAGCGCCATTCTGCTCTATATCGCCCAGAGCGGTAATCTGTGGCTGGGCGGCGGTACCCTGTACCTCTACGCGCTCGGTATGGGGCTGCCGCTGATCCTGGTGACCGTATTCGGTAACCGTCTGCTGCCGAAAAGCGGCCCGTGGATGGCCCACGTCAAAACCGCCTTTGGCTTTGTGATCCTGGCGCTGCCGGTATTTTTACTCGAGCGTATCGTGGGCGAACCGTGGGGCCTGCGGCTTTGGTCGCTACTTGGCGTCGCCTTTTTTAGCTGGGCGTTTATTACCTCGCTGGGCGGCACGCGCCCCTGGCTGCGTATTGTGCAAATAGCGATGCTCGGCGCCGCGCTGGTCAGCGCCCGTCCGCTGCAGGACTGGGCTTTCGATGCGCCGGTCGCGCAACGGCAGTCCCATCTCCAGTTTACCCGTATCCATAGCGTCGATGAGCTCAACCAGGCGCTGGCGCAGGCGAAAGGTAAACCGGTGATGCTCGACCTGTACGCCGACTGGTGCGTGGCCTGCAAAGAGTTCGAGAAATACACCTTTACCTCACCTGAGGTTCAACAGGCCCTGAAAGAGACCGTTCTGCTGCAGGTTGATGTCACCAAAAATAGCGCGCGGGACGCGGCGCTGCTGAAGCACCTCCAGGTGCTCGGCTTGCCCACCATTCTGTTTTTCAATGAACAGGGCGAGGAGCAGCCCATGCAGCGCGTCACCGGCTTTATGGATGCCGCGGCATTCAGCGCCCATTTGCGCGATCGACAACCGTGAGCGACACTGTAGGAGGAATAATGGAGGAAAAGACCGTGCAACGTGAAGATGTCCTGGGTGAAGCCATCCAAATCCTCGAAATCGAGGGTATCGCTAACACCACGCTGGAAATGGTCGCCGAGCGCGTGGCTTACCCGCTCAATGACCTCAAACGTTTCTGGCCTGACCAGGAAGCGCTGCTGTACGACGCGCTTCGCTATCTCAGCCATCAGGTCGATGCCTGGCGCCGCCAGCTTTTACTGGACGAGTCGCTCAGCGCGGAGCAGAAACTGCTGGCCCGCTACGCCGCGCTGACCACCTGCGTAAGCAACCATCGTTATCCCGGCTGCCTGTTTATTGCCGCCTGTACTTTTTATCCGGACCCTCAGCATCCGATCCATCAGCTGGCCGAGCAGCAAAAGCAGGCCTCGCTGGCCTATACCCATGAACTGCTTAGCCAGCTCGAAGTTGACGATCCGGCAATGGTCGCAAAGCAGATGGAGCTGATCGTTGAAGGCTGCCTGAGCCGACTGCTGATCAAGCGCAGCCAGACGGATGTCGATACCGCGCGTCGCCTGGCAGAAGACATTTTGCGTTTTGCCCAGTGCCGTATGGGCGGCGCCCTGACCTGATTCCGATATCTTAACCAATTCATCGCGCATATAATCCCCTCCTCATCGATATGCTGACAGGGTTTGATATGCGCTCTCTTCTTTGGGTTGCCATCATGGGGCTGTGTTCGACACCGCTCCTGGCAGCTTCTCCGCAAGGCTTTTCTTTCGCGCACAAAGACTGGGAGCTCGCCTGCGACAACACCGGGACCTGCCGAGCCGCCGGCTATGGCGCCACCATGGGCGAAGTCAGCGTTCTGCTGACCCGCAATGCGGGCGCGGCGCAGCACGTCATCGCTGTGGCGACTTTCGCGCAAACCGAACGCGATATCCCCCCTGACGCAACGGTAAATCTGTTCATTGACGATCGGGATAACGGCCCACTTGAGGCCGCCGACGAGAGCCACTTTCGCTTTGATGACACCCAAACGGCGGCCCTGATTCAGGCCCTGGAGCACAACGGCAAAATTGAGCTTGCCCTTAACGGCGAGCGTAAGACGCTCTCCGACGCGGGCAGCAGCGCCGTATTCCTGAAAATGGATGAGTTTCAGCAGCGCCTGGGCACTGCCGATGCGCTGTTACGCCAGGGCGACGCCGGTGATGAGAATATTTTGTCAGCCGCGCCCGCGCCGGAAATTATCGCCGCGCCGGTCATCCACAATGCCGCCACCGTAGCGCTGACGGCAAAGCAGCGGCAGAAACTCCGTCCCCAGCTCGTCCCTCTGCTAAACAGCCATTGCGACGACTGGCAAAACGCGGATATCCCGGCATCTGAGCGCCAGATCACCGCAACGCCGTTGGATAAAAGCCACACGCTGATTCAGGCGCTGTGCTGGCGCGCTGCCTACAACGACGGCTATGCAACGTGGGTGGTCGACAAGGCGTTTATGACCCAGCCTCAGCTGGTCACCACCGACGCCTCCAGCTATGCCGACGGCGTGCTCACCTTTTTCAATAAAGGCCGCGGTATCGCCGTCTGCATCAGCGGTGAAGAGCGAGTCTGGGATGGCAAAACGTTTGTCCAGAGCCTGAAATACACCACCGGCGATTGCCGGGAGATCGCCCCCGGCGGCGCGTGGATGCTGCCCACCTTTGTGAGCCAGGTTATCCCGAAGCAACAGAAAGATGCCGATAACAACGCGCTGAAAGCGCTGTATAACGCCGTATTAAAGGAGCAGAAGGCCAATCCTGAACTGGATCTGAATAATATCGCCGAGCAGTTCCCCCTCAGCGGGAACGTCAGCCATTTTACGCTGACCTACGCGGACGACTCTCTGGTATCGACGACGAAACCGTCCGCCGATATCAGCGATGATGAGTGGCAGGCGTTTCTCCAGTCCGATATCAGCGCCGACTCCGAAAACGGTAAAGTGAGCTTTACGCTGGTCGACCTCGACGGTGACGGTAAACGCGATTTAATTATCGACAGCTACGTTGGCGGCACCGGACTCTTTAGCTATACCGGGATACTAAAACGCAGCGACGACGCTTTTGCTGCGGTTAACAGCGATGATAGCGGCAATGGCGATGATTTTGACGCAGGCGTTCCGGGCGCGCTCTATTCTCTCAACGGCCGCGGCGCCAACCAGTGGAGTCACTGGGTGCGCATTAACGGCCAGGTTTACGCACTCTGGTACAACGGCCAGTTTGGCGAAGACAATCTCTATCTGTTGCGCCCGTTTGGCCCCTCAGGCAGTACGCCGGCAGTGACAATCCGCTATCGCTACACCCTTAACGACATTCGCTCGCCGGAAAAAGACCAGCCTCTGACGCCCGCGCTGAATGAGCGGGAAAAGTCAGACCTGCTGAAGTCGCTGGAAGTGATGCAGAGCAGCCTGCTCAAGGATAAGCCACAGAGCGACAATGACGCGCCAATTTGCCCTATTCCTCCGGGCACATCATCCGACGACGCGGAAAACTACTATAGCGGGGTAGCGTCGAACTATATCTATGAAACCGTGGCATATATCCCGGTCTGGCTGAACGATAGATGTTTTATCGGCACCATCTTTAGCCACCACGGCGCCTATCGTCACGGCGTCGATGCGGAAATCACGATCAGCTCGCCGCGCGATGACGAAGACATTGTTGGCGACTACGCGATCTCCGGATTACGCCGCGCTATCTCGGTGACCAGCGGCTGGAAAATCCGTGAAGGCGACAACGGTATGATGTAATTTTCAGCAAAAAAGCGTCTTCAGGTGCAGAATTGCCGCAAACTTAAGCAACCGGTAGATAAATCGAGAAATTTGATTGACGCCGCGTACGGATTACGGTTTAATGCGCCCCGTTGCCCGGATAGCTCAGTCGGTAGAGCAGGGGATTGAAAATCCCCGTGTCCTTGGTTCGATTCCGAGTCCGGGCACCACTATTCAGAGAACCCAGCCTATGGCTGGGTTTTTGCTTTTCTGCGGCCGGACTCTCCATCGAACTCCGTTCGATTATTCGCCGCACAGCGGCTCACCCCTTCGGGGCCAGCGCGGCAAGCGCGCTGTTCAACGCCTGCGGCGTTAGTCCGAGTCCGGGTACCACTTATTCAGAGAACCCAGCCTATGGCTGGGTTTTTGCTTTTCTGCGGCCGGACTCTTCATCGAACTCCGTTCGATTATTCGCCGCACAGCGGCTCACCCCTTCGGGGCCAGCGCGGCAAGCGCGCTGTTCAACGCCTGCGGGGTGAGCTGAGTGCGTCGAACAATTAAACTTCATTAAAACTCTTTTTTGCGGAGCCCTTTCGAGCTCCGCGGACGCTGCTATTTCAACAGGGATTTAACTTTTCTGCCCACCCGACGAACCAGACTTCTGCCTCTGTTGGCGCCCTGAACGTGAATGGCTTCATAAAGGGCATTAAAGCGGTCATGGGCCCAGCCATCTCTTTGCTGGGAAATAAGACCATCAATCTTATGATTTAAAAGCTGCAGTTCATTGCTGACAGAGTGGCCGCCATTGATGCTACGCAGTCGGCTCACCTCGCTCTCCAGTTCATGAATTTTTTCGAGGTAAGCAGGAATCAACCCCATCGCATAATTATATTTTACATTTTCATCCATAAATGGACGGAAACTACGATAGTTATTTTTGCTCTTATTTCCGCTTAACAACATTCCGGAGTTTGCTACTCTGTACCAAAACAGCGGTTCAGGAACGAGCTGCAATTTATAGCCTTGTAAGGAGACTTTCGCAAAAAACTCCCAATCTTCATGGCCTAAACCATAATCTTCAGTAAAGCCACCGATATTGTCGAAAGCTTCTTTGCGAATAAGGGCATTAGCATCGCCAAAGCAGTTGCTAAAGCTGGCGATATTTAAATCCGGGCCTAACGGCAGCCAGCAGTGCGTCATTTTACGGAACGGAGAAGGGAACTCTTCACCAAAAATAAGATCGCTTGGGGTGGTTAACACATCGGCCCCGGAGTTTAATGCTGCCGTGACAAATGTCTCAACCTCAAAAGGTTTAGCGACATTATCATCGTCCATAAACATCAGATATTCACCGGAGGCGTGTCGCGCAGCCAAATTTCGCGCTGCGCCCAGGTAGTTATTAGAACTACGGATGATTTTCCAGCCTCGAGCGTTAAAATCGTTCTCGATAAGGTTCAAATAACGATGAGATTCTTCTTTTGTACTTCCATCATCAACTAAAATGACTTCAATATTTTGATACGTCTGCGTTTTAATTGAGGCAAGTGCCTGCTGGAGCAAATGGTGGCGATCGAAATGAGTGATACACACGCTAACTAACGGGCGATTCAATTCATCTATTTTTTTGAAGACGCTGTTATCTTTTCGCTCAATAGCGGCAAACCACGCTGCCTGGATATTTTCCTGTGACTCAACCAGCCCAGGCTTGATATTTATATTCTTTAAGCGATAGTGGATTTTACCGTACAAATCAACCGGCGTTGGGGTAAACAGAACCTCAGCATGATGCTCTTGCGGAATCAGTTCTGGAATTCCTCCGACGTTTGAGGCGAGGAAGTTAACGTTATTAACCAGGCACTCATAAACTGTATACGGAGAGTTTTCAACGAGCGATGGGATGATGACTAATACATTTTTTCTTTTTATATATTCATTAGCATTAGTACGATCGTAATCGCTGATGATATTGACTGCCAGACCCAGATTTTTGGTCTGGTTCATGATATAGGTAAAGGAATCAATTTTACCCAGCGTGACATTCTTCCCGAGGAAGGTCACGCCAGAGATCGTCTCTTTGTCTTCGTCAGAGAGCTTTCTTAATGCGCGCAGGAAGATATCGAGCCCTTTACGGGTTTCAAGCCGGCCGAAAAATACAAGCTCAACGCCTGAAGCGGGTGTTTCATTTGTTTTTACGACAACATCACTTCTCGTCTCAAACCCTTGAAATGGCTCACAATTTAAAATAACGTGGCGTTCTTCAGGAACATTCCAGTGTTTACTCAACATCCAGTCAATTAAATACTGAGAAGGACTAACGACTTCATCAGCCATCTCAACAACCATTTTCTCCATATAATAGAGTTCAAGATGATTCTGATCATATGGGAGCTGGTAATTACCTTCATCAGCCCATAATGTTGAGCTATGAGTATTGACAATGAATTTTGTATTTTCAAAATCAGTGCCATTCTTTTTACTTAATAAAGCGTAATACAGATCTGCCTGCCACTCACAAGAAATAATAGTGTCGTAGACATTATTTTCTTTCAGCCAGAGTAAAATTGAGTAACTTTTTCTTCTAAAATAAGGCGCATCAATATTAATCTCTTTTACCAGACCGGTACTTAGCAGATTAATACCAAAGGTGCTATAAATACGTGACCAATCGCTAAAAGTTGATGCAGAAGACTCCGAATAGTCACCACATGTATACAATACATCGACATCATAACCCTTTTTTGCCAAAGTAGTGGCAAGGGCAGTGAAAGCAGTACCAATGCCGCCGTTACGGACAGGCCCCTCTATGTCCGGCGTCATTATAAGAACTTTTTTCATTGTGATCTTTCCTTAGTAACCTAGACTTTTCTATAATAATGAGTGAGTTGAAGTAATATTAAGATAGCAATCAATAGCTTCTGTTAAACAGGATAAAAAATGACCAGTGCAGAGTTAAAATTTGATTTATTTCTAAAATCCTATCATCCATCTCATCGATTTGTCTATAAGGCAAACCCCGGTAACGCGGGTGATGGCGTGATTGCATCGGCAACGTACGATTTTTTCGAACGAAATGCGCTTACCTATGTTCCTTACAGGGCCGATGAGCGCTACAGCGCTGATACTGATATTTTAATTTTTGGTGGCGGAGGAAACCTCATAGAAGGACTGTATGCTGAGGGCCGCGATTTTATTCAAAGTAATATTCACAAATTTCACAAAACGATCATTATGCCTTCGACCATCAGAGGGTATAGCGATTTATTCACTAATAATATAGATAAGTTAGTTGTCTTTTGCCGAGAAAATACCACTTTCGATTATATAAAATCTCTCAGCTATGAGCCAAATAAGAACGTATTCATTGCTGATGACATGGCATTTTATCTCGATCTTAGCCAGTACCTGTCTCTTAAACCTGCCTATAAACAACAGGCAAACTGTTTCAGAACAGATTCAGAGTCTCTGACAGGAGAACATAAAGAAAACAATCATGATATTTCGCTCACGTGGAATGGCGACTATTGGGATAATGAATTTCTGGCACGAAACTCTACCCGCTGCATGATCAACTTTCTTGAAGAGTATAAAGTTGTAAATACCGACAGACTTCATGTGGCAATTTTAGCCTCCCTGCTGGGAAAAGAAGTCAATTTCTACCCTAACTCATACTACAAGAATGAAGCCGTTTATAATTACTCGCTGTTAAATCATTACCCAAAAACGTGCTTTATTACTACCAGCTAAAAAATGCAGCGTATATTAATACGCTGCTAAAAATTCACATAATCTTTACAGCATTATCAATTATTGCCTGCCAGCCTTCACGCGAGTATTCATTTGCCCGGCTATAGTCGGCAAATCTATCGATTGCACCAATAAAAAGATTATCAGTCACTTTCTTGATTTCACCTGGAGCTGAAGTTTCAACGTTACTTTTCACGTAAAGTATTTTACTGTTACCGTGCTTCTTAAACTCTTTTGCTAAAGCGGATACTATATCATCAAGATTATTGCCATTGCTTTTTACGACAAAAATTTTATTGTCATCAACAAGGCTTTTCTTAAATTTGCTTATCAGGTAATTAATCTTCTCTACTTCTTTTTTATAAATAAGATCATTTTCCTGTGCAGAATAACGCCAGACCCAGCTATCATTTTTATTATCGCTATACATTTCAGTATGAAAACAAATATCATACTGCTGATCAAGCACCATATCCTGCCAGGATGGGGTCAGGTTTTCATAGACATACAAACCAGCAAAATCAGATTCTATTAGTTTTAGAAGAGCATGATAGTTTTTTATTAAAGTCCAACGAAACAAGCTGCCTTCATCATAACCTGACTCTCTGAGAAAGAAAGCAAACTCACAATTATCACCGAGACTTTCGAAACGCTGTAATTTATTCATCATTATTTTCCAGAAGGGGAACCGGAGGATTATACAATAAGGTACCTCTGGCTAACACCAAAAATGTCGTCAGATGCCGTCCGCGCAGGGCAACATAACGCGATGAAAACATGGCATATCAGCATGACGCCCCCTCGTGGGATTATCGCGCGTTCTGTACCGATATGATGCACATAAGCCATTGATAATATTTTTTCAGGCCGGGCCCGGATAAAGCCGCCCGGCGGAAACCCAGGCTCGGGAGCGAAGCGAGCCTCAGACAAACATCTTTCTTCCCAGCTGGCGCCCCGCCTCCAGATGCGCCTCCGCCGTTTTCAGGTCAGGCAACAGCAGCATCTGCGAACTGGCTACCGTCGCCCCGCAGTAATCAAAAATCCCGTGGACAATCTGCGCATGAAAAGCATCGGTAAACCCGTGCTTGTCATACGTTTGTTGACTCGCTGCGCCTAATGCCACCAGATGCACCCGCAGGCGGCCCAGCTTCTTCACGACATCGCCGTCGGCGGTCTCCTCATAGGCCCAGCCGTTTGAAAACACGCGGTCAACCCAGCCCTTTAACAGCCCAGGCATCGACCACCAGTAAACGGGAAAAACCAGCACCAGCGCGTCGGCGTTATCAATTCTGGCCTGCTCGGCCATCACGTCGGGCGGCGTGTCGCCGGTTTGCAGAAATGCGGCGATATCCGGCTCGGCAAATACCGGGTTAAAGCCTTCCTGCGTTAAATCCGCTATGTCAGCCGTATGCTGCGGGCCGGATTCGGCAATTCCTTGCGCAATCGCCGTCGCTACGCTGTGAGTCAGCGACGTCTTGAGAGGATGAGAAACCACGATTAATGCATGCATGACGGATACCCCAGTTGCGCTATAACGATATTGGACGTAGTCTTATATACCAACAGTAACTTACCATCAGTAAGTTACTGTTGGTATATTAATATGTCAACGGGAGAATGTTTCCATGTCTGAACCACTCGTACGTCAGCGTTTAACGCGAGAAGAGCGGCGCAAGCAGCTGATTGATGTCGCCTGGCATATTATTCGGCAAGAAGGGACCGATGCTCTGACGTTGGGTTATCTGGCGACGCAGGCGGGCGTGACGAAACCCGTGGTTTACGATCACTTCGACAGCCGTTCAGGGCTTTTCGCGATGCTTTATCGCGAATACGACCAACGCCAGACGGCGCGAATGGATGAGATACTGCGCAATACCGAACCGAATGCGGAGAAGCTGGCCTCGGCGATCGCCAACGCCTATATCGAGTGCGTGCTGCTTCAGGGGCGCGAGATGCCCAGCGTCATGGCCGCGCTGGCCGGGACGCCAGAGCTGGAGAAGATCAAACAAGAGTGCATCGCCACCTTTACCGGAAAATGTCGGGACTATTTTTCGCCGCTTTGCGAGAGTGAGAATCTCAGCGAGGCGGCCATTCTCGCCATGCTCGGCTCCGCCGACGGGCTATCGGCCGCGGTAGTGAACGGCGTCATCACGGAGCAGCAGGCTAAAGATGAGCTTTTTCAGGTCATTATGTCGATGCTGCAGCGCTGCTGTCATCGCTAAATCGCGCCCGCCGTCCGGCGGACGCGTTGATTATCAGCCGCCCGCTTTCTTGATCGCCGCATCCAGCGAGGCTTTATCCGCCAGCCCCGGGAATACGGTGATCGTCGCTTCCGTGGCGCCGGTAGTCGGCATCACGATAACGCCCGGCGTCCCGCTCAGGCCAATTTCCTGCGCCAGCTGATTGGTGCTTTCCAGTACCGGCTCAACGTCCGCCGCTTTCTTCGCGTCGAAATTCACTTTCTTCGCCTGCTGCTGGATGTCGGCAGCCGTCAGCTTGCCTTCGTTATGTCCGGTGGAATAGATCCCGTTATGGTAGGTCAGATAAGCCTCTGCGCCCTTCTGCTGATAAATCTGCAGGCCGGTTTTGGCCGCTTCAAGCGAGGTTTCCCAACGGCTGCCAAAGATCGGCCACTCTTTAAAGGCAAAGCGGGTCTGCGGGTTCTCTTTAATCACCTGCTCCATTACCGGCGCCAGACGACTGCAGTAAACGCACTGATAATCAAAGAATTCAATGACCGTGACTTTGCCCTCTTTCGGGCCGTAGGTTGGCGTATTTTTATCCTGGGTCAGCGCGGCCGCATTCTTCAGTACCGCCTGGGTCGCGGCGCTGGCCTGCTGCTGTTGCTGAATTTGCTGTAGCTTCTGGCTGGCCTGCAGCAGCACTTCCGGATGCGCGACTAAGTAATCCGCGGCGATTTTGCCAATACGGGCCTCTTGTTCAGGCGTAAAAGTCGGCGCATCAGCAGCGGTCGCCATAAGCGGAAACAGGGTAGCGCCGATAAAGGCAAATGTGAGTAAATTCTTATGGCCGGGCATGTAGTTAGTCCTTGCGATAGGTGAACGGCAGATGTATTTCTACGAACAAAATATCATCCTTTGCCTGCGAATCATTGCCGGACCATGCAATGATTGGTAACGATATTTTTCAATCACTCGCTGCGCGCGGTCTCTCTGTAAGGTGGCCAGAGTGCCCTAACGAGAGTACGCTTCGCCCCTGCGTTTTTCCGTAGGTTCTCTTTTTTGGTTCGATGAGTTGGGTATGAATGCGTTTTTCAGTCAGTGGGACGTGGCGGTTATTCTGCTGCAAATTATTGCTATCGATCTGTTATTGGGTGGCGACAACGCGGTGGTGATCGCGATGGCCTGCCGTAAACTGCCGCCTCAGCAGCGTACCAAAGCGATTATCATCGGTACCGTCGGCGCAATAGCGGCGCGCGTGCTGCTTTTAGCTATTGCGATCTATTTACTCTCATTGCCGTGGCTTAAAGTGGTCGGCGCGCTGATGCTACTGTGGATTGGCATCAAGCTGGTGACCAATCAGGAAGAAGAGAATGATGTCAGCAGCTCCAGCAGCCTGTGGCGTACCGCGGTCACCATTACCGTTGCCGATGTCATTATGTCGCTGGATAACGTGCTGGCGGTGGCCGCCGCCGGAAAAGGCCATCTGCTTCTGGTCGCGCTGGGCGTATTGATCAGCATTCCGATTATCGTCCTCGGCAGCAAGCTGGTGCTGGCTATTCTCAACCGCTTCCCGTCCGTGGTGATGCTGGGCGGTGCGCTCATCGGCTGGATAGCCGGTTCCATGATGGTGACCGATGTGACCATCGTTCATCTGTTCCCCAACGCGCCCGCCGCGCTCCCCGTGATGGGCGGAGCCATTGGCGCTGCCCTTGTGCTGCTGGAAGGGTTGCGCAGAAACCGCAGGCGCTCCAGCGAATAGCTGGCGTTCACGCTTGGCCGCCGTCAATTCCGACGGCGTCAAGTTTGCGCCATTTTTCCCCCACATCCGCCCTCATTTGCCCTACGCTTAGTAAAGACACCTGATCCAGGGATCTGTAACCATAATATTGCGCATAAATGAGATAACATCATGGAATTAAAGGATTATTATGCCATTTTAGGGGTTCAGCCAACGGACGATCTGAAAACCATTAAGACCGCCTATCGCCGTCTGGCACGTAAATACCACCCCGATGTCAGCAAAGAAAACGATGCCGAAGCCAAATTCAAAGATCTCGCCGAAGCCTGGGAAGTGCTTAAAGATGACCAGCGCCGCGCCGAATACGACCAGCTCTGGCAGCACCGTAACGATCCGCAGTTTGGCCGTCAGCAGCAGCATTCCCACGAGCAGAGCTATAGCCAGCAGGACTTCGACGACATCTTCTCCTCCATGTTTGGCCAGCAGGCGCACCATAGCCGCCGCCAGCACGGCGTCCGCGGTCATGACTTAGAGATAGAAGTCGCGGTATTCCTTGAGGAGACCCTGGCCGAGCAGACGCGCACCATCAGCTATAAGCTGCCGGTTTATAACGTCTTTGGCATGGTCGAAAGCGAAACGCCGAAAACCCTGAACGTGAAAATTCCCGCGGGCGTCGTCGACGGCCAGCGGATCCGCCTGAAAGGCCAGGGCACCCCCGGCGAAAATGGCGGCCCTAACGGCGACCTGTGGCTGGTGATTCATATCGCCCCGCATCCGCTGTTTGATATCGTCGGACACAACCTTGAAATCGTCCTGCCGCTGGCGCCGTGGGAAGCAGCGCTAGGCACCAGGGTCACTATCCCGACGCTGAAAGAGAGCATCCTGCTGACCATTCCGCCGGGCAGCCAGGCCGGTCAGCGGCTGCGGGTGAAGGGCAAAGGGCTGACCAGCAAAACCACCACCGGCGACCTGTATGCGGTGATAAAAATCGTCATGCCGCCAAAACCAGATGAGAAGAGCCGTGAGCTCTGGCAGCAGCTGGCGGATGCACAATCCAGCTTCGAGCCGCGTAAGACATGGGGGAAAGCCTGATGGCTAAGATAACAGTGACGTTCACGATTACCGAGTTTTGTCTCCACACCGGCCTTTCCGAAGAGGAGCTTAACGAGATTGTTGGCCTCGGCATGATCGAGCCGCGCCAGCCGCAGCGGGAAAACTGGCTGTTTGACGATAGCGCGGTGACCATCGTTCACCGCGCCGTACGCCTGCGCAAAGAGCTGGAGCTGGACTGGCCGGGCATCGCTGTGGCCTTAACGCTGCTGGACGAGAACGCGCGCCTGAGCCGCGAAAATCAAATTCTGCAGCAGCGGCTGGCGCGCTTTCTGGCCCATAGCTAAGCCGTAGCCCGCTCTCTTCCTGGGGCACCGCCCGGTCCTTATCGGGCCTGGGCGGTCCGCGAATGACCTCAAGCCCGTAGCCGCTCAGGACATAAAAAATGCCGCCGGGGAAGCCCGCGGCGGCATGAATTACTGGCAAAACGATTTAGTCGTTGATGCGCGGATGCTGCTGCACCAGACGAGAACGTTTTTCCTGCAGGTCGGCGATTTCCTGATCGATATCTTCGATTTTATGTTCGATGTTATCGTAGTGCTCGCCGAGAATTTCTTTCGCTTCCTGAATATCCGAAGCCGCTGGCGTCGCCCCTTTCAGCGGACGATTGGCGGTCTCTTTCATCGACAGGCCGGTAATCAGACCAATCAACGCCACCACCATCAGATAGTAAGCCGGCATCATCAGGTTCTGCGTGCTTTCCACCAGCCACGCCGCCAGAGTCGGCGTCAGACCGGCAATCAGCACCGAGATGTTAAAGGCGCTGGCCAGGGCGCTAAAGCGGATGTGGGTCGGGAACATCGCCGGCAGCGACGAGGCCATCACCCCGATAAAGCAGTTCAGCACCACCGCCAGCAACAGCAGACCGGCGAAAATCAGGCCAAGGACGTTACTGTTAATCATGATAAACGCCGGAATCGACAGCCCGAACAGCGCCACGCTACCAATCAGGATGAACGGACGACGGCCAAAACGGTCGCTGAGCATACCGATAACCGGCTGAACGAACAGCATCCCGACCATGATGGCGATGATGATCAGCACCCCGTGGTCTTCAGAATAGTGCAGGTTATGCGACAGGTAGCTCGGCATGTAGGTCAGCAACATGTAGTAGGTCACGTTGGTGGAAATCACCAGACCGATACAGGTTAGCAGGCTACGCCAGTGTTTGGTCGCAATCTCTTTGAAAGAGACTTTCGGCCCATCCTGCAGGCCCTCGCGGTCGCCCTGCTCCATTTTATCAACGTGCTGCTGGAACGCCGGCGTCTCTTCCAGCGCATGACGCAGATAAAGTCCGATAATCCCTAACGGCAGCGCCAGGAAGAACGGAATACGCCAGCCCCAGTCGAGGAAGTTCTCTTCGCCCACCACGCTGGAAATCAGCACGACTACGCCCGCGCCCATGACAAAACCGGCTATCGAACCGAAGTCCAGCCAGCTGCCCATAAAGCCGCGTTTACGGTCAGGCGAGTACTCTGCAACAAAGATAGAGGCACCGGTATATTCGCCGCCCACCGAGAAGCCCTGCGCCATTTTACACAGCAGCAGCAGGATCGGCGCCCAGATACCAATCGTGGCATACGACGGAATAAGGCCGATACAGAATGTACTTATCGACATGATAACGATGGTTATCGCCAGAATCTTTTGTCGACCGTATTTGTCGCCCAGCATCCCGAAGAACAGGCCGCCTAATGGACGAATTAAGAAGGGAACCGAGAAAGTACCGAGCGCGGCAATCATCTGCACGCTGGGGTTGGCATCGGGGAAAAAGACCTTACCAAGCGCATATGCAACAAAACCATATACCCCAAAATCGAACCACTCCATCGCGTTACCCAGCGACGCTGCGGTAATCGCTTTCTTCAGTTTGCTATCATCAATGATGGTCACATCCCGAAGCGTGATGGGTTTTACTTTTTTCCTTTTAAGCATAATTATCCTCTTTTGCTCTCGCCTTGAGCGCACGAATCTCCGCCGAATGACAAGGTCATTCGCGTCATGCGTTGGGAGCGGCGAATTGCTGTGCTCCACATTTCAAGCGTAGCAGGTTTGCCTGCACTGTCTGCTGACAGTCCGTACAACCGAACCTGTTGACGCCTGCTCTGGCCATAATGAAATAAGCGGTACCGCTAATAAGTGTAGTGAATTTGCGTTCTCGCCTTTTTACCCTAACAGCGTTTAAATTTGGGATCAACTTCACAAAAATTTACCTACCCTTAAACAGAGTCATCCAAAAGCAATAAGTTCAATGAATATTGGAACTTAGCGATACATTTCCGCAAATATCCTGCGCTTTTTATGAAAATAAGCCCGCCAGGCCTCACGATATATATCCTCTTTCTCCGCTGCGATAAGTCATAAAAAAGGCCCGACAAAAGTGCGGGATTGCGCTATAATCAGCATTACTTTCGGCTATCAGCCACCATTTAAAGGACCAACGTCCTGTTTTACCCAGTAATCGCGAGGAACGTCATGCAACTGCCACACTGCCCAAAATGCCATTCTGAATACACTTATGAAGACGGCGGCATGTTTATCTGCCCGGAATGCGCCCACGAATGGAACAATGCCGAGCCTGCGGACGATAACGACGCGCTGGTGGTCAAAGACGCCAACGGTAATTTACTCGCCGACGGCGACAGCGTCACCGTGGTAAAAGATCTGAAGGTTAAAGGCAGCTCTTCGATGCTAAAAATCGGCACTAAAGTGAAGAATATCCGCCTGGTTGAAGGCGATCATAATATTGACTGTAAAATAGATGGTTTTGGCCCGATGAAGCTAAAATCCGAATTTGTTAAAAAGAACTGATTTTATTCCCCCGACGCCCGTTGTCGGGGGGAAATATATTTTCCCGTGGCCTCCCGGAATCCTTCGCTGCCGCCTGGCTTAATTCTGCAATCCCCTTCTACGCTTAATGGAATATTCGTTACCTGAGGTAATGGTTATGCCCTTAAGTCCCTATATCGCTTTTAGCGGCAACTGCGCTGCCGCCATCGCTTTCTACCAGCAGGCGCTGGGCGCGGAGCTCATCCACAAAATCACCTGGGGTGAAATGCCGCAGAATACGCAGGACGCCGAAGATGGCTGCCCTTCCGGCCAGCATCTGGCTGCCGACGGTATCGCGCACGCCAGCCTGCGCATTGCCGATAGTATCCTGATGCTCAGCGACAGCCCCTCCAGCAACATGGAGCGCTACGCCGGATTTACCGTCGTGCTGGACTCGCAGGATGTTATTGAGGGTAAACGCTGGTTTGACGGCCTCGCCGACGGCGGGCAGATTGAGATGGCCTGGCAGGAAACCTTCTGGGCGCACGGCTTCGGTAAAGTTATCGACCGCTTTGGCGTCCCGTGGATGGTCAACGTGGTGAAAGAGCCTTAACGCTGGCCTTTTCCCCTCACCCTGTGCTCACCCCGAAAGGGAGAGAGGGCGGAGTGATGGCATCTGTGCATTCACTCCCCCTTACCCTGTCATTCCACCGGCATCAACTCTTCATCCCCCGGTCATCATGAGTTAACCGAAATGTAACAAAAAACCGTCAGGATCGGCCCACGCTCAGAGGGAAATACTTCCTTGTCCTTAGTGAGGCTCGATTGACATGTACTTATCCAGACATCCGACCAGTTATCCAACGCGATATCAGGAAATTGCCGCCAAACTGGAGCAAGAGCTTCGCCATCATTACCGCTGCGGCGACTATCTGCCCGCCGAGCAGCAGCTGGCGTCCCGCTTTGAGGTTAACCGCCACACCCTGCGCCGGGCCATCGATCAGCTCGTCGAACGCGGCTGGGTCCAGCGCCGTCAGGGCGTCGGCGTGCTGGTGCTGATGCGCCCGATAGATTATCCGCTCAACGCCCAGGCCCGCTTTAGCCAGAATCTTCTCGAACAGGGCAGCCACCCAACCAGCGAGAAGCTGCTGTCGGTGGTGCGTCCGGCCAGCAGCCACGTTGCCGAGGCGTTTGCTATCAGTGAAGGCGATAACGTCATTCACCTGCGCACCCTGCGCCGCGTGAACGGCGTCGCCCTGTATCTGATCGACCACTACTTTACCGACCTGCAGCTGTGGCCGGTTCTACAAACCTTTACCCACGGCTCTCTCCATGACCTGCTGCGCGATCGGCTTGATATCGAACTGACCCGCGTGCGCACCAAAATCAGCGCCCGACGCGCGCAGGCCAAAGAGAGCAATATTCTCGGCATTCCCAACATGGCGCCGCTGCTGTGCGTGCGCACCCTGAATCATCGCCAGGGCGAGCAGAGCGCGACGGAGTACTCCGTCAGCCTGACCCGCGCCGACATGATTGAATTCACCATGGAGCACTGAATGCACTTTGATACCGCAACCCGCCAGCGCTGGATGTCCGTGCTGGCCCACAGTGAACCACAAGAACTGGCGGCGCGGATGCAGGCGCTGCAGCTCGCGCCGCAGTATGAGCTGATTCGCGCCCCGGAGACCGGGCTGGTGCAGCTGCAGGCGCGTATGGGCGGCATCGGCGACCGATTCTTCGCCGGAGACGCCACCTTAACCCGCGCCGCCATTCGCCTGGCCGACGGCACCCTCGGCTATAGCTGGATTCTGGGCCGCGACCGCCCGCACGCTGAACGCTGCGCGGCCATTGATGCCCTGATGCAGTCGCCACACCATTTTCACACCCTGATGGAAACCCTGATAACCCCGCTGGAAGAACAACGCAGCGCGCGCATTGAAGCCCGACGCGCCGAAGTCAACGCCAGCCGGGTCGACTTCTTTACTCTGGTTCGCGGAGATAACGCATGACATTACAACCCGCCTTTACCCTGGCTGTGCAGGATGCCCAGCACAGTTTCCGCCGCCTGCTGAAGGCGATGAGCGAGCCGGGAGTGATTGTCTCCCTGCAGCAGCTTCAGCACGGCTGGCAGCCGCTGAACGTCGCCTCCACCAGCCTGCTGCTGACGCTGGTGGATCACGACACGCCGGTCTGGCTCGCTCCCGCGCTGCATAACGATCTTGTCGGCCAGAATCTGCGCTTTCATACCGGCGCGCCGCTGGTCGAGCAGCCGCAGCAGGCGACCTTCGCCGTCGCCAGCGACAGCATCAGCGCCGAGCAGCTGAACGTGCTTTCCGCCGGTACCGTCGTCGCCCCGGAAACCGGCGTCACGCTGGTGGTTCAGCTTGCCAGCCTGAGCGGCGGCCGGATGCTGCGGCTGACCGGCGCGGGGATCGCCGAAGAGCGGATGATCGCCCCGCAGCTGCCGGAATGCATTATTGAAGAATTGACCGAGCGTCCGCATCCGTTCCCGCTGGGAATCGATCTGATCCTCACCTGCGGCGAACGCCTGCTGGCGATTCCGCGCACCACTCACGTCGAGGTCTGCTAATGTACGTAGCCGTCAAAGGCGGCGAGAAGGCGATCGTCGCCGCTCACGCCCTACAGGAACAGAAACGCCGAGGCGAGGGACGGCTTCCTGAAATCAGCGTTGATCAGATTAGCCAACAGCTTAATCTGGCGGTGGATCGGGTCATGACCGAAGGCGGCATCGCCGACCGGGAGCTGGCGGCGCTGGCGCTGAAGCAGGCCAGCGGCGACAGCGTCGAAGCGATTTTTCTGCTGCGCGCTTATCGCACCACCCTGCAAAGGCTGGCGGTCAGCGAGCCTGTCGACACCGCCGGTATGCGCCTTGAGCGCCGTATCTCGGCGGTCTATAAAGATATCCCCGGCGGCCAGATGCTCGGCCCGACCTACGATTACACCCACCGTCTGCTCGATTTTACCCTGCTGGCCAACGGCGAAACGCCGCCGCTGGCGACCGATAGCGCACCGCAGGAAGCGACGCCGCACGTCTTTAATCTGCTCGTCCAGCAGGGGCTGGCGAAAGCGGAGCGGGATACCGACGCGCAGCCCGACGATATCACCCGCCATCCGCCGGTTTATCCCTGTTCGCGCTCTTCGCGCCTGCAGCAGCTGGTGCGCGGCGACGAGGGCTACCTGCTGGCGCTGGCCTACTCCACCCAGCGCGGCTACGGACGCAACCATCCGTTTGCTGGTGAAATTCGCAGCGGCTACGTCGCGGTGGAGATCGCACCCGAAGAGCTGGGCTTCACCGTCACTATCGGCGAACTGCTGATGACCGAATGCGAGATGGTCAACGGCTTTGTCGACCCTCAGGATGAACCGCCGCACTTTACCCGCGGCTACGGCCTGACGTTCGGCATGAGCGAGCGCAAAGCGATGGCGATGGCGCTGGTTGACCGCGCGCTCCAGGCGCCGGAGTATGGCGAAGAGGTGGCGGGCCCTGCCCAGGATGAAGAGTTTGTGCTGGCCCATGCCGATAACGTCGAGGCCGCCGGTTTCGTTTCGCACCTTAAACTTCCCCACTATGTCGATTTCCAGGCCGAACTGGCGCTGCTTAAACGCCTGCAACGGGAGAATCAACGTGGCTAACGCACTGACCGGCTATAACTTTGCTTATCTCGACGAGCAAACCAAACGCATGATCCGCCGCGCCATCCTGAAAGCGGTGGCCATCCCCGGCTACCAGGTGCCCTTCGGCGGTCGCGAGATGCCGATGCCCTACGGCTGGGGAACCGGCGGTATCCAGCTTACCGCCAGCGTCATCGGGGAAAATGACGTCCTGAAGGTGATCGATCAGGGCGCCGACGACACCACCAACGCGGTATCGATTCGTCAGTTTTTCAAACGCGTGACCGGCGTCGCGACCACCGAGCGCACCGAAGACGCCACGCTGATCCAGACCCGCCACCGGATCCCGGAAACGCCGCTGACTGACGATCAGATCCTGATCTTCCAGGTGCCGATCCCGGAGCCGCTGCGCTTTATCGAGCCGCGCGAAACCGAAACCCGCACTATGCACGCGCTGGAGGAGTACGGCGTGATGCAGGTGAAGCTGTACGAAGATATTGCCCGCTTCGGCCATATCGCCACCACCTACGCCTACCCGGTGAAGGTCAACGGCCGCTACGTGATGGATCCGTCGCCGATTCCAAAATTCGATAATCCGAAGATGCATATGATGCCTGCGCTACAGCTGTTCGGCGCCGGACGCGAAAAACGCATCTACGCGGTACCGCCGTATACCCCGGTTGAGAGCCTCGATTTCGACGATCATCCGTTTACCGTTCAGGAGTGGGATGAACCCTGCGCCATCTGCGGATCTCGCCATAGCTATCTTGACGAAGTGGTGCTCGACGACAGCGGCAAACGGATGTTTGTCTGCTCCGATACCGATTATTGCCGCCAACAGAGCGAGGAGCAGAAAAAATGAGTCATCCGTTACTGACGGTGAACAACCTGACCCACCTCTACGCGCCGGGCAAAGGCTTCAGCGACGTCTCGTTTGAGCTGTGGCCGGGGGAGGTGCTGGGTATCGTCGGCGAATCCGGCTCCGGAAAAACCACGCTGCTGAAAGCGATCTCCGCCCGCCTGGCCCCGCAGCAGGGAGAAGTGCTGTATCAACAGCGCTCGCTATACGCCATGAGCGAAGCGGAGCGCCGACGTCTGCTGCGCACCGAATGGGGCGTGGTGCATCAGCATCCGATGGACGGCCTGCGCCGCCAGGTCTCGGCCGGCGGCAATATCGGCGAACGCCTGATGGCCACCGGGTCCCGTCACTACGGCAATATTCGCGCCACCGCCGGACAGTGGCTGCAGGAGGTGGAGATCCCGCCTTCGCGCATTGACGACCTGCCCACCACCTTTTCCGGCGGGATGCAGCAGCGCCTGCAAATCGCCCGCAATCTGGTGACGCAGCCGAAGCTGGTGTTTATGGATGAGCCCACCGGCGGGCTGGACGTATCGGTGCAGGCGCGCCTGCTCGATCTGCTGCGCGGCCTGGTCGTGGAGCTGAACCTGGCGGTGGTGATTGTGACCCACGACCTCGGCGTCGCCCGCCTGCTGGCTAACCGTCTGCTGGTGATGAAGCAGGGCCAGGTAGTCGAAAGCGGCTTAACCGACCGGGTGCTCGACGATCCCCATCACCCCTATACCCAGCTGCTGGTGTCGTCGGTGTTGCAGAACTGAGTGAATGTCCACTCCCCGGTCGCGCTGCGCTTACCGGGGCTACGGATCCCGGGCCGTCTGCGAGCCGGTAGCCCGGACAGGCGCAACGCGCCGCCTCCGGGAACTCCGGTCGCGCTTCGTGAGTTAATGCATCAGGTAGCCCGGATAAGGCGTTCACGCCGCGATCCGGGGAAATTCAGGCACGATGAGGCTAAAAATGAACGCCATCCGCGTTGAAAACATCCATAAAACCTTTGTTCTGCACCAGCAGCACGGCGTCCGTCTGCCGGTACTCGCCGACGCCTCGCTGACCGTGAATGCCGGTGAATGCGTGGTGCTGCACGGCCATTCCGGTAGCGGAAAATCGACCCTGCTGCGTTCGCTGTACGCCAACTATCTCCCCGATAGCGGCCACATTCATATTCGCCACGGCGATGAATGGGTGGACCTGGTCACCGCCACGCCGCGTAAAGTGCTGGAAGTGCGCAAAACCACCATTGGCTGGGTCAGCCAGTTTCTGCGGGTGATCCCGCGCATTTCCGCCCTCGACGTAGTGATGCAGCCGCTGCTCGAGCTGGGCATCCCGCGCGAAGAGAGCGCCGCGAAAGCCGCCCGCCTGCTAACGCGGCTGAACGTACCCGAACGCCTGTGGCACCTCGCCCCCTCGACCTTTTCCGGCGGCGAACAGCAGCGGGTTAACATCGCCCGCGGCTTCGCGGTCGACTACCCGATTTTGCTTCTCGACGAACCCACCGCCTCGCTGGACGGCAAAAATAGCGCCGCGGTGGTGGAACTGATCCATGAAGCCAAAGCCCGCGGCGCGGCGATCGTCGGTATTTTTCACGACGAGGCCACGCGCAACCAGGTCGCCGACCGTCTGCACCCGATGGGAATTTCAGCATGATTATCAATAACGTAAAGCTGATCCTCGAAGACGAGGTGATTAACGGCTCGCTGGAAGTCCAGGACGGCAGAATTTCGGCCTTTGCCGAAAGCCAGAGCCGACTGGCGGAGGCCATCGATGGAGAGGGCGGCTGGCTGCTGCCGGGGCTTATCGAGCTGCATACCGACAACCTGGACAAGTTTTTCACCCCGCGACCGAAAGTGGACTGGCCCGCCCACTCGGCGATGAGCAGCCACGACGCGCTGATGGTCGCCAGCGGCATCACCACCGTGCTGGATGCCGTGGCTATTGGCGATGTGCGCGACGGCGGCGATCGCCTGGAAAATCTCGAAAAAATGATCAACGCCGTGGAAGAGACGCAGAAGCGCGGCCTCAACCGCGCTGAACATCGGCTGCATCTGCGCTGCGAACTGCCGCATCACACCACCCTGCCGCTGTTTGAGAAGCTGGTTGGCCGCGAGCCGGTGAGCATGGTCTCCCTGATGGATCACTCCCCTGGCCAGCGCCAGTATGCCGACCGTAGCAAATACCGCGACTACTATCAGGGCAAATATCACCTGACCAACGAAGAGATGGACAAATTCGAAGAGGAGCAGATGGCTCTGGCGGCGGCCTGGTCTCAGCCTAACCGGCAGCGCATCGCCGCCATCTGTCGCGAACGGAATATCGCGCTGGCCAGCCACGATGACGCCACCTGCGAACATGTGCTCGAATCGCGCCAGCTTGGCAGCGTCATCGCCGAATTTCCCACCACGATCGCCGCAGCGCAGGCGTCGCGCCAGCACGGGATGAACGTTCTGATGGGCGCGCCGAATATCGTACGCGGCGGCTCGCACTCGGGGAACGTCGCCGCCCACCATCTGGCGGCCAGCGGCCTGCTGGACATTCTCTCCTCCGACTATTATCCCGCCAGCCTGCTGGATGCCGCTTTTCGCATCGCCGACGACGAGGGCAACGCCTTTACCCTCGCGCAGGCCATTCGTCTGGTGAGCAAAAACCCGGCCCAGGCGCTGGGGCTGCACGACCGCGGGGCGATTGCCGAAGGTAAGCGGGCGGACCTGGTGCTGGCGCGCCGTCACGGCGAGCATATCCATATCGATCACGTCTGGCGGCAAGGCAAGAGGGTCTTCTGATGACAGGGAAACTGATTTGGCTGGTCGGCCCCTCCGGCTCCGGCAAAGACAGCCTGCTGGCGGCTCTGCGCCAGCGGGAGCATCCGCAGCTGCTGGTGGCGCACCGCTACATAACCCGTCCACACAACGCGGGCTGTGAAAACCATATCGCCCTCAGCGAACATGAGTTTTTTACCCGCGCCGAACAGCATCTGTTTGCTCTTAGCTGGCATGCTAACAACAATTACTATGGCATTGGCATCGAGATTGACCTGTGGCTGCACGCCGGGTTCGACGTGGTCGCTAACGGTTCACGCGCCCATCTGCCGCAGGCGCAGGCGCGCTATGCCGACGCGCTGCTGCCCATCTGTCTGCAGGTTTCTCCGGCGGTGCTGCGACAGCGCCTGGAGCAGCGCGGACGGGAGAACGAGACGGAAATCGCCCAGCGCCTGGCGCGCGCGGCGCGCTATACGCCGAACGAGTGTCTGACGCTGAATAACGATGGCCGACTTAGCCAGTCGGTGGATGCCCTGGTTTCGCTGATTCGTATTCACGGCAACCGGCGCGAACAGCAGACTGCCTGAACGCGAGGAGAAGAGATGAGCCTGACTATCCGCTTAACCGGCACCGGCGGCGCGCAGCTGGTACCGGTTTTCGGCTGCGACTGCCCCGCCTGCCGCCGCGCCCGCGTCGACGAAGCGCATCGTCGCCGTCCCTGTAGCGCGGTCGTCAAATTCAACAACGCGGTGACCCTGCTCGATGCCGGGCTACCGGATCTGATGACGCAGTGGCCCGCCGGCAGCTTTCAGCAGTTTCTGCTCACCCATTATCATATGGATCACGTTCAAGGCCTGTTCCCGCTGCGCTGGGGCGTGGGCGAACCTATTGCGGTATACGGCCCCCCGGATGAACAGGGCTGCGATGATCTGTTTAAGCATCCGGGCCTGCTGGATTTCAGCCACACCGTCGAACCCTTTGTAAGATTTGAACTTCAGGGATTGCGCGTTACGCCGCTGCCGCTGAACCACTCAAGGCTCACGTTTGGCTATCTGCTGGAGTCGGCCCACAGCCGGGTCGCCTGGCTATCCGATACCGCCGCGCTGCCGGAGAAAACGCTGAAGTTCCTGCTGAATAACCAGCCGCAGCTTATCATTATCGACTGTAGCCACGAGCCGCGCCCGCAGCCGCCGCGCAACCACTGCGACCTGAACACCGTGCGGGCCATTAACCAGGTCATCGGCTGCCCGCGGGTGATCCTCACCCATATCAGCCACCGCTTCGATGCGTGGATGATGGAGAATGCTCTACCGGCGGGATTTGAAGCGGGATTTGACGGCATGGAGATAGCGCTGGATTAAGCGGGCGCGGCGAAAGCCGCGGGTCGTGCCGTATCAATAATCATCATCCAGCCTGCGCTGGTCGCTTTCCAGCTGACGGCGGTCCCGATCAAGCTGGCGCTGGCGCTCGTCAAGTTCGCGTCGGCGATCCTCAAGCTGTCGCCGCCGGTCGTCATACTGCCGCTGGCGATCGGCGCTCTGCTGGCGGCTGTCCTGATAGCGCCCATCATCATAGTCATCATCGTCAGACCGGCTATCGCCCGGATGATAAGCATCATTAATGGCCTGCTGAATATTGCCGATCGCGTCATCAATCATATCGGCGTGCGCCAGCTGGCCGGCGAGGGACAAGGTGCAGATAAGCAAAGCGGTAGAGTAACGTTTCATAAAGCCAGTCTCATCGGGGGGCTGGCTCTACGTTAATCAAGGGCTATCGCCGGGAGTAGCGGAGGAATCTCAAATCCGCTGCTGTTCAATCGCGCCGATGGCGTCCACTCGCCCCTGATGTCGCCCGCCCTCAAATTCGGCAGCCAGCCAGGCATCGACGATCATTTTCGCCAGTTCAAGGCCGATCACCCGCGCGCCAAAGGCCAGAATATTGGTGTCGTTATGCTGTCGTGAAAGCTGCGCCGAGTAGGGCTCGCTGCACACCACCGCACGAATACCCGGGTGCTTATTGGCGGCGATAGAGATGCCGACGCCGGTGCCGCAGATCAGGATCCCGCCGTCGACCTCGCCGGCGGCAACGGCCTGAGCGACGGCGCTGGCATAGCGCGGATAGTCGGTACGTTCCGTGGACCATGCGCCTTTATCTACGACGTCAATGCCGCGCTGGCGCAGATGCGCAAGAATATCGTCTTTCAGGATTATCCCGACGTGATCGCAGCCAAATGCAATCCTTTTCATACTTAGCCTCGCCTGTTGTTAACTTTACAAGGATGACTGGCGTTGTGATTTAAACGCCTAAAAATGCCCCAGGAAACGCTGAAAACAGCATCGTCAGGCTCCTTTCTACACGGACAAATTTTACAAATCAAGACGAAATCGATATTTAACCTGATTTTCACCTTGCAAAAAGAGAACTGAGATAAAACAATAATACACTGATTTATAATGAATTTATAAGAAATCAAGATAAAATCAACATTAACAAAACTTCACGATAAACATAACTTTATAAAAAATATAATTTTGTGAAGTTGGTAGTGTCTTTTTTGTTTCGCCTGTGGTGATATAGTGTCGTCTTCATTTTATGGACAATGAGAAAGCGATGAGTCAGACAGAATCCAGTTCGCTCCCTAACGGCATCGGCCTTGCCCCCTGGCTTCGCATGAAGCAGGAAGGGATGACCGAAAACGAGAGCCGTATCGTCGAATGGTTGCTTACCCCCGGCAATCTCAGCGATGCGCCGGCAATCAAGGACGTCGCGGAAGCGCTGTCGGTATCAGAAGCCATGATCGTTAAGGTTTCTAAGCTGCTGGGGTTTAGCGGTTTTCGTAACCTGCGCAGCGCGCTGGAGGCCTACTTTTCGCAGTCTGAACAGGTGTTACCGACCGAACTCTCCTTTGATGATGCGCCGCAGGATGTGGTGAATAAGGTGTTCAACATCACCCTGCGCACCATTATGGAAGGCCAGTCGATCGTGAACGTCGACGAAATTCACCGCGCGGCGCGCTTTTTTGCCCAGGCCAACCAGCGCGACCTGTACGGCGCGGGCGGCTCCAACGCCATCTGCGCCGACGTGCAGCATAAGTTTTTACGCATCGGCGTGCGCTGCCAGGCCTACCCGGACGCGCATATCATGATGATGTCCGCCTCGCTGCTGAAGGAAGGCGATGTCGTGCTGGTGGTCTCGCACTCCGGGCGCACCAGCGATATCAAATCAGCGGTGGAGCTGGCGAAAAAGAACGGGGCGAAAATTATCTGTATCACCCATAGCTATCATTCGCCGATTGCCAAGTTAGCTGATTTTATTATTTGTTCGCCAGCACCAGAGACGCCTTTATTAGGGCGTAACGCCTCAGCGCGTATATTACAACTCACATTATTAGATGCGTTTTTTGTTTCCGTTGCACAGCTCAACATTGAGCAAGCGAATTTAAATATGCAAAAAACTGGCGCGATTGTTAATTTCTTTTCACCCGGCGCGCTTAAATAAAAAACCGATCCCACACTGGTGGGATCAATATAACTGTATCCTACACTGAGAATACTGCCATGAATAAATATCTGAAACTTTTCAGCGGCACGCTCATGGGCGTAATGTTATCCACCAGCGCCTTTGCCGCCGCCGATTATGCTGTGGTATTAAAAACCTTATCCAATCCATTTTGGGTGGATATGAAAAAGGGTATTGAGGACGAAGCCAAAACGCTGGGCGTAAGCGTCGATATTTTTGCCTCGCCTTCCGAAGGGGATTTTCAGTCGCAGCTGCAGCTGTTTGAAGACCTGAGCAACAAAAACTACAAAGGTATCGCCTTTGCGCCGCTCTCCTCGGTAAACCTGGTCATGCCGGTAGCCAAAGCGTGGAAAAAGGGCATCTTTCTGGTCAACCTCGATGAAAAAATCGATATGGATAACCTGAAGAAAGCCGGCGGCAACGTCGAGGCTTTCGTCACCACCGATAACGTGGCGGTGGGGGCAAAAGGCGCGGAATTTATCATCGACAAACTGGGTGCTGAAGGCGGCGAAGTCGCTATTATCGAAGGCAAAGCCGGTAACGCCTCCGGCGAAGCTCGCCGCAGCGGCGCCACCGACGCCTTCAAAAAAGCGAGCCAGATCAAGCTGGTGGCCAGCCAGCCTGCCGACTGGGACCGCATCAAAGCGCTGGACGTCGCCACGAACGTGCTGCAGCGTAACCCGAACGTTAAAGCGATTTACTGCGCCAACGACACCATGGCAATGGGCGTCGCCCAGGCCGTCGCGAACGCCGGCAAAACCGGCAAGGTGCTGGTGGTGGGTACCGACGGTATTCCGGAAGCGCGCAAAATGGTCGAAGCCGGGCAAATGACCGCCACTATCGCGCAGAACCCGGCGGATATTGGCGCTACGGGTCTTAAGCTGATGGTCGACGCCGAGAAGAGCGGCAAAGTCATCCCGCTGGATAAAGCCCCGCAGTTTACGCTGGTGGATTCCATTCTGGTGACGAAATAGGTCTGTGCATCCCCTCTTTCTTTGAGAGAGGGGAAATCACGCAGCGGTAATAAAGGAAATTTTCTATGCTCACGCCATATATTTCAATGGCGGGGATCGGCAAATCCTTTGGCCCGGTTCACGCATTAAAATCGGTTGATTTAACTATTTACCCCCATGAAATACATGCGTTACTAGGGGAAAACGGTGCCGGTAAATCAACGCTGATGAAAGTATTGTCGGGAATACATGAACCGACCAAAGGCACCATTACGATTAATAACGTTAACTACCACAAGCTTGACCATAAATTAGCGGCCCAGCTCGGCATTGGTATTATTTACCAGGAGCTCAGCGTCATTGATGAATTAACGGTGCTGGAGAATTTATATATTGGCCGCCATCTGACGAAAAAAGTCTGCGGCGTCAACGTGATCGACTGGAAGGAAATGCGCGTACGGGCGGCGATGATGCTGCTGCGCGTCGGGCTGAAGATCGATTTAGACGAAAAGGTGGCGAATCTCTCCATCAGCCACAAGCAGATGCTGGAGATCGCCAAGACGCTGATGCTCGACGCTAAAGTGCTGATCATGGATGAACCGACCTCCTCGCTGACCAATAAAGAGGTGGACTATCTGTTCCTGATCATGAACCAGCTGCGTAAAGAGGGCACCGCCATTGTTTATATCTCGCACAAGCTGGCGGAAATACGCCGCATCTGCGACCGCTACACGGTGATGAAAGACGGCAGCAGCGTCTGCAGCGGGAAGGTCAGCGAAGTGAATAACGACGACATCGTACGCCTGATGGTCGGCCGCGAGCTGCAAAACCGCTTCAACGCCATGAAAGAGAGCACCGGCAACATCGCCCGCGAGACGGTGTTCGAAGTGAAAAACGTCACCAGCCATGACAAGAAAAAGGTACGCGATATCTCATTTAGCGTGAATCGCGGCGAAATTCTCGGTTTTGCCGGGCTGGTCGGCTCCGGGCGCACCGAGCTGATGGACTGCCTGTTTGGAGTCGATAAGCGTAGCAGCGGTGAAATATACCTCAACGGCAAGGCGATCTCGCCCCGCTCGCCGCTCGACGCCTTAAAGAAAGGCATGGGGTATATCACCGAAAGCCGCCGGGAAAACGGCTTTTTCCCCAATTTTTCCATCGCCCAGAATATGGCGGTCAGCCAGAGCCTGAAGCGCGGCGGCTACAAAGGGGCCATGGGGCTGTTCCGCGAAGGCGACGAACGCAGAACGGCGGAGGAGCAGCGCAAGCTGCTGGCGCTGAAGTGCCATTCGGTCGATCAGAACATCACCGAGCTCTCCGGCGGCAACCAGCAGAAGGTGCTGATTTCCAAATGGCTATGCTGCAACCCCGAAGTGATCATTTTTGACGAGCCGACGCGCGGTATCGACGTGGGCGCAAAAGCCGAAATTTATAAAGTGATGCGCCAGCTGGCCGATGACGGAAAAGTCATCCTGATGGTGTCGTCCGAACTACCTGAAATTATCGCCGTCTGCGACCGCATTGCCGTGTTCTGCGAAGGGCGACTGACGCAAATCCTGACCAATCGCGACGACATGAGCGAAGAGGAGATTATGGCATGGGCACTACCACAAGAGTGAAAGGCGAGATGGGCGAGAAAAAACCGTTTAACTTCGCGCTGTTCTGGGATAAATACGGCACCTTTTTTATTCTCGCCATCATCGTCGCCATCTTCGGCACCCTGTCGTCAGAGTACTTCCTGACGACCAACAATATTACGCAGATCTTCGTCCAGAGCTCGGTCACCGTCCTGATCGGCATGGGCGAGTTCTTCGCGATCCTCGTCGCCGGGATCGACCTGTCGGTCGGGGCGATCCTCGCGCTCTCCGGGATGGTCACCGCGAAGCTGATGCTGGCGGGCGTCGACCCGTTCCTCGCGGCGCTGATTGGCGGCGTGCTGGTCGGCGGCGCGCTGGGGGCCATCAACGGCTGCCTGGTCAACTGGACCGGCCTGCATCCGTTCATTATTACCCTCGGCACCAACGCCATCTTCCGCGGTATTACGCTGGTGATCTCTGATGCCAATTCGGTGTACGGGTTTTCGTTTGATTTCGTTAACTTTTTCGCCGCCACGCCGCTGGGCATTCCGGTTCCGGTGATCTTCTCGCTGATTGTGGCGGTGATCCTGTGGTTCCTGACCACCCGTATGCGCGTGGGCCGCAACATCTACGCGCTGGGCGGTAACAAGCACTCCGCTTTCTACTCCGGCATCGACGTCAAGTTCCACATGCTGCTGGTGTTCATCATTTCCGGCGTTTGCGCCGGGCTGGCGGGCGTGGTCTCCACCGCCCGCCTCGGGGCGGCGGAACCGCTGGCCGGCATGGGCTTTGAAACCTACGCCATCGCCAGCGCCATCATTGGCGGCACCAGCTTCTTCGGCGGTAAAGGACGCATCTTCTCGGTGGTCATCGGCGGCCTGATTATCGGCACTATCAACAACGGACTGAACATCCTGCAAGTACAAACCTACTACCAGCTGGTGGTAATGGGCGGATTAATCATCGCGGCTGTCGCCCTCGACCGTCTTATCAGTAAGTAAGGAATTTATCATGAAAATTGCTCCCTCTTTAATGTGTATGGATCTGCTGAAATTCAAAGAACAGATCGAGTTTATCGACCAGCACGCAGACTATTTTCACATCGACATTATGGACGGTCATTTTGTACCAAACCTGACCCTGTCGCCGTTTTTCGTCAGCCAGGTCAAAAAGCTGGCCAGCAAACCGCTGGACTGCCATCTGATGGTCACCCGCCCGCAGGACTACATTAGCCAGCTGGCGCAGGCGGGGGCGGATTTTATCACCCTGCATCCGGAAACGATTAATGGCCAGGCCTTCCGCCTGATCGAAGAGATCCGTCGCCAAGGCATGAAGGTCGGACTGATCCTTAACCCGGAAACCCCGGTTGAGACCATGAAGTACTACATTCATAAAGCCGACAAAATCACGGTGATGACCGTCGATCCTGGCTTCGCCGGGCAGCCGTTTATCCCGGAGATGCTGGAAAAAATCGCCGAACTGAAAGCCTGGCGCGAGCGCGAGGGGCTGAGCTACGAGATCGAGATCGACGGCTCCTGCAATAAAGCCACCTATCAAAAACTGA
The DNA here is from genome assembly GCF_009025755.1 of Klebsiella sp. RCJ4. NCBI lineage: Bacteria > Pseudomonadati > Pseudomonadota > Gammaproteobacteria > Enterobacterales > Enterobacteriaceae > Klebsiella > Klebsiella sp. RCJ4. The sequence goes on from NZ_WCIN01000037.1 coordinate 247,015, forward strand.
TGGCGGCGGGCGCGGACGTCTTTATCGTCGGCACCTCAGGCCTCTTCAATCACGCCGATAAGATAGAAGACGCGTGGCAGATCATGGCAGAGCAGATCCTGACGGCAAAACGCGAGGTACTGCCTCATGCAAAAACAGCGTAACGTCGTCGCGGGCGTAGATATGGGCGCGACCCATATCCGGCTTTGCCTGCAAACGGCGCAGGGCGAAGCGCTGCACTGCGAAAAGCGGCGCACCGCCGACGTGATTAGCGCCGACGGCCTGGTCAACGGTATTAAAAACCTGCTGCAGCAGCAGCTGACCCAGCACGACGCCCACTGCTGCGGGCTGGTGATGGGGTTTCCGGCGCTGGTGGCAAAAGACAAGCGGACGATTATCTCAACGCCCAATCTGCCGCTGGCCGCCGCCGACCTGTATAATCTGGCCGACCGGCTGGAAGCGGCGCTGGGCTGCCCGGTGGAGTTTTCCCGCGATGTGAATCTGCAGCTCTCTTTTGATGTGCAGCAGAACGGCCTGCAGGAGCAGGAGGTGCTGGCGGCCTATCTTGGCACCGGTATGGGCTTCGCGGTCTGGCTGAACGGCGGACCGTGGACCGGTGCCCACGGCGTGGCGGGCGAGCTGGGACATATTCCGCAAGGGGATGACGCCCTCATCTGCGCCTGCGGCAACCCCGCCTGTCTGGAAACCGTCTGCTCCGGGATTGCGCTAAAGCGCTGGTATGAACAGCAGCCGCGCGCCTATGAACTGGGCGAGCTGTTCGTTCACGCCGCGCGGGAGCCGTTTGTGCAGCAGCTGCTAAACCACGCCGCACGCGCCATCGCCACCAGCATCAACCTGTTCGACCCCGATGCGGTGATCCTCGGCGGCGGAGTAATGGATATGCCCGCCTTCCCGCGTGAAGCCGTCATCGCCATGGTCAAAACCTACGTCCGCCGTCCGCTGCCGTATCAGGCCGTACGCTTTATCGCCGCCTCCTCTTCCGCGTTTAACGGCGCTCAGGGCGCGGCGGCGCTGGCGAGAAGCCGGTATTTAAGCTAGCCGAGGTAACGCCCATAAGCCCGGACCTGCCTCTTCCCGCCCCCTCGGCGGCGGTGCTGCGCGCCTGGCCGGGCTACCCGGCCGCGTCACAGGCGCCCGCGTCGACACGTCAAAACTGACGATAGCCTGTTTTTCGTCAGCATTTCGCCCAAAAAAACGACGTATCATCAGTCAATACCCACAGTGAAAACATGGCATAGAAGATGCATAGTGACGGCGCGATAGCGCGTATGCGCCAATTGATTAACTGGAGCAAGACCGATGAAAAAAGTCGTCACGGTTTGCCCGTATTGCGCATCAGGTTGCAAAATCAACCTGGTGGTCGATAACGGCAAAATCGTTCGGGCGGAGGCGGCACAGGGGAAAACCAACCAGGGAACCCTGTGTCTGAAAGGCTATTATGGCTGGGACTTCATTAACGATACCCAGATCCTTACCCCGCGCCTGAAAACCCCGATGATCCGTCGCCAGCGCGGCGGCAAGCTGGAATCCGTCTCCTGGGATGAGGCGCTCGATTACGTCGCCACTCGCCTCAGCGCCATTAAAGAGAAGTATGGCCCGGACGCGATTCAGACTACCGGTTCGTCCCGCGGGACGGGTAACGAAACCAACTATGTGATGCAAAAATTCGCGCGCGCCGTTATTGGTACCAATAACGTCGACTGCTGCGCTCGCGTCTGACACGGCCCATCGGTTGCAGGTCTGCACCAATCGGTCGGTAACGGCGCTATGAGTAATGCCATCACCGAGATCGACAACACCGATCTCGTGTTTATCTTCGGGTATAACCCGGCAGATTCACACCCTATTGTGGCGAATCACGTGATTAACGCCAAACGCAATGGGGCGAAAATCATCGTCTGCGATCCGCGTAAAGTCGAAACCGCGCGCATCGCCGATATGCACATTGCGCTGAAGAACGGCTCGAATATCGCGCTGCTCAACGCTATCGGGCACGTGATCATCGAAGAGGATCTCTACGATAAATCCTTCGTCGCCAGCCGTTCCGAAGGCTTCGAAGAGTATCGCAAAATCGTCGAAGGCTATACGCCGGAGTCGGTGGAAGAGATTACCGGCGTGAGTGCCCAGGAGATCCGCGCCTGCGCCCGCATGTACGCCAGCGCGAAATCCGCCGCCATCCTGTGGGGCATGGGCGTCACCCAGTTCTACCAGGGCGTGGAGACCGTACGTTCGCTGACCAGCCTGGCGATCCTCACCGGCAACCTCGGCAAGCCGAGCGTCGGCGTCAACCCGGTGCGCGGCCAGAACAACGTTCAGGGCGCCTGCGACATGGGCGCGCTGCCGGATACCTATCCGGGCTATCAGTACGTTAAGTTCCCGGAAAACCGCGAGAAGTTCGCCAAAGCCTGGGGCGTCGACAGCCTGCCGGCGCATACCGGCTACCGCATCAGCGAGCTGCCGCACCGCGCGGCGCATGGCGAAGTGCGGGCGGCGTACATCATGGGGGAAGATCCGCTCCAGACCGACGCCGAGCTGTCCGCCGTGCGTAAGGCTTTCGACGATCTGGAACTGGTTATCGTCCAGGATATTTTCATGACCAAAACCGCCTCAGCGGCCGACGTTATCCTGCCCTCCACCTCGTGGGGCGAGCACGAAGGCGTTTATACCGCAGCGGACCGCGGCTTCCAGCGCTTCTTTAAAGCGGTAGAGCCGAAGTGGGACCTGAAAACCGACTGGCAGATCATCAGCGAAATCGCCACCCGGATGGGCTACAAGATGCACTACAACAACACTCAGGAAATCTGGGACGAGTTGCGTCATCTGTGCCCGGATTTCTACGGCGCCACCTACGAGAAAATGGGCGAGCTGGGCTACGTCATGTGGCCGTGCCGCGATGAGTCCGACGCCGACCAGGGGACCTCTTATCTGTTTAAAGAGAAGTTCGATACCCCCAACGGCCTGGCGCAGTTCTTCACCTGCGACTGGGTCGCGCCGATTGACAAGCTCACCGACGAATACCCGATGGTGCTGTCGACGGTGCGCGAAGTCGGCCACTACTCGTGCCGTTCGATGACCGGCAACTGTGCGGCGCTGGCCGCGCTGGCGGATGAACCGGGCTATGCGCAGATCAATACCGCCGATGCCGAACGTCTGGGCATTGAGGATGAGGCGCTGGTGTGGGTGAACTCGCGTAAGGGCCGTATTATCACCCGCGCGCAGGTCAGCGATCGTCCGAATAAAGGGGCGGTCTATATGACCTACCAGTGGTGGATTGGCGCCTGTAACGAGCTGGTTTCCGAGAACCTGAGCCCGATAACCAAAACGCCGGAGTATAAGTACTGCGCCGTCAACGTTGAGCCGATTGCCGACCAGCGGGCCGCCGAGCAGTACGTGATTGACGAGTACAATAAGCTTAAAACCCGCCTGCGCGAAAGCGCGATGGGCTAATCAGGCCGCCTCCCCGGAGGCGGTGCTTCGCACCTGTCCGGGCTACACAATCCGTAGCCCGGGCAAGGCGCGTCAGCGCCGCCCCCGGGGAAACAGACGGCACGATTATTCGGATAAACCATGAGTATCCCCCACTCGTTCCCGTCGTTTTCTTCTCCTTCACCTGCCTTTATACTGCTCGCTATGTCCTCTACCGATAATAAAAAATGAAATACCTCTATTTACTGCTGGTGATGGCAAGCGTCGCCGCAGGCGCCATGGAACCCGGCAGCCAGTACAAACCGCTGGCCGAAGCGGGCGACCCGCGCGCGCAGTACTACCTGGCCGACACTTACGTCAGCTTCGGCGATTTTCCGCAGGCTGAATACTGGGCGCAGAAAGCGGCAGACAAGGGCGACGGCGATGCGCTGGCGCTGCTGGCTCAGCTCAAAATCCGCAATCCGCAGCAGGCCGACTACCGCCAGGCGAAAGCGCTGGCGGAAAAGTCGGTGCAGACCGGCAGCAGGGCGGGAGAAATTGTCCTCGCCCGGGTGCTGGTGAACCAGCAGGCCGGTACGCCGAACTATCCGCACGCCATCTCCCTGTTACAGCATGCCGCCCAGGATCCGGAAAGCGATTCAGCCGTCGACGCCCAGATGCTGCTGGGGCTGATCTACGCCAGCGGCGTTCATCCCCCGGAAGATGACGTAAAGGCGACGCAGTATTTTAAAGAGAGCTCTGCCCTCTCCCGCACCGGCTACGCTGAATACTGGGCCGGGATGCTTTTCCAGCAGGGGGAAAAAGGCTTTATCGAACCCAACAAGCAGAAAGCGCTGCACTGGCTCAACGTCAGCTGTCAGGAGGGGTTTGATACCGGCTGTGAAGAGTTCGACAGGATCAGTAAAAGATAAGAAAAAGCCCGGTGCGATGTCACCGGGCTTTCTGTTTTATTGCGCCGTTTTATCAAATTTTCCCAGCACTTCACGCTCGTACGCCAGCGCTTTTTTGCGGTCAAACTTGTGTTCCCATTTGGCGATAACCAGCACCGCCAGCGCGTTGCCCACCACGTTCAGCGCGGTACGCGCCATATCGAGGATACGGTCAACGCCGGCGATAAACGCCAGACCTTCCAGCGGAATGCCCACGCTGCCCAGCGTCGCCAGCAGCACCACGAAGGAGACGCCCGGTACGCCGGCAATCCCTTTCGACGTCACCATCAGCGTCAGCACAAGGGTAATTTCCTGCCAGATGGAGAGGTCGATACCGTACAGCTGGGCAATAAAGATCGCCGCAATGCTCTGATACAGCGTTGAGCCATCGAGGTTAAAGGAGTAGCCGGTCGGCACCACGAAGCTGGTGATTGACGCCGGCGCGCCATAGGCTTCCATCTTCTCAATAATACGCGGCAGCACGCTCTCGGAGCTGGCGGTAGAGTAGGCCAGAATCAGCTCATCCTTCAGAATGCGGATCAGGGTCCAGATGCTCAGTCCGCACACCCGCGCCACGATGCCTAATACCACCAGCGCAAAGAACAGAATGGCGAAATAAACCAGAATCACCAGCTTCGCCAGCGGCCACAGCGAGGCGAAGCCGAAGGTCGCCACGGTCACCGAAATCAGCGCGAACACGCCCACCGGCGCATAGCGCATGACCATGTGCGTCACTTTGAACATGGTTTCAGAGATAGAGCGGAACACCGTTACCAGCGGTTCGCGGTGGGTGGCGGGCAGCGAGGAGAGGCCCAGACCAAACAGCACCGAGAAGAAGATGATCGGCAGCATGTCGCCTTTCGCCATCGAGGCCACGATATTGGTCGGGACCAGCGAGAGGATCGTGCCCATCAGGCCATGCGCGTGGCTCTGCACTTCCGCCGTGGTGTTTTGATATTTCGAAATATCCACCGCCGCCAGCTGCGACATATCGATTCCGCTCCCCGGCTGGAAGACGTTAGCCAGGGTAATCCCCAGCACGATCGCCACCGTGGTGATCACTTCAAAATAGATAATGGTCTTCGCACCGATACGGCCCAGCTGCTTCGCATCGCCCACGCCCGCAATACCGACCACCAGGGTCGAGATGACGATCGGTACGACGATCATTTTAATCAGATGGATAAAGATATCGCCTGCCGGGGTCAGCAGGTTTGAGATTAACCAGTCACGGCTTTCGGCATGGTAATGCAGGTAACTGCCCAGAAGTATGCCCAGCACCAGAGCCAGCAAAATTTGCCAGGCCAGGCTGACTTTTGTTTTTTTCTTCACTACAGACTTCCTCGATGAAAAGCGCCATTCCGGGAGGTAATGGCACCCACTGAAAGGGGTATGAATTGTGTTGCGTTGCTTTATAGGGTTATTTAACGCGCAATATCAGTATCATTTGCACGGCATGCTGCGCAAGTCTTTAAGAACAGCGGTTTACTCTGGTTTTATGCATAAACCCGCTAATATCCCCACCTTATGTTGCATAAGTATTTGTTATAAAAAATATTTAATATATTCATTTTCTATAAATTCAATTCAGAAATTATTTCATATCAAAGTTTCATTTGATTGCTTTTCATTCAATTTAATTATTGCGTGATCTGCCCCCCAAATAGCAAACAAAGCCGCCAAAGCCCCTACTATTAACGTTTATTTGACATATATTTAACAACCTACAGGAGAAAAAAAGCCATGAGCCAAATACATAAACACTCTATTCCCGCTAATATTGCGGAACGTTGCCTGATTAACCCGGAACAGTACCAGGCGCAGTATCAGCAGTCCGTCACCGAACCTGACGCCTTCTGGGGCGAGCAGGGCAAAATCCTTGACTGGATAAAACCCTATACGCGCGTGAAAAACACCTCGTTCGCGCCGGGCAATATTTCCATTAAGTGGTATGAAGACGGTACGCTGAACCTCGCCGCTAACTGCCTCGATCGCCATCTGGCGGAGCGCGGCGACCAGACGGCCATCATCTGGGAAGGCGACGATGCCAGCCAGAGCAAAAACATCACTTATCGCGAGCTTCATCGCGATGTCTGCCGCTTTGCCAACGTCCTGCTCGATCTGGGCATTAAAAAGGGCGATGTCGTGGCTATCTATATGCCGATGGTGCCGGAAGCGGCGGTGGCCATGCTGGCCTGCGCGCGCATCGGCGCTATCCATTCGGTCATTTTCGGCGGCTTCTCGCCGGAGGCGGTCGCCGGCCGTATTATCGATTCCAACTCTCGCCTGGTGATCACCTCGGATGAAGGGCTGCGCGCCGGTCGCGCGATCCCGCTGAAGAAGAACGTCGACGACGCGCTAAAAAATCCGCACGTGAAGAGCATCGAAAACGTGGTGGTGTTCAAACGTACCGGCGGCAAAATCGACTGGCAGGAAGGCCGCGATCTGTGGTGGAGCGATCTGATCGAAAAAGCCAGCGCGGAACACCAGCCCGAAGAGATGAACGCCGAAGATCCGCTGTTTATCCTTTATACCTCCGGTTCGACCGGTAAGCCAAAAGGCGTGCTGCACACCACCGGCGGCTACCTGGTCTATGCGGCGTCAACCTTTAAATACGTGTTCGACTATCATCCTGGCGACATCTACTGGTGCACCGCCGACGTCGGTTGGGTCACCGGCCATAGCTACCTGCTCTACGGCCCGCTGGCCTGCGGCGCGACGACGCTGATGTTCGAAGGCGTACCGAACTGGCCGACCCCGGCGCGTATGTGCCAGGTGGTCGATAAGCATCAGGTCAACATTCTTTATACCGCCCCTACGGCGATCCGCGCGCTGATGGCGGAGGGCGATAAGGCCATCGAAGGCACCGACCGCTCTTCCCTGCGCATTCTCGGCTCCGTCGGCGAACCGATTAACCCGGAAGCCTGGGAGTGGTACTGGAAGAAGATCGGCAACGAGAAGTGCCCGGTGATGGACACCTGGTGGCAGACCGAAACCGGCGGCTTTATGATCACCCCGCTGCCCGGCGCTATCGAGCTGAAGGCCGGTTCCGCCACGCGTCCCTTCTTCGGCGTCCAGCCGGTGCTGGTGGATAACGAAGGCGCGCCGCTGGAAGGCGCGACCGAGGGGAACCTGGCGATCGCCGACTCCTGGCCGGGCCAGGCGCGCACGCTGTTTGGCGACCACGAACGCTTCGAACAAACCTACTTCTCCACCTTTAAAAATATGTACTTCAGCGGCGACGGCGCGCGCCGTGACGAAGATGGCTACTACTGGATCACCGGCCGCGTCGATGACGTGCTGAACGTTTCCGGCCACCGTCTGGGTACCGCCGAAATTGAATCGGCGCTGGTGTCGCATCCGAAAATCGCCGAAGCGGCGGTGGTCGGCATTCCGCATAACATTAAAGGCCAGGCCATCTACGCCTACGTGACCCTCAACCATGGCGAAGAGCCGACGCCGGAGCTGTACGCCGAGGTGCGCAACTGGGTACGTAAAGAGATTGGCCCGCTGGCGACGCCGGACGTGCTGCACTGGACCGATTCGTTACCGAAAACCCGTTCGGGCAAAATCATGCGCCGCATTCTGCGCAAAATTGCCGCGGGCGATACCAGTAACCTCGGCGATACCTCAACGCTTGCCGATCCTGGCGTGGTGGAAAAACTGCTCGAAGAGAAGCAGGCCATCGCTATGCCATCGTAAACCAACGATCCCCTACACCCTCTCCCCACCGGGGGAGAGGATATAATTACGACTCCCCAAGGATTTCAGGTAGCAGGAAAGCGGTAAACAGGCTGATTCCCGACAGTTAACTGCCGGGCGGATGAGTGTTGCCGACGACCGGCGCGTGAATGACGAAAGGGAACCTCTGGAGACGCTACGATGAACGAACAGATTTGTCAGCGGATAGAAAATAGTGCGCATTTTAAGGAGCTTGTTGCAGCCCGGCAAAGGTTTGCCGCCATCCTGTCACTGATTATGCTGGTGATTTATGTGGGCTTTATTCTGCTTATCGCCTTCGCCCCCGGCTGGCTGGGCACGCCGCTGCATGCGGGAACCAGCGTCACCCGGGGTATTCCGATTGGTATCGGCGTGATCGTTATCTCTTTCGTCTTAACCGGAATATACGTCTGGCGGGCAAATGGTGAATTTGATCGGATGACGAAAAGCATTCTCAGCGAGGTTAAAGCATCATGAAGAAAGTCCTGACGGCGCTCGCCGCCACGCTCCCGTTGACCGTCAATGCCGCAGATGCTCTCACCGGCGCGGTACAGCGCCAGCCGACCAACTGGCAGGCGATTATCATGTTCCTGATTTTCGTCGCCCTGACGCTCTATATCACCTGGTGGGCCTCAAAACGCGTACGTTCGCGCAGCGATTACTACACCGCGGGCGGCAATATCACCGGTTTCCAGAACGGGTTGGCGATTGCCGGCGATTTTATGTCGGCGGCCTCGTTCCTCGGCATTTCCGCGCTGGTTTACACCTCCGGCTACGATGGGCTGATCTACTCGCTCGGTTTTCTCGTCGGCTGGCCGATTATTCTGTTTCTTATCGCCGAACGCCTGCGTAACCTCGGGCGCTACACGTTTGCCGACGTAGCGTCCTATCGTCTTAAACAGGGGCCGATCCGCACCCTCTCCGCCTGCGGTTCGCTGGTGGTGGTGGCGCTCTATTTGATAGCCCAGATGGTCGGTGCGGGTAAGCTTATCCAGCTGCTGTTCGGCCTCAACTACCACGTTGCGGTGGTGCTGGTCGGCGTGCTGATGGTGCTTTACGTCCTCTTTGGCGGCATGCTCGCCACCACCTGGGTGCAGATTATCAAAGCGGTCCTGCTGCTGTTCGGCGCCAGCTTTATGGCCTTTATGGTGATGAAGCACGTCGGCTTCAGCTTCAATAATCTGTTCACCGAAGCGATGGCGGTCCACCCGAAAGGCTCGGCGATAATGAGCCCAGGCGGACTGGTGAAAGACCCGATATCGGCGCTGTCGCTCGGCCTCGGGCTGATGTTCGGCACCGCGGGTCTGCCGCATATTCTGATGCGCTTCTTCACCGTGAGCGACGCCAAAGAAGCGCGTAAGAGCGTGTTCTACGCCACCGGCTTTATGGGCTACTTCTATATTCTGACCTTTATCATCGGCTTCGGCGCCATCATGCTGGTGGGGGCGAATCCGGCGTTCAAAGACGCGGCCGGTCAGCTTATCGGCGGTAACAATATGGCGGCGGTGCATCTGGCGGACGCGGTCGGCGGTAATCTGTTCCTCGGCTTTATCTCCGCCGTGGCCTTCGCCACTATTCTGGCGGTGGTCGCAGGATTAACGCTGGCGGGCGCGTCGGCGGTCTCTCACGACCTGTATGCGAACGTGTTCCGTAAAGGAGCGACCGAGCGTCAGGAGCTGAAGGTGTCGAAGATTACCGTGCTGATCCTCGGCGTGGTGGCGATTCTGCTGGGCATCCTGTTCGAGAATCAGAACATCGCCTTTATGGTCGGCCTCGCGTTCTCCATCGCCGCCAGCTGTAACTTCCCGATTATCCTGCTGTCGATGTACTGGTCGAAGCTGACCACCCGCGGGGCGATGATTGGCGGCTGGCTGGGTCTGCTGACCGCGGTGATTCTGATGATCCTCGGCCCGACCATCTGGGTGCAGATCCTCGGTCACGAAAAGGCGATATTCCCGTATGAATATCCGGCGCTGTTCTCTATCGCCGTGGCCTTTATCGGTATCTGGTTCTTCTCCGCCACCGATAGCTCCGCGGAAGGCGCGCGCGAACGCGAGCTGTTCCGCGCCCAGTTTATCCGTTCGCAGACCGGTATAGGCATCGAGAAAGGCCAGGCGCATTAATGATTGCCCGTACCCCGGCCTGCTGGCCGGGGTAGTGTTGATGCATTAGTTGTAGCTAAAAGTCAGCGTTCCGCTCGCATTGGCTTCACCCGGCGTCACTTCGGTTCCGTATTTGTAATAGTTCGCGGTAAAGGTCAAGGTGTTCGATGCCTCCGCCCCGCCGGGATTATCAGGATCGGTGAATATCGAATAGCTGGCCTCCGCTTCTGAATTCGTTACCGTAGTTCTTTTCGACTCTGCAAACACTCTGTAGATTGAGTTATTCACGGCAAGCGCCGTGTCAAAGATGTTCAACTGCACCCCAACGCCGGTCGCTACATTTTCACCCGGTGTTAATGCAATCACGGAATGACCGGGATTATCCCCTTCCGCTTCTGTTGCCGTAACGCGCATCGTCACGAAGGTACCTGGCTCACAGGTTAGGGTGAGCGTTTGATGAACTGAACCGACTTTGTTAGAAACATTAAACTCGCTTGTTTTCACTGAGCCCATTTGGAAATTCAGTGCGGCCGTACTGGCGGTACATCCCATAGGAACGAGCTGAATATGGGTTGTCCCGCTGATATGCAGCTGAGAAATAACCAATTCGCCGTTGCTGTCTTTCATTGCTACGGTTGATACCGGGTCGGTAAAGCTTAGAGAACTATTACTGGCAATGCTTCCGCCTGTAGCAACGAGCTGTAACTGATAGACAGGGGAATAATTCGTACTGGCACTGAAAGCAAAAAAGCCCGGTTTGACAAGAGGAAAATCAGCATCACCAATATGGTGTTCACTGTTATCGACATTAAATACAGATGAAACACCATCATATTCCCCCGTAGTATTTAACCATACGTTAACTCTGATACCTATTCCCGGCACCGACGTTTCATAGATGTTATTACCGACAAGCGTAGTCGCTATGCCAGGTGACCATGTAAAGCGGGCATATAAACTACCGGTACAGTCGAGAACACTGGTTTTGGGATGGTATATTTTCCCTGAATCATAAATAACGGTCCCAGGAGAATAATTACCTGCGCTAAGCAATAGCTTGGATGGTAAATTAGTGATTGATACATCACCATAATTTAATCCATAGCCACAGGCCCACACATAACCCGGGGAAATTAAAAAAAGAACAAGTAAAAAAATTTTTTTCATATAAAACCCGCAAAAGTCGTATCATTTATATGACACATTAAAAGTGACCGTCCAGGAGATATTCCTCGCCGTTACTCGTCCATTCGGCGAAAATATTCCCGCCTGCCATATTTAAAATAGGCTCAGAACCTTCAATGAAAAAACAGGTATAGCTGTCGTTTGGCTCATGGCCTTTCTGCTACACTGTCATAGCTGCTGTAGCCCGCTGAAGCTAATACGGCGCATTCATCTCTCTTTTCCCGGCTTACCGATTGGGGAATATTTTATTGATAAGTAAAGGTTATCGTTCCGCTCGCATTCGCGATACCTGGCGTCACTTTAGCTCCGGTTTTGTAATAGTTCGCGGTAAACGTCAGGACGTTCGATGCCGCCGCACCGCCCGGATTATCAGGATCGGTGAAGATCAAATAGCTGGCCTCCGCGCCAGAATTCGTTACCTCCGTTCTTTTTGTGGTTCCAAATACTTTGTAGTTAAAATAATTCACGATGAGGGGTGCATTATTAAGATTCAACTGTACCCCAACGCCGGTCGCTACGTTTTCGCCGGGTGTTAACGCAATCACGGAATGATCGGGATTATCACCTTCTGCTTCTGTCGCCGTAACGCGCATCGTCACGGCAGTTCCCGGCTCACAGGTTAGGGTAAGCGTTTGCTGAACCGATCCGACCTTGTTAGAAACATTAAACTCACTTGTTTTCACTGAGCCCATTTGGAAATTCAGCGCGGTCGAATCAACCGAGCATCCCATAGGGGTCAGCTGGATTTTTGTCGAGCCCGTCACGTGCAGCTGGGAAATAGCCATCGTTCCGTCAAGATCCAGAATAGAAACCGTGGAAATCGGATCGGCCAGCGTCAGCGTGCTGTTACTGGCAATAGCTCCCCCCGTTGCCACAAGCTGGACCTGGTACGTTGGCGCATAATATGTGCTTGCCTTGTCATCAAGAAAGCCATTTGGTTTTCCCAGATATAAGTCTTCATCACCGATATGGTGAACGCTGTAGTCAGCATTAAAATCATCGGTATCACCGCCATATTCACCCGTGATATTGAGCCAGAATTTGACGCGAATACCGATACCCTGCACGGAGGTCGAGTAGATGTTATCCCCCACTAAGGTGCCCGCATTCCCCGAGCTCCACCCGAACAGTGCATATAACCAACCCCGACAATCCGTAAGAGATGTGGTTGGATGCGTTATCTGTCCTGAATCATAAAGGATGGTCCCCGCCGAGTAGCTACCCGCATTAACCAGTATCTGCGGGGGCAAATTAGTTAAAGCGATATCGCCCGAGTTTGCCCCCGTTTTACATGCCCAACTGTAAGCCGGTAGTAAGCAGGCTAACAACAATAAAATAGACTTTTTCATACCTCTCCCTCGCGAGAACGGCTCACTTATATGACACATTAAAAGTGACCGTATAGGCGACATTTCCCGCCGTGACTCGTCCATTCGGCGTATACATTCTGGCACTCATATTAAAAATAGGTTCTGCACCCTCATTAAAAAGATAGGTATAGCTGTCGTTTGGTCCCAGGGATTTCTGATCTACCGTGCTTAGCAGCTGTAGCCCAACGCCTTTTGCGCCGTCAATTAGCTCATTCTCATAAATACTGGAGTAAGTACTGTCAAATGAATTACCGCTAAACGTTATCGTCACTGACGCCATACCCGTTGAACAATTATCAAAGGCAATGGACACGGTCGTGGCATCACTGCTCGCGCCCGGTTTGTTGGTAAGCTTTTGATAAGATACGGTACCCAGATCGATCGCGCTGGAGGGTTTAACCGAGACCTCGCATACGGGCTCTTCAATTTTACCGGTGATATTAAAATTGACGCTACTCGACGTATCATAGGCCCAGGCGGGATTAATGGATATCGATGCAAAGCCAATACTGATGATAAATAACCCGTACGACTTCGTTAATATCCCGCCATTGCTTATCCTCATCGCTTCCATCCTGAGTTTATCTATTAAGGCAATTATCCAGCTATTCATCAGCGGCAATCCGCTGCATAAAAAATGATATCATCAACCGATTTATTGACTGATAAATCATAGTCCACATAGCATTGGCTATTTTGGCTATCACCCCACTTCACAAACAACCGACCTTTTTCAGGCAGCCCGGTCAGATAGGCCTGTCCGGAATCACCGACGATAGCGCTGCGTTTTTCTTTATATTCCTGGCTTTCATTATCTAATGTCATAATAGCGCCAAAAGGGACCTCTTTATTATTAAAATGCAGGGTCATCATCGCCTTATAGCCAATCCAGGTATCATATTTGACTTTTACAATCGCATTGCGCGTCGGAACCACCGTTTTGACAATATTATCGATTTCCGCTCCCGAGACCTGCTGTTCATCAAGAGAGAGATTATTTTCATGGTACGGTCGAACAAAGGGTACAACGGCGTATCCGAAGGCATCGGTCGTAATATTCGTCTGTCCGCGCACTACCACATCGCTGACGCCAGGCGCCTCAACCAGCGCCACGCTCTCGCCAAGATAACGAGAAAGGGTCACACCACCGGAATGAGCAACCATCCCGCCCCGTAGCGAGTAATTATAGTGGGCGCTATAGCTGTCATATCCGTATCCCGCGGTGACTTCACCTTTTGAACCCTGATAGTTTAGATTGACGTTTCCTGAAGTCTTTTTATCGCTGGCATTGTAACCCTCCTGCATATTCCAGTTCAGAGAACGATCCGCAAAAGCAGAACCACTCAAACCCAGGCTATGGGTCGTGTCGCCCATCCGACTGCTGTTCATATTGTAGCTGGCCGAGATATCCGCACCAAAAGGCACGCTCACCGTGAGTGAAACAAGATTATCGCTGGTCTGAGCACGCTCACTATTCTGGCTTGTGCTTCGTACATTTCGGCTACAGGAGTAGTTAATAAAATAGGAAATGCGGCCAAGGGAGTTGCTATAGCTCACGCCCAACGACTCCATACGTGAATTATCCCAATAAGATTCACTGACCAGTGAGAGGGAGAGTGAACCATACCCTGCGAGAATCTGAGAAGCTGAAGCGTCAAAACGATCTTTAGTCCGGCCCGTTGATGAACAGCACCCGCTATGCGCATTCGACCTATCAATAAAATTTTGCAGAGAGTAATAGCCATGGGTTGAGTAACGGTACCCGGCAACGGAGAAGTTGGTTCCCGTCTGCGGAATATCTTTACTAAAGCGCACGCGATAAGATTGCCCTTCGCTGGATGACGTGTGATTCGACGTTGGCGTCTCTTTTATATCTGCCCAGGACTGGGATGCATCAAAGGAGAGCGCGCCGATCGTGCCAAGGTTAAGTCCGGCCCCCAGAAGAACATTACTGTATTTGTTCTCCAACTGCTGAAAACCGCTATACAGCGTGATGTTGCTCGATGCCCCCCAGGCGATGTTAGATTGCAGGAAGTGATATTCTTTTCCGCCGGAACTTCCCGAACGCGTTTTGCCGCTGCTCAGGGCGTAATCTATCTGGCCCTCGCGCTGCAAAATCGCCAGCGAAGCAAAAGGCACCACAAAGCTCTGTTCACTGCCATCGGACTCTTTCACCGTCACATTCAGATCGCCTGCGCTCCCGGTTGGGTAAAGATCGTTTATTTCAAACGCGCCTGGGGGAACCGTTGTTTTATAAATGCTGTATCCGTTCTGATAAACCGTCACGTCGGCTGTAGTGCGGGCGATACCTTTAATAACCGGCGCAAAGCCATTCATGCTATCCGGCAGCATCTCTTTATCTGAGTTCAGCTGTAGCCCGGTGAAGCTAATACTGTCGAACACGCTTGATGACGTATACGTCTGACCCAGGATCAGCTGGCCTTTCAGGGCCTGGATATCACGTGAAATATAGCTGTAGACCGAGTCCCACTGGTTACCGTCGTCATTATGGTTGAGGGTACTGTAGTTACGTACACGCCACGGGCCGACGTTTAAACCCGGCTGCAGGCTCACAAACTGGCTGGACGTCGCTTCGCCGCCGTGCCGCGGATCGGTCTTTTGCCCCGAGAGATTATAGTTAAGTAGCCCCGCGGTAATACCCTGCTGCCACCGGCTTTCAGGGACATATCCTCGCGGATGATGCATTACCGCGACCTGAGGCACGTTAAAATCTACGCGCTGTTGCGAAAGTAATACCGTGGTTCCCCAACCAGGGATCGCTGAAAGCCTGGCACAACGGGAACCCGCGGCCGTAAGCTCGGGGTAATTTTCCGTTTTGATTGACCACGCTTTCAGCTGCGCGACGCTGATACAGGGTGAAGAAACGTCATTACCCTCACTCTGTTGGGTGAATCTGACTGACTCGGAAGCAATAAATTCTTGGTTAATATAAATATCAAGATTGTATTCACCCGGAGGAACGGTTTCCTGGGAAATATAGCTCAGGTCGACGGCCGTTGTACCGGTTTCATTGACCTCCAATAGGTGAGGATTGAAATACTCACCTGCGATAGCGGGTAACGGAATAGTGATAAAGCAGGAAATAATGGCAACGTAGCCACGTTTCAACAGGAATGTAAAATTCTGTCCAACGTTATTGAATGATGGCGGTATATTTTGGTCCCGGCATTCCATAGTCATTGATCACGCTCCATGTGATTTTCTTTTTCCCTGGTGAAGATGTGTTTGCTACCGGTATTTTTATGGTTGAAAAAGGCGCAACAAACCATGCTTCAGGAACTGACTTACCATTAACCGTAATATCAGAAAAGTTCATATATAATGGCGAGGGGTTTTTAACTTTAATATCTCTGCCTTCAGCAGACCACTGCAGTTTTTCGGCAAACTTTTCCGGTATGGCATTTTTTAATGCCGGTGGTCGAAAAATAAGTTTAATCCGCGAGTTAATGGCAAACTGCACCATGTTTTTGTCCGGCGCGCTATCCATAGCGGGAATACCTTTAATATTCAGCCAAAACATCGACTCTCGCTCTTCGGGCAGCGGTTTACCTGAGCGGAGGATTCGGACAAACCCTTGTTCGCCAGCCTTCAGGCGAAACAGCGGAGGGGTGGTAATAAAGGAATCTTTTGCTGGTGATGCCTCATCCACAACTGCGATCCAGGACTGGACAATATTTGTAACGTTATCTTTATTTTGCACAGATACCGTCGCTGCCTTTTGCGTACCATCGAATATCACTCGCGTACCGCCCACCACCACGCTGGCCTGCGCGACAGACAGGCAGGAACAAAAACAGATAAAGTAAGCTAATTTTTTCATGGTAGTGTCCAGTGAGGGAAAGCAGAAGCTTTCCCTTTTATCTAATGCTGAATTAATAATAGGTAACGTTGTAAGTTACGGTTGTCTGCACCGCTCCCTTGGTGGGAGTAGCCGTACCAGATTTAGCCAGTTTAACGGTAAAAGGAATCGTCGCGGCACCGGAGGAAATATCCACATCCGCACCTTCAGTATTGTTCTTAAGCAGGGCACCCTTGTTGTCAAAAATCGCCACCGCAACGCCGGTAGCGGGTGATTCCGCCGCCTGGTTTTTGAAGTAATCGCTATTCGTCGTGTCCGCTTCGCCACCAAACGTCACTCTGGCCAAGGCGTTACCGCCTTCTGTGGTCTTAGGGCATCCGGTTAAAGTGAAAGAAAAGCTCTTCGCCGCCCCGTAGGTATTCGTATCCAGATCGGCGACTGAGGAGGTCCCCATCTCAATAGACGAAACGCCATTATCGATAGTCGCTGTACAAGTGGTATCTGAGACCTTACCGGTAAAAGTAATGGTATTCGCGGCCTGAGCCAGAGTAACCAGAGAGCAGCCGGCAGATAAGGCTAATATTTTGGCAAGCGTTTTGGTACTGAAGTTCATTGGTATTCCCCTGTTTATTAAGATTAACAATCAATCCATCAATTGTTTTATGGCTTTTATTAGAGAATGAAGCCAGACATCAGCGAAGGTATAAGCTGATAAGGTGCATGGGGAGTGAATAACCTGCATTTAAGATGACTAACCTATAAATACAAGAGCTTAATTTCCACATGAATCCATTCAATAATAGAAGCTCACGTAAGTAAGATATCTAAAATAGAGAAAATACTCAACAAGCGCATATGAATTATCTCAAATGAATAATAGTCCTGAACCAATCAATACAAGATATACATCATAAATAACCACATAAATTCATAACGTTAAACATAAAAAACATTCACAAAAAACATTATTCCTTATATTTATATTTCTCTTAAATATTAAACCCACCCCGATCAGAAACATTTAATTACAATTTAAGCAGGAAGGCAAATAAGGATATCACCTAAGGCATCATCGGATTATCCTACAAATACGAATATTTAATTAACCGTTCATATCGATAAGATGAAAAGACTATTCATAGGAATATAAATAGTCGTGAGATATGGAAAAAGTACCTTAGCGAGTATGCGTTCACTAATAACAAAGGGGTTCAGAACATGACCCATCTCACCAGCGGCGCGGTCAGCACCATCACCACTCCGGATAGCATCATCACCAGGCTGGCGACCACGCCCTCCTGAGGGCCAAGCTCGTAGGATCGTGCGGTGCCGGCGCCGTGCGATGCCGCACCCAATCCGGCCCCTTTTGCCATTCCCTCGCGAATAGAAAGACGCAGAAACAGTACATCCCCTACCGCCATCCCGAATACCCCGGTGACCACGACAAACAGAGCGACTAAATCTGGCTGGCCGCCCAGCGGTTTGGCTGCCGCCAGCGCAAAGGGGGTGGTAACGGAGCGTACCGCCAGGCTGCGCTGGATCTCATCAGGCAAGGTAAATAATCGCGCCAGCCACACCGAACTGGTCACCGCGACAACCGAGGCGGTAGTGACGCCAGCCGTCAGCGACATCCAGTGGCGCTTAATAATCGCCAGGTTGTCGTATACCGGCACGGCAAAGGCGATCGTCGCCGGGCCCAGCAGCCACAGCAGCCAGTGGGTCTCCCCCATATAGCGTTGATAAGAGATATGGCCGAATACCAGCATCATGACCAACAGGATCGGGGTGAAAACCAGCGGCATCAGCGGCAGTTTATGGAAGCGGCGATAAAGCCGCTTGTTGGCAAAATAGAGTCCCAGCGTGACAAGAAGGCACAGGAGGCTCAGCTGAAAATCACTCATGTTTCATCCTGCTGACTTCATAGCGATACACTTTATCAACCACCCATGCCGTGGCGCCCAACACCATCGTAGTGCTCAAGCCAATCACCAGAAAGATACGCCAGCCATCGACCATCAGCAGCTGCGCGTAGTTGACGACCGCCACCACCGCCGGTACGAAAAACAGCAGCATCTCAGCCAGCAGCCAGCGGGCTCCGGCGCGTACCCAGTTTAAAGGAATTACCCGGCAGACGATCAGCGCCAGCATCATCAGCATGCCGACCAGATTCGCCGGAAGCGGCAGGTGCAGCCAGTTAACTAAATATTCAGCGCAGACGAACAGTCCGGCGTAGATCAGGACCTGAACCGGTACCTGAAGACGTTGCATAACGAAGGGCGTCACGCGAGCTGGCGCAAAGGCCATGAGCGGTATTCCTGAAAAAGAAGACAGGCGTGCAGTATAGAGAGCCGCCCGGCGCGGCAGAAATGAATTAAAATCATCACAGGTATAGTCTCAGGGAATAATTATGGATATCCGAACGCTGCGTTATTTTGTCGAAGTGGTTCGCCAGCAAAGCTTTACCCGCGCGGCGGAGAAACTTTTCGTCACGCAGCCCACCATCAGCAAGATGCTTAAAAACCTTGAAGATGAGCTGAACTGCACGCTGCTGATCCGCGACGGTCGCCGGCTGCTGCTGACCGATACCGGACGCGTGGTTTTCGAGCGCGGGCAGGCCATCCTTGGCGAATTTCACCAGCTGGAGTCGGAGCTGAGCGATATTAATCATCTGCACAAAGGCGTACTGCGTCTCGGGATCCCGCCGATGGTCGGCATGCTGATGGCCGAGCCGATTAGCCGCTTTCGCCAGCGCTATGCGGGTATCGAGTTGAAAATCTCCGAGTTTGGCGGATTGACCGTGCAGCAGGCGGTCAGCAACGGCGAACTGGATTTAGCCATGACGGCGCTTCCGGTTGATGAGGCCAGCGGTCTGACGACGCTATCTCTGTTCAGCCATCCGCTCTGCGTACTGACGCCGAGAACGGCACAATGGGAGGGCCTCAGCTCATTGTCGCCGCAGGCGCTCGCCGCGCATCCGCTGGTGATTTACAACGAGGATTTCGCCCTCAGCCAGCAGCTGATGCGGCTGTTTGCTCAGCATGAAGTTAAGCCGCGCATCGCCGTGCGCAGCGGGCAGTGGGATTTTCTGGCCGCCATGGTCCAGGCGGGGATTGGCATCGCGATTTTGCCGGAGCCAATTTGCCAGCGCCTCGACCCGCAGAGCTTTTGCTGGATGCCGTTGCAGAGCGATCTGCGCTGGGAGCTGGGGATGATTTGGCGGGAAGGCGTTTATCTGTCGCACAGCGCGCGAGCGTGGCTGGAGTGCAGCAAGGCGTTCTGGCTGAAGTAAGTCCCCGGGTCGCGGCGTCAACGCCTGCCCCGGGGAACAGGTACGGCGTTACTGATCTTCGATAAGCAGCGCTTCCAGCAGATCGAGGTCGTGCAGCAGCTTCTGCAGCGTCTCGTTGCTGATCTGCCGGGTGGCGCGCAGGTGGTACAGCTCACCGCGTTCGGAACGCAGCGCCGCCAGGCGGAACCGGCGTTCGAGGCTCTCCTCCAGCATCGACGTTTCAACATCGTTGCGGCCATCGACGCGACGACGCAGGTTACCAATCACCCGCGAACTGACCTCGGTCAGCAGCTGATTATCAATATTCTCTTTGGTATCCGCAGCCAGACGCTCTTCCATTTTCTGAATCGCGACAATCGCCACATCCGCCGTGGCGGCCCGCGCCAGACGCTCCTCTTTGCGCTGCTGGACATGGTCGGTCGACTCGATATGGCGCAGCAGAATCGGCAGCACAATCACGCCGACGAACAGTGAGAACAGAATCACCCCGGCGGCGAGGAACACCAGCTCATAGCGCGCCGGGAAGACGTTGCCGTCCGGTAACAGCAGAGGAATCGACAGTACACCGGCAAGGGTAATCGCCCCGCGAACGCCGGCGACGGAGGAGATCAGCAGCTCGCGCGTGGTCCAGGAGCCGAACTCCATCGGTTTCTTTTTCAGGAAACGCTGGCTCAGTTTGCGCATCGTCCACAGCCAGCCAAAACGCACCAGCATCAGGGCGGCATAAATCAGAATGATATCGGTAAACAGCATCCAGGTTTCGACGTTGGGATCCGCTTCTGCGGCCACCAGCGAGCTGGAAAGGATGTCCGGCAGTTGCAGGCCCAACAGCAGGAAGACCATGCCGTTAAACACGAACTCCAGCATCGCCCAGGTGCTGTTGGCGCGCAGGCGCATCGCCAGCGGCGCGCTGCGCATCACCCCGGAACGCGTAATGGTCATCCCCGCGGCGACCGCCGCCAGGATTCCGGAAAAGCCGATATGCTCCGCGATCAGATAAGAGGCGAACGGCAGCAGGAACAGCAGCACAATTTGCGTTGCCGGTTCATCGCCGCCCCAGCGGCTGAGGAAGCGCATCGAGCGCCCGTACAGCCAGCTGACCACAAAGCCCGCGAGAATACCGCCGACCGCCACCTTGAAGAACTCCACCGTCGCGCCGCCGACGGTAAAGACCATGGTGCCCATCGCCACCGCAACGGCAAACTTCAGGGAGACCAGGCCGGAGGCATCGTTCATCAGCGCTTCGCCCTGCAAAATCCCCATTATTTTTTTCGGAATGCGCCCTTCGCCGACAATTCCCGACAGCGCCACGGCATCCGTTGGCGACAGAACCGCCGCCAGAGCAAAAGCCGGAATCAGCGGAATACCCGGCACGATCCAGTAGATGAGGTAGCCAATACCGACCACCGTTACCACCACCAGCGCCAGCGCCAGGCCGAAAATTTCTCGTCCATGCTCAATGAACTCACGGGTTGGCGTCTTCCAGCCATCGGCAAAAAGCAGCGGCGGAATGAACAGAACCAGAAAGAGTTCGGGGTCGAATTCAACGTGCAATCCGAAGGTAGGCCAGGCCAACAGCGCGCCGATGGCAATTTGGATTAAGGGGAGTGGGACCTGAAAGGGCAGTACGCGTGTAACCACCCCGGAGAGAGAGACCACGAGGGTCATGATGAGTATGGTAAAGAATATTTCCATGTGTTCCCTGTTTGCTGCGTGTCTTTTTTTTACATCTGAGGCGTCATGTCTCGGCATAATACGCTACTCAGATTAACGCAAAAGGAAACAGGATGTGGCTTAAAAATTAAACGGGCGGCCAAAGCCGCCCGTTGTTAGCAGGAAAAGTTAAATCGCCCAACCGCCGGCGTAGAAGATAACCAGCGCCGCGGCGATGATCACCGTACCCAGGTTTAGCTTACGCCATTCGCCGGACACCAGACGACCGATCACCAGCGACGCAAAGCCGATCATGATGCCGGTCACGATGTTGCAGGTCAGCACGATAAAGACCGCGGTAATCAGGCCCGCCATCGCGTCGACGAAATCGTTGAAATCGATTTTCGCCACGTTGCTCAGCATCAGCAGGCCGACGTACATCAGCGCCGGCGCGGTGGCATAAGCCGGCACCAGATACGAGAGCGGAGAGAGGAACAGGATCAGCAGGAACAGCACGCCGACGGTCACTGCCGTCAGACCGGTTTTGCCGCCCGCCGCCGTACCGGCAGCGGATTCGATATACACCGCCGCCGGCGCCGCCCCGACCAGGCCGGAGAAGACGCTGCTCAGGGAGTCGGTGGTCAGCGCTTTGCCGCCGTTAATAATCTGCCCGTCTTTATCCAGCAGGTTCGCCTGGCCGGCCACCGCGCGGATGGTTCCGGTGGCGTCAAACACCGCGGTCATCACCAGCGCAAGCACGCTTGGCAGCACCACCGGGTTCAGCGCGCCCACGATATCCAGGCTACCGATCAGCGAGTTGCCTTTATCGTCGCTCAGCGACGGCATGGCGAAGATACCGGAGAAGTGAACGTTAGGATCGAAGATCAGGCCGATAATTGAGATGCCGATAATCGTCAGCAGGATACCGCCCGGCACTTTCAGTTTTTCGAGGCCGATAATCACCGCCAGCCCGACCAGCGACATAATCACCGGGAAGCTATCAAAATTACCCAGCGCCACCGGCAGACCATCCAGCGGATTTTTGATAACCAGGCCCACGCCGTTGGCGGCAATCAGCAGCAGGAACAGACCGATACCAATCCCCGTACCGTGCGCCACGCCCTGCGGCAGGTTACGCAGGATCCAGCTACGAATGCCGGTCGCGGAGATCACGGTGAACAGGACACCCATCAGGAACACCGCGCCCAGCGCGACCGGAATGCTGATCTGTTGACCCAGTACCAGGCTAAAGGCGGTAAACGCGGTCAGCGAGATGGCGCAGCCAATCGCCAGCGGCAGGTTCGCCCACAGCCCCATCACCAGCGAGCCGACGCCGGCAACCAGACAGGTGGAAACAAATACCGCAGCCGGTGGAAAACCCGCTTTGCCGAGCATACCCGGCACCACGATGACGGAGTAAACCATCGCCAGGAAGGTGGTAAGACCGGCAACGATTTCCTGACGCACGGTGCTGCCGCGAGCAGAAATTTTAAACCAGGCGTCCAATGAACCGCCGGTACGCGCTGAAGGCGTAGACATAGAAAACTTCCCCTGAGAATTTTTATCGTTCGTCCGAATGCGTGGTGGACCATCCACTGCCAGCTAAACGCGATCTCCTTGTGCTAATCGCAGCGCCAGGGGCCGCGAAAAAGCAAACGTTTAACTCCGCGCATACAGTACGGTGTGAAGAATGACTTTGCTCCCCTCTGTCAGCAGAGGAAATGATGAGCAAAATAAAAAGGCAAACGATTATCCAGCCTTTAGACGGGCCTTTTCAACTGAAGTTTGTCGTATTTCGCTAAATTTCGCTTATGACGTTCAGGAAATAACCAGCCGATGCGCAAACGTTATCGTCCATGCGCAATCCGGTAACATTTTTGTATTGCGCTGATAGCAATTTTCCCCGGTCATCGGCTTTAGTAATAGTTTATTCGCCGGGTAAGGTGAACGGCCCCCCGCGCTCAACCGCTTTTTGCCAGGCCGGGCGCTGCTCCACGCGCTGAACCCACTGCGTCAGATGGGGTAAATTCTCCACGCCGCCGCGCGCCAGCAGCGCCATCGCGGGAAAGCTCATCTGAATATCGGCCATACTCAGCTCAGCGCCGGCAAACCAGCGCTGGCGGGAAAGGTGCGCTTCAATAAAGCGGGCATGGGTGTCCACCTGGCGGTTAAGCCAGGCCTTCTGTACCCCCTTGCCCAACGCATTACCCAGCGTGCGCATACCAAACGGCACCGGCGGTTTGCCCAGGCTGGCAAACACCAGCTTCATCAGCAGCAGGGGCATCAGCGACCCCTCGGCGTAGTGCAGCCAAAAGCGATATTGCAGCTTATCTTCCACCGACTCAGGTTTTAAGCGCCGGGCGCTATCATAGGTTTCCTGTAAATATTCCAGAATGGCGCCGGACTCCGCCAGAATGTGGCCGTTATCCTCAACCACCGGCGATTTACCCAGCGGATGAACGCTTTTTAATTCCGCCGGTGCGAGCATATCCTTGCCACGCTGATAAGAGACAACCTGATAAGGCAACTGCAGCTCTTCCAGCGCCCATAACACGCGCTGCGATCGTGACTGATTGAGATGATGTACCGTTAACATGGGCCTCTCCCGCTGTTTGTTCAAATTAACTATAGGAACAGGCGGCGGATGCCGGGAATTTTTCGGCAAACTGAAGAGGCAAATTCAGAGAAAAGAGCCACACTTAAATTGTCGGCGCAAACCGGAACCTCCATCAAAGATTGCGCAATACTGAGGTGAGCCGACGTCGGGGGAAACCCTCCTGCGTACCAGCGGGATAGTGCGAAAGACCAAGACCGGAAAACAACTAAAGCGCCCTGTTGTGGCGCTTTAGTTTTTTAGTCATCCTCCAGCAATCGCGCGCCGGTCCCCTCTTCACCCAGCTTATCGCCCGGGTTGCGTAACGGGCAGTCGCGACGCGACAGACAGCCGCAGCCGATACAGCCATCGAGCTGATCGCGCAGCGCGGTCAGGGTATGAATGCGCCGGTCCAGCTCCTCCCGCCACTGGGACGACAGCATCTTCCACTCTTTGGCGCTGAGGTTATGCCCTTCCGGCAGTACGCCGAACGCGTCGCCGATGGTCGCCAGCGGAATACCAATGCGTTGCGCAATCTTAATGATCGCCACCGCGCGCAGGACGTCGCGCCGGTAGCGCCGCTGATTGCCCGCGTTGCGCTGGCTGTGGATCAGCCCTTTACTTTCATAAAAGTGCAGCGCGGAGACGGCCACGCCGGTTCGTTTTGCCACTTCGCCGGGCGTCAGCAGCATTTTGATGCGGGGTGATTTCTTTTCCATAAAGCGCTTTACCTCAAGTTAACTTGAGGAATTATACTCGCCCGCAGACAAAACGACGAATCGAGAATTGAGAGAGGCCGCTTTATGTCCCATCAGGATATTATCCAAACGCTTATTGAATGGATTGATGAACATATCGATCAACCACTTAACATTGATATAGTCGCCAGAAAATCGGGATACTCGAAATGGTATCTGCAGCGGATGTTCCGCGCCGTGATGCATCAAACGCTGGGCGATTACATTCGCCAGCGCCGCCTGCTGCTCGCCGCGGAAGCGCTAAGAACCACTCAGCGCCCTATTTTTGATATCGCGATGGATCTCGGCTACGTGTCGCAGCAAACCTTCTCGCGGGTGTTCCGTCGCGAATTTGACCGAACGCCGACCGCCTATCGCCATCAAATTTCTGCCTGATAGCGCGGCTGATAGGGGCTGAGGCAGGTGCGATCATTCGCCAGCCACAGCATGAACTCCTGCGGCGGCATCGCTTTCGCAAAGTGCCACCCCTGGCAGTACTGTACGCCGCGTTGCTGGAGCCAGGCTACCTGCTCTGCCGTTTCGACGCCTTCAGCCACGATTTTTAAATGCAGGCTGTTTGCCATCTGGATAATATGCTCGGCAATCAGGTGGCTGGTGGTATTGCTCGTCAGCATGTCGACAAAAGATTTATCAATCTTCAGAACGTCGACGTTGAGCGCATGAAGATTGTGCAGGTTGGAGTAGCCGGTGCCGAAATCATCGATGGCGATTTCATATCCCGCATCGCGGAACGCCTGGATCACCGGCGTCGTTTTCGCCACGTCGATAAACCCGCGTTCGGTCACTTCGATTTTGATTTGTTCCGCCTTGACCGCGTAGCGCTGGATCTTCTTGTTGATGTGCTCAATCAAGCGTGCGGAATGGAAATCGGAAGCGGAGAGGTTAATCGCCACGTACAGATGCGGCTGCCGCGCCAGAAACTCGCCCAGGTCGGAAAATACCTCATCGATGACATAGTCGGTGACCTGGGCGATCATCCCTTCATTTTCCGCCATCGGAATGAACTCCGCCGGACTCATCACCGGCCCATCAAAGCCTGGCCAGCGCAATAATGCTTCGGTACCGACGCAGCGGTTATTTTTAATATCGATAACCGGTTGATAGTGAAGGCACAGCTGACGACGGTTTAACGCGCGCTGCAGCATCTTCCGCGGAGAGTGGTACTGCTGACGGGTGCGCGACCACACCAGCAGGAGCAATACGCTGCAAATCAGCCCCAGCGGTAGCGTCAGGGTCACCTGATTATAAAAATTCTGATAATAGCTGACGCGCGAAGTGGACATAATGACGGCTATCGGGCGAACGGTGGAATGGGCGATGGTATAAACGCGGCCATCCTGGTGAAATAAAGACGCTTCAGCGCGAATCAGGCGATGCAGCTCATCGGGGTCGGCATTCTTGCTGACGGAAAAAAACTGGTGGGTTTTGGTATCAAAAACGCCCCAGGCGAGATCGCGATCGCTGGTGATCAACGCGCTGTATGAGAGCGGATTAACCACCACCACATAGTTGCCGCGCTGCATATAGTTCATCGCATAACCAGGGTAGAAAGGGGTCTCGCGGTAGTAGTAAATCGCGATATCCGGCTTTTTGGTATAGGTTGCGGCCGGAATTTGCCACCCCGCCTGGCGGCGAACCGAAGTGGAGCAGAAGAAATGGGTACCGTTGGCGTAGATTAAATCGTCGATATAGAGCAGGCCGCGAACAATACCGAGCAGATATTGCTGATGCTGTGGTGAACATATCGCTCCCTGATACAAGCGGGCTTTATCGCGCGCTTCGTCGGCTTCACGAATCACCATCTCCGTTTTTTGCAGCGCCAGTCGAGAAAACAGCCTCAGCTGATCGGCGGTTTCCGCTTTGGCGCGAATTTGCGCAAACCACAACGCCAGCAGCACCGGCAGCAGAATGACCAGCACGATGCCAAATATTCTCAACGCCTTATGCGGCGCGCTATGATTCATTTCCGCTTTTTATCCATGCGATACGCCTTAATCAAGGTGAACAGCCCCGATGACTCTGCTTACTGTGATATGAACGGAGCATCTCAGCAACCCACGCTTTGACGTAAAAACCTCATGACGATGAATTATGAATAATACTGGCTTATAGGACCACTGGAGAAACATTCTCAACATAATGAGATTAGCTCCACTATGTCATTCGGTTTATCCGTATAATTAGCCAGAATAAGTAATAAAATCCGCAGAACATAAACCTTATTAAAAAACCAAAACCGCCGATAATCCCTTATAATCAGCCTTCACATTGCAAGAAAGCCCCGCGCCCTCCTTATTAACCCTGCTATTTACATGGCTAATAAGCGCAAGAAAACACCATTTTTGGCTGGTGAATAAAAGAACAAGTGTGATATAGTTCACATTAGCTGATGAAACAAAAACGTTGTTTCATTACGATCTTGTTTGCCTGAAGATAGCCAGAGCGCCGTTCCATCGTCAGTCTCATCCGGTTGTCAAAGGCTCCCAAATTTCGTTGAGGATAGGTTGATGGCTTCCATTACTACCAGTGTCGTGCTTTTGCGCTGGCCACTCGTGAGCGCAGTGCTGATGTTTCTGGCCAGCTCGTTGAACATTCAGCTACGTAAAAGCGATTATGCCGGTTTAGCGGTGATTTGTAGCTGTATGGGCCTGGCCGCAGCCTGCTGGTTCGCCACCGGTCTGTTAGGCATTACGCTGCTGGACGTGGCGAAAATCTGGGGCAATATCAAGGACGTGATGATTGAAGTCATGAGCCAGACTCCGCCCGAATGGCCGATGATGATGACCTGATGTCGGCCCACCTTATCCGGGCGCCGATGTCGCTGACCGGACCACCAGACGGCGGTGAACCGGTTGCCCGGACAGGTGCACAGCACCGCCACCCGCGATTTCCCCCTCTGCGACAGCCTAAACCCATCACCGATATACACCGCAGCGATGACACCATTATGGTCTGGTTATAACGCTTCCGCTGGCCGACGGACGACTGCCCAATAGCCCGCGTGGAAAGTTGTTCGGGCAGCGTTTTATTGCGCAGTGCGCCTGGTAAGAACAGGCGTTTGCCGTCGTGGCAGTAGATTGATACGGACAAGAAGGCCGCTCCCGCAGTTTCTCCCACTGGGCTTCATCGTATCGCGTGATGTTATAAACCTTTACCGCATGATATTGCTCGTTAATTAACACGCTGGACGAGTAGAGCTTCATCGACTCTCCCGGCAATAATAAAATGTCGGCTTCATACCAAAGAATAAACTTTAAAAACCGCAGGCTGGAAATCGAAGAAAAAGCCACGCCGGAATACGGGCAGACAAGCGTATTATGAATAGTCCATTTCATTTTTTATCCTTGCTGGCATTGCTGATAAATGACTCTATATAGTGATAGCATCCATGATAGCTAACCGCAAGGTTATCGATTAATAATGTGATATCAGACAATACTCAATACCACCCGTACTCAATAAGGCTTACCTTAAATATAGTGTTCTAATAATGAATGGTTAACCATAATAGCCAGAAGCGTTCCCCGCAGGAATATACATAAATAAGAATATACTGACAATTAATTACAGGCTACCCACAGCGGTAGCCTGCGGTACTATTTTTAGCATTTACCACAAATAACCGAGCTCTCCTTCAAATAATAAGCAGCAGGATTACCAGGTTTTACCAATATTAAACTGGAACTGCTCGGCTTTATCACCATCGTATTTTTTAAAGGGTTCGGCCCAGGAGAACACCAGCGGGCCCAGTGGCGACATCCACTGCACCGCAATCCCGGCAGACATCCGGATATGTGACGGATCGCCATAGTCCGGGATCCCGGCCGCCAGCGTCTGGCCGGTATTTTGCCAGGAGGTGCTCCATACCGTACCGGCGTCGAGGAATAGCGACGTTCGCAGGCTGTCGGCATATTTGTCATTCACAAACGGCGTCGGCACAATAAACTCGCTGTTCAGCACCGCCATCGCGTTACCGCCAACCGCATCGGATGATGAGTCCAGCGGACAGGTGCTGTAGCTGCTTTCAGAACCATTACAACGATAATAAGCCGCTTTTGGGCCAATCGTATTCGACGAAAAACCGCGAACCGACGACGATCCGCCAGCATAAAAGTTATCGTAAAACGGCACCGATTTGCCGTTCAGCCCATCGGCATAGCCCGCGCGCAGGTGCTCCATCCATACCCAGCTTTTGCTCTCGGCCAGCGGCATATATTGGGTGGTATCGAAAGTCACTTTATAATAGCTGTTATCCGAACCGGGTACGGTAACCTTGGCGGTCAGGCTGCTTTTATTTCCCGCGCGCGGGAAGAAACCGCGATCGAGGTTGTTATAGCTCCAGCCAACGCTGGCAAAATAGTCATTGGCGCTATAGGTCGCACCGCTGTCGCCGTCTTTGGTGACGACGTCAGGATAGATGCCCCGTGAGTTAAGATAGCTCCAGGTGGTGAGCTCCGGCTCCATATTGGTCAGGCGGTTATGGACATAGTCCAGGCCAAGGTTGAGGGCGTTATTCTCGCTAATCGGGAATCCCAGCGTACTGCCAACGCCGTAGCTTTGCTGGTTGTAGCTTCCGGAATCGGCATCCGAGGCGTCGTAGCTGTTGTAGAAAATTTTGCCGCCGAGGCTGACGCCATCCACGGTGAAGTAAGGGTTCGTCGCTCCCAGCTCAATATAGGACTGGTAGCTGTTGCGCGTGCCGTTGAAGCTGACGCTATTGCCGGTCCCCAGCCAGTTATCCTGAGTGACGCCGAGCTGGTAGCTCACGCCGCTGTCGGTACCAAAGCCCAGACCAACGTTAAAGGAGCCGGTATTGCGCTCCTTCACCTTATAGACCACGTCCACCCGATCCTGGCTACCGCTTACCGGAACGATCTGCTTGTCGACGGTTTCAAAAAATCCGGTACGATCCAGCCGCGTTTTTCCCTGCTCGACCTTCTCATCATTCAGCCACGCGCCTTCCATCTGGCGCATTTCGCGACGCAGCACCGCATCGCGGGAAGTATCGTTACCCTCAAAGCGAATCTGACGAACCGAATAACGGCGTCCGGCATTGACGTTAATATGCAAAACGACGCTTTTTTTCGTCTCATCAATATCCGGCGCGGTATTAACCTGCGGCCAGGCATAGCCGTATTTTCCCAGCAGCGTCTTAATGCTGTTCTCAGCCGCCGTGATTTCCGCGCCGCTGTACCATTTCCCCGCTAAAGGCTTCACCAGCGCTTCAATTTCCTGGTTATGCTGCGCCATGTCGCCGGTCACGACGGTACTGGCCACGTTATAACGATCGCCTTCGGTAAGATTGATCGTGATATACAGCGATTTTTTATCCGGGGTAATACTGACCTGACTGGAGTTAATGGTAAAACGCGCGTAGCCGCGATCGAGATAATAGCTACGGATGGTCTCAAGATCCGCCGCCATCTTTTGCTTTTGGTATTTCTTATCGCCAATCACGTTCCACCACGGAACGCTGTCGCGAAGCTGCAGCTGGTCCAGCAATGTTTCTGCGCTAAAGGCCTGGTTGCCAATAATATTAATTTGCGCAATTTTTGCCGATACCCCCTCCTGAAAGACAAAGGTTAAATCAACGCGATTACGCGGTAGCGGCGTGACGACTGCATGGACCTGAGCGCTATATTTCCCGACGCTGTAATAGAAATCCTGGAGCCCCTTTTCTATTTCCGTGAGCGCATTGCGATCCAGCGCGCTGCCTTCTTCAATACCGCTGGCGGCCAGATTCTCCTTGAGGGCATCATCCTTAACGGATTTATTCCCGGAAAAGCTGATTTTAGCGATGGTTGGCCGCTCTGTGACCTGTACCACCAGCGTACTGCCATCGCACAGGATCTGCACGTTCTCAAAGTTGCCGCTGGCGTACAGGGCGCGGACCGAATCACTGATATCCTCGTTAGAAACCTCTTCTCCCGTATGAACAGGCATGCTCAGTAGCGCAGCGCCAACGGTAACGCGCTGTAGCCCTTCGAAACGAATGTCATCTACCGTATAGGCGGTTGATGCGTAAAGCGTTAAAGGGGAAATCAATAGACCGGCGATGAGACTCGTTTTTTTTAGCATGGAGGTGTCGTCTAAAAGATATTTGGCAATAGCAGATACCTGCTGGGAATAATGCAGTTCATTGCGCCAGACAGATTCTGACGCCGTTTTAAATAACCTGAACGAGGCGCAGAATTGCACGCAATTATGACGAGAAAATGGAGAAAAAATGGATATATGAGAATGGTGAAAAAATTATTTTTTAATTGAACTTTCCTTCTCCCACCCAGTCAGATAAGCATTTCCTGACAACATTAAAATTCAACATCTTTTGTTTTTTAATTAAAAAAACAAAAAGCCCCCTTTCTCATTGGTTGAAAGGGGGAAAAAGATCTTGTTAGGAATGATGCTCTCTGGGATAAACCAGGAACAGCCACAAACTAACCTATAACCCCGTAGATAAAATGAAGAGATAGTGAATAAATTATGCAGCCAGATTGCCATTATAATGAAATGAGTAGATATCATGCCACGAAATGAAATTCAGCGTTCAGTGCTTAGCGAGCTGGTGCAATGGATAAAAAACAATCTTGAAAAGAGGCTCACCATGCGGGCGCTGAGCCTCTTTTCCGGCTATTCTGAATGGCATCTTTTTCGCCTGTTTCGTCACTATTTTAATATGTCGCCAATGGCCTATATTCGCCAACAGCGGATGCAATTAGCCCTTGATTTATTAAAGGTTAAACCGGCTTTTCGCATCGTTGATATTTGTATTATGGCGGGCTATGAAGATATCAGCGCCTTTAACCGTACCTTTAAAAGATACTATGCGATTACGCCTGGCCAGTTTCGCAAAATCCTGTGTATCTCCGGATAGGGGATCCCCCTCCTCCGCATTGCTGCGGTTGGGAATGGAAGGGGGAAGAGGAACACAACGTTAGAATGGAAATGGCAGGATGCCACCGTTAATCGTTTCCGGGATCAAGCAGACCCGATCAACAGGAAACAGTGTAAACTGCTAAGTTGAGTTAATTGTGTAGAAGCCGTGGAGATTTTGTCATCATTTATATCTCCGGCCTTTTTCCCCGACATAAAAAATAAAAAGCCGGAATAGTTCACTATCCCGGCGGGTGTTTGAGTAGATAATCAGAAGTGCGTATTCACGCTGACATAAAACGTCCGACCCGATTCATTATAGGTCTCCGCGCCCGCGCCATACAGATAGGCGCCGGTCGTCGAATTCCCCGTCGTCTGCGCGTTACCGGCGCGGTAGTGGCGAATATCGAACAGGTTATCCACGCCGCTGGTCAGGCTCAGGTTTTTATTCACATCCCAGGTCGCGCTGAGCCCGACGATGCTGTACGGACTCACTTCATTCAACTCGCTGCCGGATACCGCCTCGCCCTTATAGTTGAAGCGCTTAGGTTTTTGCCGACCATACCAGGTGAAAGTACTCTGCAGCGAAAGATCGTCGCGTACCTGCCAGCTGACGGTCGAATTAAGGGTGAACTGCGGGATCACCGACAGGCGATCGCCGGTGGTCTTGTTCTTACTCTGCAGCATCCACGTCAGGTTGTTGCTCCAGTTGACCGTTTCGCTTACCGGCAGGTTTAATGAGCCTTCCAGCCCTTCAACCAGCGCCTTCGGTACGTTTTCCCATTGATAAATATTGGTCGTGCCGTTGCTGGCCGTTCCCACCGCCGAGTAGCCCGATTCAATCTTGTTATGATAGTCGTTACGGAACCAGGTCAGCCCCGCCTGATAGCCGTTGTGCTTATACTCAAGGCCAATCTCTTTATTAACGCTGGTTTCCGCCTTCAGATCGCTGTTCCCCATCAGGTAACAGGCTGAGCTGCTGGCATAGCAGCCCTGGCCGTTGCTGTAGAGAATATAGTTCGGGTTGAGCTGATAAAGGTTTGGCGCTTTATAGGCGCGGGCGATGCCCAACTTCAGCGTCCAGTCATCCGACAGCCCCTGCGAGAGGTTCAGCGATGGGCTCCAGTTATTGCCAACGATGCTGTGATGGTCGAAGCGCAGAGCCGGCGTCAGCATGGTGCTCTCGGTCAGCGCGATATTATCTTCGGTAAACAGCGAGAAAATCTCGGCGCTGGAATAGGGACTACGCCCGGTTGCCGACATACCGTCAATGGAGCCATAAGAGAGCGACTGGGTGGTCGATACGCCATCTTTCATCCGCTGCTGGTTCCACTCGGTACCCAGCGTCAGATTCTGCTCGAATCCCAGGGTAAACGGAATATTCACCTCGCTGTGCAGCAGCACATCCGACAGGTCGATATCGGAGAATTCGCTGCTGGAGAAGATCCCCTCCGTTCCCCCCGCCAGCCCCTCGTTCATACGCGAGTTACGGGTGTGCTCATACTGCGCGTAAGTATTGCTGGTCACGCCGTTATCCCAGCCGCCGGTCCACGTGACGCCATAAGTCTGACGATAGAGGCGGTTGGTCTCTTTACCGTACATACTTTTCACCAGCGTGCTGGTATTGGTATTCTGGGTATCGCCTGCATACAGGTTGCCCTGGCGGCTGTAGCCGGTTTCAAACTCCAGCGCCTGCATCGGCGCAAATTCCCAGCGCAGCTTACCGTGGATATCTTTATTCACTACGCCTTCGCGTCCAGCCGGATACGATCCCGCATAGCTACCGGTTCGCGCCGCTTCGTGACCGGAATTAATATCCTGGGCATCGGCCTGCGTTTTGCTCAGATTTCCCCATAAATTAAAGCTGACCTCATCCGATAGCGGGCCGTTGAGGCTGAAGTTTGTCCGCTTCGTCGCGCCCTCTTTACGGTGCTGGGGGGCGTTCATATAGGTATTCCATGATCCATGCCATTCGCTGGTGGCCGGTTTGGTGACGATATTTACCACCCCGCCCATCGCGCCATTACCGTAGCGGGCCGCCGCAGGACCGCGAATCACGTCGATATGGTCGATCATTTCCGCCGGTACCCAGCTGGTATCCCCGCGCGTATCGCGGTCGCCGCGCCAGCCATAGCGCACGGAATTACGGCTGGTCACCGGTTTACCATCCACCAGAATCAGCGTGTTCTCCGGCCCCATGCCGCGAATATCGACCTGGCGGTTATTACCGCGCTGGCCGCTGGTGGAGTTGCCGGTGAGGTTGACGCCGGGCTGGGTACGAATCAGCTCGGAGACATCGCGCGCGGGCGGATGTTTACGGATCTCCTCAGCGGTGATGGTCGATACGCCGGGCGCTTGCAGCGTCTGCGCCGCCGCGGTGACCACCATGGTTTCGTCATCATTTGCCGTAGCCGTTTCTGATTTCTTCGTATCGTCTGGCGTGTTGCTGTCAGCGGCCTGCGCCGGCAGCATCCCTCCCCAGATGGCCATCGGGATCAGCACGGCCAGCGAGTAGTGTGAATCGTATTTCATGGAATATGCCCTGTTTTTCTTTTTAGCCGTCGGGGCACGCCTTCTTCATCCGCCAGATAAACACCGGTCATGTCTTCCATGCCTGGCGTAACATCTCTTTTTTTAGCGTAGCCAGGCCCTCCCGTTTAAATAGGGATAGCAATAAATAATGAGCGACCAAAATAGATTTATTACTCTGGCAAAAATGAAGAAATAAACGCACCGCGCTATTCTTTGATAGCATTCGCCGAACAGCAGTAATAGGAGTATTGTGCCACACAACGTTATTAGAAATGAGATTTATTATCAAGTGGATAATTATACATCACAGCAATAATTTTAAATAACTCAATAAAAACAAAAAGATGAAATAATTATTTACGTTTATCCCTTATTTGTACTTTAAATAATCAAAATATATCCACACTAAAAAAACACAATCTGAGCATATTCTCTCCATAATTACCGATATCTATTTGTTTATTATTCCACTATAAATACTGAGCCTGTTAATTAATAAAATAGCTGATTAACCGGCCGACATTCTCGATCGCCGGGCATGCTAACGGCCAGAAATTGACTAAAATAAGGAAATCCTCCTGCGGAGCACCGCGCCATGAATACGTCGTCGTTCTATCGATACCTTGTCGGCGGACTTGCATGCCTTGCCGCCCTGCTATGCTTCACATCCGTTTACGCCGCCACAGAGAATAAACTGTCAGAACCCGAGGAGCGCGAGGCCCTGGAAGTCAACGTTGACGATATGCTGCAGCCATGGAAGGGAGATTTACCGGGTATGCTCGACCGGCGAACCATTCGCGTATTAACCACCTTCAGCAAAACCTTTTTCTTTATTAACAAAGGGACGCAGCGCGGCGCTACGCACGATATTTTTATGGAGTTTGAGCGAAGCCTCAATCAAAGCCTGATGAAGGAGAAAAAGCTCAAACATCGTCATCTTAAGGTCCGTATCATCTTTGTTCCGATTGCCCGCGACCAGCTCATCAGCGCGCTTAACGCCGGTAAGGGGGATATTATCGCCGCTAACCTGACGATTACCCCCGCTCGCCAGCAGGAGATGACCTTTACCGCGCCAATCTACTCTCACGTTCAGGAGCTGCTTCTTTCCGGCCCCGGCTCGCCCAAAGTGGAAAATCTGCAGCAGCTTTCCGGCAAAACGGTCTTTGTGCGTACCTCATCGAGCTATTACGAGAGCCTGGTCGCGCTCAACGCGCGCTTTGCCCAGCAATCACTGCCCCCCATCACTATCGAACCGGCGCCCGAAGCGCTGGAGGATGAAGATCTAATAGAGATGCTTAACGCGGGCCTGATTCCATTGACCGTCGTCGACCGCCACAAGGCTCTGTTCTGGAAACAGGTCTTCCCCAACATTCAGGTTCATCAGAACATCATTCTGCGCAACGAAGGCAATATCGGCTGGGCCGTACGCAACAATAGCCCGCAGCTGCTGGCCTTGCTTAATGAATTCATCAACAAGAATCGTCAGGGCAGCAAGCTGGGTAATACGATTCTGCTGCGCTACCTGAAGGATGCCAGATACGTTAAAAACGCGGCGGCGCAAAAAGAGCGGCGTAAATTTCTGACCATGGTGGAGATCTTCCGCAAATATGGCGATCGCTACGATGTTGACTGGCTGCTGATGGCCGCGCAGGGCTATCAGGAATCGCGGCTAAATCAGTCGGTGCGTAGCCACGTCGGCGCAATTGGCGTTATGCAGGTAATGCCGAGCACCGGCAAGGAGCTGAAGGTCGGTGATATTAAGCAGCTCGACCCCAATATTCATGCCGGGGTGAAATATATGCGCTGGATGATAGACCGCTACTATGGCGATGAACCGATGACCCAGCTTGATAAGGCGCTGTTCTCATTCGCTTCTTATAACGCGGGTCCCGCGCGCATCGCCCGGCTGCGGGCGGATACCAAAAAGCGCGGTTTTGATCCGAACGTCTGGTTTGGCAACGTGGAGTACCTGGCCGCCGAGAAGATCGGCTCCGAGACCGTAAGCTATGTCAGCAATATCTATAAGTATTACATCGCTTACCGGCTGATCGTGGATGAAATGGCGCGTAAACAGCAGGCGACAACGGCCTCCAAAAATCAGGTCGTGCCGACAGTGGGGATGCCAGCCACACCTGCCACGCCTGCCACGCCTGCCACGCCTGCCACGCCTGCCACGCCTGCCACGCAGTGAAATAGCGCAGATGGCTTGGGTGACAAAATAGAAAAAGCCCCGAACAGGGGCTTTTTCAGAGATAACTTTACGACGCTAACGCTTCGTTAGAACGGAATATCGTCATCAAAGTCCATCGGCGGCTCATTGGAAGGGGCTGCCGGCGCCTGCTGCTGCGGACGAGACTGCGCGCCGCCGCTGAACTGGTTTCCGCCCTGCGGCTGCTGAGGCTGGCCCCAACCGCCCTGCTGCTGACCACCGCCTGCCGGGGCGCCCGCGCCCTGCTGACGACCGCCGAGCATTTGCATCGTGCCGCCAACGTTAACGACAACCTCGGTAGTGTATTTTTCCTGACCGGATTGGTCAGTCCATTTACGGGTACGCAGCTGGCCTTCAATATAGACTTGAGAACCTTTACGCAGATACTCGCCGGCCACTTCCGCCAGTTTGCCGAACAGCACAACGCGGTGCCATTCGGTCTGCTCTTTCATCTCACCGGTCGCTTTATCACGCCAGGATTCGGAAGTAGCCAGCGTAATGTTGGCAACTGCGCCACCACTCGGCATGTAGCGTACTTCCGGGTCCTGGCCCAGATTACCGACGAGAATCACCTTGTTTACGCCTCTGCTGGCCATGTTTGTGTCTCCTGAATGCGTTTCTTAATAGTGTAAACGCGCGAGTGTACCATTTCCAGGTACTATGTTGATAGCTGGGAAGTAGGTTCCAGATAACTCTCGCGGTGCGACATTTTTACACATCCCACCGGAAAATGCATTCCAATACTGTATATTCAAACAGGTTAAATTGTGTCATAATTAGCCGTTTCTGCCGTTTGTCCTTCTAACAAACCAGGCAATCCGCGTATCTACCGGGAAAGGTGAATGGATAAGATCGAAGTTCGGGGCGCCCGCACCCACAATCTCAAAAATATCAACCTCGTCATCCCGCGCGACAAACTCATTGTCGTCACCGGGCTTTCGGGTTCAGGCAAATCCTCACTGGCTTTCGACACGTTGTATGCCGAAGGGCAGCGTCGCTACGTTGAGTCGCTCTCCGCCTACGCGCGGCAGTTCCTGTCGCTGATGGAGAAGCCCGACGTCGACCATATTGAAGGGCTGTCGCCGGCGATTTCCATTGAACAGAAATCAACGTCCCACAACCCCCGTTCAACGGTAGGCACCATTACCGAAATTCACGACTACCTGCGTCTGCTGTACGCGCGCGTCGGCGAGCCGCGCTGCCCGGATCACGACGTTCCGCTGGCGGCGCAAACCGTGAGCCAGATGGTCGATAACGTGCTCTCCCAGCCAGAAGGCCAGCGCCTGATGCTGCTGGCGCCGATCATTAAAGAGCGCAAAGGCGAGCATAACAAAACGCTGGAAAATCTCGCCGGGCAGGGCTACATCCGCGCGAGGATCGACGGCGAGGTCTGCGATCTCTCCGATCCGCCGAAGCTGGAGCTGCAGAAGAAACACACCATTGAAGTGGTGATTGACCGCTTTAAGGTGCGCGACGATCTCAGCACGCGCCTGGCCGAGTCTTTTGAAACCGCGCTGGAGCTGTCGGGCGGTACCGCCATCGTCGCCAATATGGACGATCCGAAAGCCGAAGAACTGCTATTTTCCGCCAACTTCGCCTGCCCGATTTGCGGCTACAGCATGCGCGAACTGGAACCGCGCCTGTTCTCCTTCAACAACCCGGCTGGCGCTTGCCCGACCTGCGATGGTCTCGGCGTCCAGCAGTATTTCGATCCGGAACGCGTCATTCAGAACCCAGAGCTGTCGCTGGCTGGCGGGGCGATTCGCGGCTGGGATCGGCGCAATTTTTACTACTTTCAGATGCTGAAGTCGCTGGCGGAACACTATGAATTCGATGTTGAAGCCCCCTGGGGCACGCTGAATAGCAGCGTACAAAAAGTGGTCCTGTATGGCTCAGGCAAAGAGAATATTGAATTCAAATATATGAACGATCGCGGCGACACCTCGGTGCGCCGCCATCCGTTCGAAGGCGTGCTGCATAATATGGAGCGCCGTTATAAAGAGACGGAATCCAGCGCAGTACGTGAAGAGTTAGCGAAATTCATCAGCAACCGTCCCTGCACCAGCTGTGAAGGGACCCGCCTGAAGCGCGAAGCGCGGCACGTGTTTGTGGAGAATACCCCGCTGCCGACCATCTCGGATATGAGCATCGGCCACGCGATGGACTTCTTCAACAACCTGAAGCTCTCCGGCCAGCGTGCGCAAATTGCTGAAAAAGTACTGAAAGAGATTGGCGATCGCCTGAAATTCCTCGTCAACGTCGGTCTGAACTACCTGACGCTCTCCCGTTCGGCGGAAACCCTTTCCGGCGGCGAAGCGCAGCGTATCCGCCTCGCCAGCCAGATCGGCGCAGGCCTGGTCGGCGTCATGTACGTACTGGATGAGCCCTCTATCGGCCTGCACCAGCGCGATAACGAACGCCTGCTGGGCACGCTGATCCACCTGCGAAACCTCGGCAACACCGTGATTGTCGTTGAGCACGATGAAGACGCCATTCGCGCCGCCGACCACGTTATCGATATCGGTCCGGGGGCTGGGGTACACGGCGGTCAGGTCGTGGCTGAAGGCAAGCTGGAAGATATTATGGCGGTGCCGGAATCGCTGACCGGCCAGTTCATGAGCGGCAAGCGTAAAATCGAAGTGCCGAAACAGCGCGTACCCGCCAATCCGGAGAAAGTGCTGAAGCTGTCCGGCGCGCGCGGCAACAACCTGAAAGACGTGACACTGACGCTGCCGGTGGGCCTCTTCACCTGTATCACCGGCGTTTCCGGGTCGGGTAAATCCACGCTGATCAACGACACGCTGTTCCCGATTGCCCAGCGTCAGCTCAACGGCGCCACCATCGCGGAACCGGCACCTTACCGCGACGTGCAGGGGCTGGAACATTTCGACAAAGTGATCGATATCGACCAGAGCCCCATCGGCCGTACGCCGCGTTCTAACCCCGCAACTTACACCGGCGTCTTTACGCCGGTCCGTGAACTGTTTGCCGGCGTACCTGAATCACGTTCGCGTGGCTACACGCCCGGCCGATTCAGTTTTAACGTGCGCGGCGGTCGCTGTGAAGCCTGCCAGGGCGATGGCGTGATCAAAGTCGAGATGCACTTCCTGCCGGATATCTACGTACCGTGCGACCAGTGCAAAGGCAAACGCTATAACCGCGAAACGCTGGAGATTAAGTACAAAGGCAAAACGATCCATGAAGTGCTGGATATGACCATTGAAGAAGCGCGTGAGTTCTTCGATGCGGTTCCGGCGCTGGCGCGTAAGCTGCAAACGCTGATGGACGTCGGTCTGACCTATATTCGCCTTGGTCAGTCGGCTACCACGCTCTCCGGCGGCGAGGCCCAGCGCGTCAAGCTGGCGCGGGAGCTGTCCAAACGCGGTACCGGGCAAACGCTGTATATCCTTGATGAACCGACCACCGGTCTGCACTTTGCCGATATTCAGCAGCTGCTGGAGGTTCTGCACCAGCTGCGCGACCAGGGGAATACCATCGTGGTGATTGAGCACAACCTGGATGTCATCAAGACGGCTGACTGGATCGTTGACCTTGGGCCGGAAGGCGGAAGCGGCGGCGGAGAGATCCTCGTTTCCGGTACGCCGGAAACGGTCGCCGAGTGCGAGGCCTCCTATACGGCTCGCTTCCTCAAGCCCATGCTGAAATAATCTCATCTGCCTCTTCCCGTCCCGGGAAGAGGCCTCATTTCCTCTCATTTTCTCCCGCTGATATTTTGTGATTTGCGGCCGGACGGCATCTGTCATCAGATAGCACCACCGCCAAAAATTGCAGGATGCATCATGTACTTAAAGCACGGACTTTATCGATTTACGCTCGTCGCGGCGTTATTCGCGCTGACCGCCTGCAGCTGGATAGACGGCTACAGCAGCACGGCTCATCAGCAGTTGCTGATGCTTGAACAGCTTCATCTGCAGTTCATCAGCGACGCGGCGGCAGCGCCACTCGACCAACGCTTGCTCAGTTACGAGGATCGCCAGATTCGCCCGCTATTCAGCCTGGCGTTAAGCGATAGCGACGCGCTACGGCAGAGTAATCTTCACGTGCTGGAGAAAAATTATCAGCGGCTGTACCGGCGCGTCGTCCCCCAGGAGAGAGCGCTGACGCCTTTCGAGGCCGGAATTCTGGCGCAACAGACGGAAAAACTTTACCAGCAGGCCATCAACGGCGAACAACAGCGTTCAGGGAGATAAGCATGTCCACCATAGAAGAGTTAAGCGCCCAGCTGGCCGGCGCCGGCGTGAATACGGCAGAGTGGTTGCAGCTTATGCATGCGATTGTAAATGATGAAGACAGCGACATTCGCGACGCCGGAATGCTCACGCTTCAGGCGTTACAGGAGAAAGCGCGCGGCTGGTTAAGTCAGGACGACCTCATTCTGCTCCTGCAAGGGCAGCGCGATATTGCCAGCATTCGCGCTAACAACGAACAGATCGCCATGCAGGCGCATCTGCAGTCCACGCTGCTTCGTCTGTTTGATGTGACCCTGCTGGCGCTGCTGGGCAGAATTTAGCGCTATGGCAACAGCTTACGCTTAGCCTCGGAAAGCGAATCAAGCGCCTGCTGGTAGGAAGCATCCACCAGATAATAAATTTGTGAATCAGGCAAGGAGCCGTCAAGAAACACCGTACTCCAGTGGGCTTTATTGAGATGTTTGCTGGGGCGAACATCGCGATGCTGCTGCCTCAACAGTTCCGCAAGCTCAGGGCTGGTCTTTAACGATACCGCAGGCCGGTTGTCCTCAACCTCTTTTACCATCGCAAACAGGACGTCCGCCGCTTTGATCTGCGTCGCTTTCCAGTCGCTATGTACGCTTTGTTCGGCGCCCGGCTTTGCCATGCAGTACTGCAATAAATCCGAAATTGTCATTTTTATTCCCCCATCAGCGTCGCGATGATATGGCGCGATCCGCCATGAATACGATGCTCCCCGAGCCAGATCCCCTGCCAGGTCCCCAGCCTGACGCTGCCATCCCGTACGGGCAGCATCAGCGATACGCCCAGCATCGACGACTTAATGTGCGAGGGCATGTCATCAGGACCTTCATAATCGTGTTCATACGGTGCGTTATCCGGTACGGCGTGCAGAAAATGCTGCTCCATATCGAAGCGAACGGTCGGATCGCAGTTTTCGTTTAGCGTCAGGGAAGCAGATGTATGCTGGAGCAGCAAATGCAGCAGGCCAGTTTTCACCCGCGATATTTCGCGGATTTGCCCGAGAATTTCATCAGTGACCAGATGGAAGCCCCGTGCTTTCGGGCCTAACGTCAGGGTTTGCTGATGCCACATAAACTACTCCTTTTACTAATGAACCTTCCTAAGTGTGCAGCAATAAGCGAAAAGGTAAAACCTTTGGCACGCTATTTTGCACAAAAAAACGGCAGCGTGCCGGCTGCCGTTTTAGCAATTCATGATTAAGCCGGCGGGCAGCTTAATATTCTGAATTCACAATGACCTCTTCACCCTGAGCGCCCGCCATCGGCAGCGGCTTATAGGAAGAGTTTGAGGCCCGCAAGATACGGATCCCGCGCGCGCCAACCTCGCGGGCGGCGGAGATATCGTTATCCGAATCGCCGTAGAAAACTTTGATCCCTTTCTCCTGCAGCCACTGCGTTTTGGTGTTCTGGCCAGGTTTATCGCCGGCAAAAATAACCGGGTTCATATTCGCCGCCGGGATGAGAAAATCATCCTGCAGGGTTTTTGATACCGTTTCGGTTTTGGTCTGGCTACGGCCGGTAACGAAATAGATGCTATCGCCGCGCTTTACGTGCATCGCAATCAGCTGGCGCGCCACCTCTTTCGGCATGCTGAATTCATCCCAGCCGTTGTTCATTTTTTCCCAGAACTCCGGATTTTTCAGGTAATCATCGCTGCCGGGGGAATAGGTTTTCTGCCCGCGCCAGAAGCCCGGGCTGGAGAACAGGACGGTATCATCAATATCAAAACCGACGGCCATCGGCTGGCGTCCCAACAGGCTATTTTCAATCTGGGCGACGGAAACCCAATGGATCGGCGCCTGTTCGGCGAGTTTCGCCATATTGGTGCCCGTCCACAGCGGCTGCGGTGTGGAGGCGCGAGCAACGACGGAGCTATTTAGCGTGAACAGTAAGCAGACGGCCCCAAAGGCCAGAGTGATCTTGCGCATATTTTTCCCTAAATAATCGAATCGTTATAATTTTCAATAATGTGTACGCTTATTAATGCACCCAGACCTTACCCCCCGCGAAGGCGGATAGGAAGGTTTTTCTGCTCTGATGTCATATAAAAATAGAATGATCACACTTCGGGAAGCGAATTGCCCGCGTCATGATTTGGCGCGGGCAAAAGGTCAGGAAGAACTTATATTACCGCAGCAAACGCCTGAGCTACGCGGCGCACGTTTCCTGCATTCAGCCCCGCGACGCACATGCGGCCGCTGGCAATCAGGTAGACGCCAAACTCATCGCGCAGGCGGTCAACCTGGGCCGCGCTGAAACCGGTATAGCTAAACATACCGCGCTGCTTGAGCAGATAGTCAAAATCACCGCCCGGAACCGTCTCTTTCAGCACATCAACCAGCTCCTGACGCATGGCCAGAATACGGGTGCGCATTCCTTCCACTTCCGCCAGCCATGAGGCTTTCAGCGCGCTGTCGCCCAACACCGCCGCAACCACCTGCGCGCCAAAGTTCGGCGGGCTGGAGTAGTTGCGACGCACGGTCGCTTTTAATTGCCCCAGTACGCGCCCCGCGGTTTCAGTATCTTCACAGACGATCGACAGCCCGCCAACGCGCTCACCGTACAGGGAGAAGATTTTCGAGAACGAGTTGCTGACCAGCATGGGCATCCCGGCGTTCGCTATGGCGCGGATAGCTTTGGCATCCTCTTCCATGCCGGCGCCAAAGCCCTGATAGGCGATGTCGAGGAAAGGAATCAAATTACGCGCTTTCAGCACCTCAACTACTTGATCCCACTGAGCGTTGGTAAGATCGGCTCCCGTTGGGTTATGGCAGCAGGGATGCAGCAGCACGATATCGCGTTCCGGTAGCGTATTGAGTTTTTCAAGGAAAGCCGCGAAACGCACGCCATTGGTTTTATCATCAAACCAAGGGTAAGTACTTACTTCGAATCCAGCCCCTTCAAATATAGCGATGTGGTTTTCCCACGTCGGGTCGCTGACCCATACGCGCGAGCCTGGGAAGTAGCGTTTCAGGAAGTCTGCGCCGACTTTCAGCGCTCCGGAGCCGCCCAGCGTCTGAATAGAGGCTACGCGATGCTGCGCCAGTACCGGATGATCGGCCCCGAACAGCAGCGACGCAATCGCGTGGCGATAGGTGTTCAGCCCTTCCATCGGTAAATAGATTGAGGCGCCGTGCGGCTGGGCGTTAAGACGTGCTTCCGCTTCGGCAACCGCCTTCAGCTGCGGAATGATG
Organism: Klebsiella sp. RCJ4; assembly: GCF_009025755.1. Classification (NCBI taxonomy): domain Bacteria; kingdom Pseudomonadati; phylum Pseudomonadota; class Gammaproteobacteria; order Enterobacterales; family Enterobacteriaceae; genus Klebsiella; species Klebsiella sp. RCJ4. Next base: position 290,902 of record NZ_WCIN01000037.1, read on the forward strand.
CCGTCTTCGTTGTAATAAAGACCGATGCTGAGATTTACTTTGTCACTACGCGGATCGTCTTTAAAACGCTCCATCAGGGAGAGAATGGGGTCGCCAGCGTAGGCGTCAACTTTCTGAAACACGCGATGTTTCTCCAGGTTTACATGGGCTCGTTATAACACAATAAACTGGATGTGAAAGAAGGTCGAGGGGATGTTGGCGGATAAAACAGAACGGGCTGGATTTGACGCGACAACGTGAACGCCCATCCCGGAGGGCGGCTTAAACCGCCTTATCCGGGCTACCGGCCGTAGCCGGTAGCGAACCCGTAGCCCCGGTGAGGCGTCAGCCGCCACCGGGGGAAAGCGCGCTGGCTGAAATCAATCCACGTACTTCATGGATACCCGTGAAGTCAGGCGCGTAATAAGTTCGTAAGCACTTACTTTTGTAATTTCGGCAATTCGCTCGACGGGGAGGCCTTCGCCCCACAGCACGACCGCGTCGCCAGCGTGGTCCTGTGCTTCAGGCCCGAGATCGACGCAAATCATATCCATCGCCACGCGTCCGACAATCGGCACTTCCCGGCCGTTAACCAGTACCGGCGTGCCGGACGGCGCGGCGCGCGGATAGCCGTCACCGTAGCCCATCGCCACAACGCCTAAACGCGTATCACGCTCGCTGATCCAGGTTCCGCCGTAGCCCACCGGCTCGCCGGCTTTATGCTCGCGGACCGCGATCAGGCTGGAGGTCAGAGACATCACCGGCTGGCAGCCAAAATCCGCGCCGGTGGATCCACCGTCGAGCGGCGATACGCCGTAGAGAATAATCCCCGGACGCGCCCAGTCGAAGTGCGACTGCGGCCATAGCAATATACCGCCGGATGCAGCGATTGAGCGCAGCCCCGGCTTCCCTTCCGTGAAGGTGGTAAAGATATCCAGCTGACGTTCGGTCGCGCCGCACTCAGGCTCATCCGCACGGGCAAAATGGCTCACGATATTGACCGGCTGGCGGACGTTTTTACACTGGCTCAGGCGCTGATAAAAGGCTTCGGCCTGTTCGGGCAGAACGCCTAATCGATGCATCCCGGTGTCCAGCTTCATCCATACGGTTACCGGCTCGGGTAAATCCGCTTCCTCCAGCGCAGCCAGCTGCTCCGGGCTGTGTACCGCCGTGTGCAGGCGCTGGGCGGAGATCACCGGCAGGTCGGCGGCCTCAAAGAATCCCTCCAGCAGCAGGATCGGCTGGGGGATACCGCCCGCGCGCAGGCGCAGGGCTTCTTCAAGACGGGCGACGCCAAAAGCATCGGCGTCCGGGAGCGTTCGCGCGGTCTCAAGAAGACCGTGTCCGTAGGCGTTCGCTTTCACCACCGCAACCAGTTTGCTGGCGGGCGCCAGTTCACGCAGACGTTGCAGGTTGTGTCGCAGAGCGCGGCGGTTAATGACTACAGTTGCCGCTTGCATTTGAATTCCTTAATAAAAGAATCTCCTAAATCCTTCGTGTTGCAGGAAGGCGACAAGCCTGAGAATCCCCGGGAGCTTAGTAAACTAAGTGACCGGGGTGAACAGGCGTAGTCAACGCATCTGCGGCATGAAGGATGACGGAGATTTATTCGTCGTCGTATTGTGGCCCAGCATAATTATCAAAACGCGACCACTGACCGTTAAACGTCAGGCGCACCGTCCCGATAGGGCCGTTACGCTGTTTACCAATAATAATTTCAGCGATGCCTTTTAAATCACTGTTTTCGTGATAAACCTCATCACGGTAGATAAACATGATTAAGTCGGCGTCCTGCTCGATGGAGCCGGACTCACGCAGGTCGGAGTTGACCGGGCGCTTATCCGCGCGCTGTTCCAGCGAGCGGTTAAGCTGCGACAGCGCCACCACCGGCACCTGCAGCTCCTTCGCCAGCGCCTTGAGCGAGCGGGAAATTTCGGCGATTTCCAGCGTACGGTTATCGGAGAGCGACGGCACGCGCATCAGCTGCAGGTAGTCGATCATAATAAGACCGATGCCGCCGTGCTCGCGGGCGATACGCCGCGCGCGGGAGCGCACTTCGGTTGGCGTCAGGCCGGAGGAGTCATCAATATAGATATTACGTTTTTCCAGCAGAATTCCCATGGTGCCGGAAATGCGCGCCCAGTCTTCATCATCCAGCTGGCCGGTACGAATGCGGGTCTGGTCAACGCGCGACAGCGAGGCCAGAGAACGCATCATAATCTGCTCCGAAGGCATCTCGAGACTGAAGATGAGTACCGGCTTATCCTGCAGCATCGCCGCGTTTTCCACGAGGTTCATCGCAAAAGTCGTCTTACCCATTGACGGACGCGCGGCGACGATAATCAGGTCCGACGGCTGAAGACCGGCGGTTTTTTTATTGAGATCGTCATAGCCGGTGTTAACCCCGGTCACGCCGTCATGCGGCTGCTGGAAGAGCTGTTCAATACGCGCCACGGTAGCGTCGAGCACGTCGGCGATATTCTTCGGCCCCTCGTCTTTATTCGCGCGGCTTTCGGCAATTTTAAACACCCGGGATTCGGCGAGGTCGAGCAGATCTTCGCTGGTGCGGCCCTGGGGATCGAAACCGGCCTCGGCGATTTCATTCGCCACGGAGATCATTTCGCGTACTACCGCACGTTCGCGGACGATATCGGCATAAGCGCTGATGTTCGCCGCACTTGGCGTATTTTTCGATAATTCCGCCAGGTAGGCGAAGCCGCCGACGCTGTCCAGCTGCCCCTGACGCTCCAGCGATTCGGCGAGCGTAATCAGGTCAATCGGGCTGCCCGATTCCTGCAGGCGCGCCATTTCGGTGAAAATATGGCGATGCGGACGGGTATAAAAATCTTCCGAAACAACCCGCTCGGCAACGTCGTCCCAGCGTTCGTTATCCAGCATTAAACCGCCCAACACCGACTGTTCCGCTTCAATCGAGTGCGGCGGGACCTTCAACCCATCGAGCTGATAATCACGCTCGCGGGGTTCAGTCTGTGGTTTGTTGAAGGGTTTATTTCCTGCCATAGTGAATGGAGTTACCGAGATAGTGAATGGGTCGAAAGATTACCACATTTCTGGAGGAAGCATGGCAACACGAATTGAATTTCACCAGCACGGAGGGCCTGATGTTCTGCAAGCGCTGGAGTTCACGCCGAAAGATCCCGCAGAGCACGAAATTCAGGTAGAGAATAAGGCCATCGGCATTAACTACATTGATACCTATATCCGCAGCGGCCTCTACCCGCCCCCGTCATTGCCGAGCGGTCTGGGTACCGAAGCCGCTGGCGTAGTAAGCAAAGTCGGCAGCGGGGTGAAACATATCAAAGCCGGCGATCGGGTGGTCTACGCGCAATCGGCGCTGGGAGCCTATAGCACCGTCCACAACGTGCCCGCGGATAAGGCCGCCATCTTGCCGGACGCGATCTCTTTCGAGCAGGCGGCGGCCTCATTCCTGAAAGGGCTCACGGTCTATTACCTGCTGCGGAAAACCTACGAGATCAAAGCGGGCGAGCCGTTCTTGTTTCATGCGGCGGCCGGCGGCGTCGGGCTCATCGCCTGTCAGTGGGCCAAAGCGCTGGGCGCGAAGCTGATCGGTACCGTCGGCAGCGCGCAAAAAGCTGAACGCGCCAAACAGGCCGGCGCCTGGCAGATCATTAACTATCGCGAAGAGAATATCGTCGAGCGCCTGAAAGAGATCACCGACGGTAAGAAAGTCCACGTGGTTTACGATTCCGTCGGGAAAGATACCTGGGAAGCCTCCCTTGACTGCCTGCAGCGTCGGGGGCTGATGGTGAGCTTCGGCAACTCCTCCGGCCCGGTGACCGGTGTCAATCTCGGGATCCTCAACCAAAAAGGTTCGCTGTACGTCACCCGCCCTTCTCTGCAGGGCTATATCACCACGCGTGAAGAGCTGACGGAAGCCAGCAACGAACTGTTTTCGCTGATCGCCAGCGGCGTGATAAAAGTGGATGTCGCGGAGAGCCAAAAATATGCGTTAACCGACGCCAGACGCGCGCATGAGGTGCTGGAAAGCCGGGCGACGCAGGGTTCAAGTTTGCTCTTGCCATAGTAATGGCTTTTCCCTAAATAATTCGGGCTACAGGAAGATGGTAAGTGAATGAATCCCCAGGAGCTTACAACAGTAAGTGACCGGGGTGAATGCAAGCAACCAACGCCCCTGTAGCCTGAAGTATGACGGGAAAAGAAGAAAAGTTTAGGGCTTCCACATGGGAAGCCCTTACTTTTTTTGTTCGGCTGTATGTAGGGTACAGCACGATGAATTCGTTAACCCGCTAATAGTGACAGATTTAATAAGCAAAGCCTACGCTGTTTTATGCAAAAATCTTCAGGTTGTGACATACCGCTCAATACCTTAGTAGCGCCAGCGGTTATTAGCGCGATAACGGTTGTCGGTTGGTGATTTTATCGCCCGAATCACCCAAACCACAACAACGGCCAGCAGCAGCCACGGCAGCAGTTTAATCATTAACGCAAACAGACCGCCGACAAACATCAGCGCGGTCGCGACAACAATCGCGGCAATAATACCCAGCAGTGAAATGCCGGTGACCAATAACATGACAAAAAAGCCAATAACGAATAAGAGTTCCAGCATCGTCTTTCCCCTAAAGAAATTTTATCTACCTTAGCGGATATTACAAAAATCGTGCCAAATATAACATATTGAATAATAACAAAAACGCCCGGCACGATACGTACAGGGCGTGGTGAATTTGACCAGGTTTTAGTGAAAAACTAACGCTTGTCGGCAACCAGTTTCAGCGCCTGTTCCAGCACGTTGATGTCCGCCCCGGCTTTATGCGCATTTTCGCTCAGATAGCGACGCCACTGGCGCGCCCCGGGGATCCCCTGAAACAGCCCGAGCATATGGCGCGTTACGTGCCCCAGATAAGTACCGTTGCTAAGCTCGCGTTCGATATAGGGATACATCGCCCGGACCACGGAAACCGGGTCAGCATCGATGCCTTCCACGCCGAAAATTTCCCGATCCACCGACGCCAGTATGCCTGGATTCTGATAGGCTTCACGGCCCACCATCACGCCGTCCATATGCGCAAGATGTTGTTTTGCTTCTTCCAGCGACTTAATGCCGCCGTTAATCGCCATGGTCAGATGCGGAAAATCACGCTTCAGCTGGTAAACGCGCGGATAGTCAAGCGGCGGGATCTCGCGGTTCTCTTTGGGGCTTAGCCCCGAAAGCCACGCTTTGCGCGCGTGGATGATAAACATCTCGCACTCGCCTTTCACGGATACCGTTTCGATAAAATCACACAGAAACCCGTAGCTGTCCTGGTCGTCAATGCCGATACGGGTTTTCACCGTGACCGGGATCGACACGACGTCGCGCATGGCTTTAATACAGTCTGCCACCAGCTGCGCGTTCCCCATCAGGCAGGCGCCAAACATACCGTTCTGCACGCGATCGGACGGGCAGCCAACGTTCAGGTTAATTTCATCGTAGCCGCGCGCCTGCGCCAGCTTCGCGCAGTGCGCCAGCGCAGCCGGATCGCTGCCGCCGAGCTGCAGGGCGACCGGATGCTCTTCTTCGCTGTAGGCCAGATAGTCGCCCTTGCCGTGAATAATCGCACCGGTGGTCACCATTTCGGTATACAGCAGCGTGTGGCGCGACAGCTGACGCAGAAAATAACGGCAGTGTCTGTCGGTCCAGTCGAGCATCGGCGCGATGGAAAAACGGTGAGCGGCGAAAGCAGTAGGCGTTGAGTCTGACATCATGGCGAATAAATAAGCATCCGGGTAAAAAGGGGCGCTACTATAGCACAAAGATAAACCACTGAGGCATAGCGTCAGCGCTCACCTTTTTTATCCCGCAATAAACGCTATATTTTCCGCGGCTTGCCGTCGTGAGGGCCAAAAAACTGCGGCGGATGGTCAACCCAGCGATCCTGACGCGTGGCGGCATAGCCGGGGTTAAGCGGGTAGTAGATGCGATTAAATTTCTTGTTTGCCTCGCCAACGACTAACAGGCGAACCTCCTGCTCGGTGTTATTGAGGAAGGTGTGGCAAATGCCGGTTCCGGCAGGAAAGCCGACGCTATCCCCCGGCTCCAGCTTCCAGAGGTAGCCGTTAATCCACACTTCCGGATAGCCTTCCAGCACGTAGATAAACTCTTCTTCGTCGCTCTCCGCATGCGGATAAGAGGTTCGGCGTCCGGGCGGTAGACGCTCATGGTGGATCCCCAGGCGATTCAGCCGCAGGCCCCGCGCCAGCGGCGCGCCGATGGAGAAAAGCTCAGTACTGTCGGGGTAGGTGGAATCATCCACGCCTTCCAGTTCACGCCAGTGTCGAATGCAGTCAGGTCGTTTCATCGTTTTCTCCCGAAAATGAGATGCATCAGGTATAGCATAAGGTGGCAAGGTTGAGCGACCCCAGTAGCGCGGCTGGGACGAACTGGCGCAGCCAGCGCGCAGGTAACGTGAAGTGTGACGGGTATAGCCCGCCGGGTCTCGGCGTTTTACCGGTATCGTGATAAAGTAACAGTTTCAGATTCACGCAACCAGAGGACGCTCATGGATAAGACCACTTCGCAACAAATGTTAGCGCATGCTGAAAAGCTGTGCGCGCAGCGTGGCGTGCGCCTGACCCCGCAGCGCCTTGAAGTATTGCGTTTGATGAGCCTGCAGCAAGGGGCAATCAGCGCCTACGACCTGCTCGATCTCCTTCGTGAAAAAGAACCTCAGGCGAAACCGCCGACGGTGTACCGGGCGCTGGAGTTTTTACTCGAGCAAGGGTTCGTGCATAAGGTGGAATCCACCAATAGCTACGTGCTGTGTCACCTTTTCGATCAGCCGACCCACAGCTCGGCGATGTTTATCTGCGACCGCTGCGGCGGCGTCAAAGAAGAGTGTGCGGAAGGCGTCGAAGATATTATGCATACGCTGGCGGCAAGAATGGGATTCGCCCTGCGCCACAACGTCATTGAGGCTCACGGCCTGTGCGCCGCCTGCGTCGAGGTTGAATCCTGCAGTACGCCGGGCCACTGCCACCACGACCATACCATCCAGATCAAAAAGAAAGCCCGCTGAGGCGTTAGCCGCAGCGGGAATCAAGGGTGTAGGCAATAACGGTGGGTTAAAACACGGCGTTTTCGCTACCAGCGATAGTCGTTTTTGGTTTCCCAGTCGGTCACTTCTTTCTCTGCCTGGTCTTTGGCGTAACCGTAACGTTCCTGAATTCTGCCCACCAGCTGGTCGCGTTTGCCTTCAATGACGGTCATGTCATCGTCGGTCAGCTTGCCCCATTTTTCTTTCGCTTTACCTTTGAACTGTTTCCAGTTACCGCCGATTTCGTCTTTATTCATCATGCATTCCTCATCGTTCGGTTATCGTTCGGTGAATGAACAGCCCGCTGTGTGCCGGACATGACTTAACTATAGATGAGTATTCTGAGTAAGATTTATTATTCGGAATCTTTAACCATCAGATGCACCAAATGCATTACGAAAACCAGGTTCCGCGCTGCCAGTGGCGCCGCCAGATAATCGCCAGAGAAACGCCGCGCAGAGCGAGAAAGGCCGTCAGCGCCAGCCACAGTCCGTGGTTACCGAGCGTCGGTACCGTCAGCAGCGTCAGGGCAAACCCCGCCGCCGCTACCGCCATGCTGTTGCGCATCTCCGCCCCCCGCGTCGCGCCGATAAACATGCCGTCCAGCAGATAGCACCAGACGCCAATGACCGGCAGTATCATCTGCCAGACCAGGTAGCGGTCAGCCAGCTGCTGCAGCGAAGGCAGCGAGGTCAGCAAAGCGATAATCTGCTCACCGGCAAGGCCGTAAATCAGCGCAAACGCCAGCGCCACCATCCCTGACTGGCGGCAGGCCGCGTGCCAGACGGCAAGCAGCTGGCTGTCATCGCGCGCGCCGTAAGCCTGCCCGGAGTGCGCCTCAACGGCGTAGGCAAAACCGTCCAGCGCATAGGCGGTAAAGGTCAGCATCGTCATGAGGACCGCATTGACCGCGACGACATCGGCGCCAAGGCGAGCGCCAAATACCGTCACCGCCCCGAAGCAGAGCTGTAGCAGCAGCGAGCGCAGCATGATGTCGCGATTCAGCGCCAGCAGGCGGCGTATATCGCCGCGCCAGGCGTTTTTCAGCATCGACAGGGAAACGCCGCGCAGCGCCAGCACGCGTCTCGCCATCAGCAGGCCAATAAAGAAAGTGACGTATTCTGCGGTGACCGTCGCCAGCGCCGCCCCCTGCACGTTCATATGCAGGCCCATCACCAGCCATAAATCGAGCACAATGTTGAGGACGTTGCCGACTACCAGCAGGATCACCGGCGCTCTGGCGTACTGCACGCCCAGCAGCCAGCCCAGCAGGACCAGATTCGCCAGCGATGCCGGCGCGCTTAGCCAGCGGAGCTCCAGGAAGCGTCTGGCCTGTTCGAGCACGGCTTCGCTACCGCCGACGATATGCAGCGCCAGGTCGATTAACGGCATCCGTAAGAGCACAATCGCCGCCCCGGCGGCCAGCGCCAGGCCCAGAGGCTGTACCAGCGCACGCGCCAGCCTCTGCGGATCTTTTGCGCCAAACGCCTGCGCCGTCAGTCCGGTGGTACTCATTCGCAGGAACAACAGCAGCATAAAGAGGAAGCTGGTCGCCGTTGCGCCAACCGCCACGCCCCCCAGATAAACCGGGCTGTCGAGATGGCCAATAACGGCGGTATCCACCAGCCCCAGCAGCGGAACGGTGATATTGGAGAAGATCATGGGCAGCGCTAAGCGCCACAGGGCTTTGTCGGCGGCGTTAAAAAGCATGGAGAAAGAGCCCAAATGAGGAAAAACGGCGCAGCATCATGCATCAGGTGATGATGCCGCGAGGTGAAGAGATTACTGCCAGTTGCCGTTGCGGATAACGCCAACGGCCAGGCCTTCAATAGTGAAGCTTTGCTCGCGAAGATCCACAACAATCGGCGAGAATTCGCTGTTTTCCGGCAGCAGTTCAACGACGTTACCCTGCTTTTTCAGTCGCTTCACGGTAACTTCTTCGTCGATGCGCGCCACAACCACCTGGCCATTGCGCACATCCTGCGTTTTATGGACGGCCAGCAGGTCGCCATCAAGAATACCGATGTCTTTCATCGACATCCCGCTAACGCGCAGCAGAAAATCGGCATTCGGCTTAAACATAGCCGGATCGACCTGATAGTGACCTTCGATATGCTGCTGGGCCAGCAGCGGCTCACCCGCCGCGACGCGGCCAATAAGCGGCAGACCCGTTTCTTCTTCCGTCAGCAGACGAATACCGCGGGAGGCGCCGGAAACGATCTCGATTGCGCCTTTACGCGCCAGCGCTTTCAGGTGTTCTTCCGCCGCGTTTGGGGAACGGAACCCCAAGCGCTGAGCAATCTCCGCACGCGTCGGCGGCATGCCCGTCTGGCTGATATGATCCCGAATGAGATCAAACACCTCTTGCTGCCTGGTCGTTAACGCTTTCATTCCGCCCCCTGGGTGTATATACAGTTATGCTGTGAGTATATACAGCTAACGGTGATTTTGGAACCACATTTCACACAAAAATCAGGAGTTTCTTTCCGTTTTGCGAGCCGCTACGCCAGGCGTTAGCGGTAGTTTGCCCATAAAAGCGTTCCCCACGCGATCAGCGCGATGATGATCGCCAGCAATACCGCCGCCGATCCCATGTCTTTCGCTCGCCCCGACAGCTCGTGATGTTCAGGGCCAATACGGTCAACAACCGCCTCAATCGCGCTATTGATAATTTCAACTATCATCACTAGCAGGACCGAGCTAATCAACAGCACCCGGGTGATGGCATCGACGTCTAACCAGCAGGCGATCGCCACGGCAACAACGGCCGCGATGCCTTCCTGACGAAAGGCGGCCTCGTTGACCCACGCCGCCCGGAATCCTTTCCAGGAATACCCTGCCGCTTTAATAATTCGGGTTAACCCAGTGGTATTATTGGCCATCAAACAAACCTTTTTATGTAAATGACGTCAATGAGTGTACGCGTTTGCCGCGTTACAACGGAAATTTTGCGCACTTTCTGTTATTCTTGCGGCGCATTTGCATGATTAACCAGAGGCTTCACATCGTCTATGTCTGGCTGGCAACGAATTTACTATAAATTACTGAATTTACCATTAAGGGCGCTGGTAAAAAGCAAGTCGATTCCGGCACAACCTGCTCAGGAATTAGGCCTGGATACCTCGCGTCCCATTATGTATGTCCTGCCCTACAATTCGAAGGCGGACCTGCTGACGCTGCGCGCGCAATGTCTGGAACATGAGTTACCGGACCCGCTGGAGCCGCTCGAGATCGACGGCGGCCTGCTTCCGCGCTACGTATTTATCCACGGCGGACCGCGCGTGTTTACCTATTACACGCCGAAAGAAGAGTCTATCAAGCTCTTTCACGACTATCTGGATTTGCACCGCAACCATCCCGATCTTGACGTGCAGATGGTGCCGGTTTCGGTGATGTTCGGTCGCGCGCCGGGGCGTGAAAAAGGCGAGGTGAACCCGCCGCTGCGCATGCTCAACGGCATTCAGAAATTCTTCGCCGTCCTGTGGCTGGGCCGCGACAGCTTTGTCCGTTTCTCGCCTTCGGTCTCGCTGCGTAAGATGGCGGACGAACACGGTACCGATAAAACCATCGCCCAGAAGCTGGCCCGCGTGGCGCGCATGCACTTCGCCCGTCAGCGTCTGGCGGCGGTCGGCCCGCGCCTGCCCGCGCGCCAGGATCTGTTTAATAAACTGCTGGCCTCGAAAGCCATTGCCCGTGCGGTAGAAGACGAAGCGCGCAGCAAGAAAATTTCTCATGAAAAGGCGCAGCAAAACGCTATCGCCCTGATGGAAGAGATCGCCGCAAACTTCTCCTATGAGATGATTCGCCTGACCGACCGCGTGCTGGGCTTTACCTGGAACCGGCTGTATCAGGGCATTAACGTGCATAACGCCGAGCGCGTGCGCCAGCTGGCGCATGAAGGCCACGAGATCGTTTATGTCCCGTGCCACCGCAGCCATATGGACTATCTGCTGCTCTCTTACGTCATTTATCATCAGGGCCTGGTGCCGCCGCATATCGCCGCCGGTATCAACCTGAACTTCTGGCCCGCCGGTCCGATCTTCCGTCGCGGCGGCGCGTTCTTTATTCGCCGCACGTTCAAGGGCAATAAGCTTTACTCAACCGTATTCCGCGAATATCTCGGCGAGCTGTTCAGCCGCGGCTATTCGGTGGAGTATTTCGTTGAAGGCGGGCGTTCGCGTACCGGACGCCTGCTGGATCCGAAAACCGGCACCCTGTCGATGACCATTCAGGCGATGCTGCGCGGCGGTAATCGCCCCATCACCCTGGTGCCGATTTACATCGGCTACGAGCACGTGATGGAGGTTGGTACCTACGCCAAAGAGCTACGCGGTGCGACGAAAGAGAAAGAGAGCCTGCCGCAGATGCTGCGCGGCTTGAGCAAGCTGCGAAATCTCGGCCAGGGCTACGTTAACTTCGGCGAACCCCTGCCGCTGATGGCCTATCTGAACCAGCATGTGCCGGACTGGCGCGAGTCTATCGACCCTATCGAAGCGGTTCGCCCTTCCTGGCTGACCCCGACGGTGAATAATATCGCCTCGGATCTGATGGTGCGCATCAATAATGCCGGCGCGGCTAACGCCATGAACCTGTGCTGTACCGCGCTGCTGGCATCGCGTCAGCGTTCACTGACCCGCGAGCAGCTCACCGAGCAGCTGGAGTGCTATCTCGCCCTGCTGCGCAACGTGCCATATTCAGCGGATGCGACCACGCCTGCGGCTTCGGCCAGCGAGCTGATTGACCACGCGCTGCAGATGAACAAGTTCGAAGTCGAGAAAGATACCATTGGCGATATCATCATTCTGCCGCGCGAGCAGGCCGTGCTGATGACCTACTACCGCAACAACATCGCCCATATGCTGGTGATGCCGTCGCTGTTAGCCGCCATCGTCACTCAGCATCGTCGTATTACCCGCGCCGAAATCCTGCGTCACGTCGAGATGTTCTATCCGTTCCTGAAGGCCGAGCTGTTCCTGCGCTGGGAAAAAGCGGAGCTGGCGGGCGTCGTCGATGCGCTGATCGCTGAGATGCAGCGTCAGGGACTCATCGCCCTGAACGACGATGAGGTGAGCGTCAATCCGTCTCATGCCCGTTCTCTGCAGCTGCTGGCCGCAGGCGCGCGCGAAACGCTGCAGCGCTACGCCATTACCTTCTGGCTGCTGAGCGCTAACCCGTCAATCAACCGCAGTTCGCTGGAGAAAGAGAGCCGCACCGTGGCGCAGCGCCTGTCCGTTCTGCACGGCATCAACGCGCCGGAGTTCTTCGATAAGGCGGTGTTCAGCACGCTGGTGTTGACCCTGCGTGACGAAGGCTATATCAGCGATACCGGGGACGCCGAGCCGGAAGAGACGTTGAAGATCTACCGCATGCTGGCGGATCTGATTACTTCGGATGTGCGATTAACGATTGAAAGCGTTACCCAGGATGAAGCGTAACGCTTAAAGAGATGTCCCGGCCTGCGCCGGGCTACCGGACCCTGCGGTTTTGTAGCCCGGCTAAGGCGTTTACGCCGCAAGCCGGGAAACCCACAGCGCTACTGCATATATCCCATCGCCAGGCCGAGAAATAGCACCAGCCCCACGTAGTTATTGTTCATAAACGCCTTAAAGCAGGCATCGCGTTCGCGTTTAAATATCAGCTTCTGCTGCCAGGCAAACAGCGCCGCGGCGATAAACAACGACCAGTAATACTCCCAGCCCAGCCCGCTCAGCCAGCCTACCGCGGCCATCAGACCCAGTACCGCCACCTGTAAAATACCGATGATTAAGCGATCGTTGTCGCCAAAGAGAATCGCCGTCGATTTGATACCGATTTTGACGTCATCATCACGATCGACCATCGCATACTGGGTATCGTAGGCCACCGCCCACAGGATATTGGCGAGGAACATCAGCCAGCAGCTCAGCGGCAGCGATTCGCTGACCGCCGAAAAGGCCATCGGGATCGACCAGCCGAACGCCGCACCCAGCACGACCTGAGGCAGGTGGGTATAGCGCTTCATAAACGGATATACCCATGCCAGCGCCAGCGCCGCTACCGACAGCAGAATGGTCATGGTGTTCAGGGTCAACACCAGCAGAAACGAAAGCAGCACCAGCACGACAAACAGCGTCCGCGCCTCCTTTTCGCTAACGTCGCCGCTCGGCAACGGGCGGTGGGCCGTCCGTTTGACGTGGCCGTCAAACTTGCGATCGGCATAGTCGTTGACCACGCAGCCTGCGGCGCGCATCAGCCAGACGCCGGCGACAAAAACGGCGAGGATCCATAGCGGCGGTATCCCCGGCGTCGCCACCCACAGCGCCCATAGCGTCGGCCACAGCAGCAGCAGCGCGCCAATCGGTTTGTCAGTACGCATCAGGCGGTGAAACGCCAGCAGCTTGTTCTGCGTCAGACTCCACTCCATTTCATTTTCCTCTTAATACAACGGCGATGCAGGCAAAAACAGTTCCGTCAGCAGCAGCGGTTTGCCGCTCAACCGGAGGCGGGAACGACGCCCCCACAGCTCTGCATGACGACCAATTTCAATAAAATCACGGGTTAGCGTCGATGACGTGAAGAGATAGCGGCCCAACGGCGTTTGCCCCAGCTGTTGCAGCGCCAGTTCGGGGCCGCTCAGCGTTGATTCGGGCACTATCGTGCGCCCGGCCAGCCAGGGTTCACCGTTGGCGCAAAGAATGATTTCCCGCAGCCAGTAGCGGGGTTCGCTCGGTAACAGGGGCGCCTCACCGGCCAGCGCGTCGCGTCCAACAAAACCTTCGTTAACCATGATGACGCTGACTTTCTTCCCCTGCTGCTCAAAGCGTTTGGTCATTGAGTCTTCCAGCAATAGCCAGTCGCGCAGATGCGCATCCAGCGGGGGCATAGCGGCAAAATAATGCAGCGCACGCAGTTGCGTAAGCGCAGGATGTGGCATGCCTGAATCTCCGGTACATAACGTAAAGGTATTGTATCGCAGAATGGGGCATCGGGGGCGGGCAAACGTCAATATACGATCATCCGCGCAACAGCCGTGCAACAGAGGCTGCGGCGCGCTAAAAAAAAGTGCGCCCTGACGGACGCACCTAAAGGCTGTGCCTAAACATCAGCATTGCGGGGAGACGGTCACCCCTTGCCTTTTACACTGCTGATAAAGGTGGAACGAGCAGATTTCGAGCCAAGACGTTCAGCTTCGTTCATCAATTTCAGGGCTTTATCGATATCGCCTTTCGCAACCGCCTGCTTAATGCCGTTGTTGAAATAGGTTTCGGTGTCATCAAGCATCGGTTCGCTTTTCGCCGCCGGAGCCGGGGCCGGCGCGACAACCGGCGCGGCGGTATTGCCGACGGTCACCGGGCCATTGCCGGAAGAGCCAAACAGCGGACCAACCAGCACGCTGGAGCCGCTATTGGTTTTGACTTTTAGCTTCAGCACGCCATCGGTGGTGTGGCGGGCAATCGGGTCTGGAATATCCGGCACGGCATTGCCCGCGCCTTTAGCGTAAGCTTTCGCCGGATCCAGCAGAGTCGTGGTTTGTTGTAAATCTTTTTCCGTCGTAAAGACCAGCACGTAAAGCTTCTGCTGCCCCAGCGCCGGGGTCAGGCGCATGACGCCTTCAAGCCGATCCGCGGTCATCACGCCGGGCTGCTGATAGGTAAAATAGCTGCTGGGGAAGAACGCGGATGGCGTCATATTCTGATCGAGAATCAGCACGTTCGGCGCAAAAATCTGTTTTTGCTTATTCACTTCGCTCGTGAGCGTCAGGGTCAGTTCGCCAATATTCGCCGGAACGCTCCAGGCCGCAACCGGGCCGGAGATGCCGGCAACATCCAGGCGCTGGCCGCCCGTGAGTAAATCAACGGTCTGCGTTTTAGATTGATCGACTGGCGTCCAGACGAGCTGCTGCAGGGCAGCACCGGGGATGGCGGGCGCTGCGCTGGTGTTTTGCGGGACAAAGTTGACGTCAGCAAGGCTCATTCCCGGCGCGCATGCCAACATTCCTGCGGATAAACACAGGGCGACGAGAGTTTTCTTCATTTTCATTGTTCTCACCTCGGATAGCGTAGGTTTAGCGGTGGCCAGGCAATAGCGCGCTAATCCTGAAGAATCAGGAGGGGCAGAGCCCCTCCGTGTCACTACATGATTACGGCGGTGTTACCACCAAACTTCCATCTGCGCACCGAAGGTCACTTCGCTATCGTTACCGCGGCTGGAGGTGTAAACCCCGTTACCGCTGCCGTCTTTAGTCTGCAGACCGGAGGTGTTGCTGTAGCCCCAGTTCTCATCCCATTTTGCGTAGGTCGCGAAAATACGGATTGCCGGGCGAGACCAGACGCTGTTACCCGCCTGCCATTGCTGGGCCAGGGTAATTTTGTACTGGTTGTTGTTTTCGCTGGTGCGCTGGGATTTCACGTTGTCGTAACCGACTTCCAGCTGGGTGCTCATGATCGGCGTCCATTTGTACATCGGACGAACACCGACGGTGTACCAGGTAGAACCGTTGTTGCTGTCCAGATCCACGTCCTGGTACATCGCAACGTACATCAGGCCCCAGTCATCGTTGAAGTCCATCGCGCCGTGATCCAGAACGCGGATCATGCTGCCGTTGTTATCGATGCTGGTTCCCTGGGAGTGACCGCTGTTCCAGGAGGTCATCGAGTCGGTCGCATACTGAACAACAAACTTGTTGAAGCCACCCCAGATAGACTGAGTATGTTCACCGGTGAACATCCAGCCGTCTTTTGATGCGCCATCAACCAGACGGTAATCGTCCTGCGGGTTAGCGCGGCCATAATCCACGCCTAACTCCAGTACGCCGCCCGGGTTGATTTCCATACCGGCCAGACGCACGTCAAAGACGTCGTTTGCGGTTTTAGCAGCAAATTTCTTGGTGTCATCGCTGGAGAAAGTGTAAGAACCGCCGCTTTCTGAGTTACGCGTGGCTGCCAGAGAGAGTTTACCGAAGCCAAGGTCAACGTTTTCCAGACCCGCACCCGGGCCGGAGATATCCCAGTAGTAGAAGTCGATCATGTGAACGTCATGACGCTGGTAGAAGCGCTTACCGGCCCACAGGGTAGAACCCGGCAACCAGTCAATCAGGTTTTTACCCTGGATGTTAGCTTCACGAAACGCCGGAGAGGTACTTTCCCAGTCATCTTCCTGATTTACGGAATAAGCGACGTTAGTATCGAAATAAAAACTCTTATCACCTTCTTTCCACAACTCCTGGCCCAGCTTCAGTTCCGCATAGGTTTCACATTCGTTGCCAAGACGGTATTTGCTTTGAGCGCCCGTGGCTTTGAAGCACTGTTGCTCACCGCCGCTGCCGGTCCAACCGATACCAGAACGAGCGTAGCCGTGGAAATCAACGGCCAGCGCCTGAGCAGACATAACGCCTGCCGCAACGGCGACCGCCAGTGGAAGTTTGCGCAGAGTAATCATCATTCTATCTCCTGAGATCATTGCTTTTCTTTGAACACTTCACCCTTCGGGCTGCCTCTTTGTTGGCTGCGCTCACTCACCCTGGTCACGTACTTTTGTACGCTCCCAGGGATTCATTCCCTTGCCGCCTCGATGCAGCGCGAATGGTTTTGTGTTTTTTTTTAGTTAGAAGCCTTACACGCCCGGCTCTTTATGCAGCCGACGACAAGCGGTGCCATCCTCACGGAATAAATGGCAGCGCTCCGGCGGCAAACCGATGGCGAATGTGGCTCCCTCTTCTACCAGCACCACGTCGTTCTGGCGGTAAACCAGGTTCTGACGGATGGATGGGATCTGAATATGAATTTGCGTTTCGTGGCCGAGCTGTTCGACCACCTGAACTTCACCTTCGAGGGTGACGTCGGCGATATCGCTGGGCAGCAAATGTTCCGGGCGAATCCCTAAGGACATGTTGGCGCCGACCTGAACGCGGGCGCTGTCCACCGGCAGCCAGACCTGTTGACGGTTTGGCAGCTCCACCTGCACCTGCTCAATGGCGGTAGCGGTGACTTTCACCGGCAGGAAATTCATCTTCGGCGAGCCAATAAAGCCCGCGACGAAACGATCCGCCGGGTAGTGATAGAGTTCGAGAGGCTTCCCGACCTGCGCGACGCGACCGGCGTCCAGCACCACAATCTTGTCGGCCAGGGTCATCGCTTCGACCTGGTCGTGGGTCACGTAAATCATCGTGCGGCCAAGACGCTTATGCAGACGGGAAATCTCAATGCGCATCTGCACGCGCAGCGCGGCATCGAGGTTAGAGAGCGGTTCATCCAGCAGGAACACGCGCGGTTCAGCCACCAGAGTACGGCCAATCGCCACGCGCTGACGCTGACCGCCGGAAAGCGCTTTCGGTTTGCGCTCCAGCAGATGGGCCAGCTGAAGAACTTCCGCCACCTGAGTCACGCGCTGGTTAATCAGCTCTTTTTTGGCGCCGGCCAGCTTCAGGCCAAAAGACATGTTTTCCGCGACGGAAAGGTGGGGGTAAAGCGCATAAGACTGAAACACCATCCCGATACCGCGCTCGGCGGGCGGGACATCATTCATTCGGGTATCGCCAATCAGCAGATCGCCGCTGGTCACCGTTTCCAGCCCGGCAATCATACGCAGCAGGGTGGATTTGCCGCAGCCTGATGGCCCAACAAACACGACGAACTCCCCATCCTGGATCTCGAGATTGATATCTTTCGATACCACTACGTCACCCCAGGCTTTCGTTACATTTCGCAGCTGTACGCTCGCCATGCCCTTCTCCCTTCGTTACAACCTGTCACTTAACGACACATTCAAGATGGGCTGACTATGCGGCATTCATAAATAGGGTAAATCCTCCACCCCCCGGCTTTTTTATGGGGGAGGAGGCGGGAGGATGAGAGATTGCGTCTCGCCGCCGGGGGGGACGGACGGACGTCGATTTCGTGATGTAGCCTGCAAAATTGGCCGCCTTTTTATGTGCTCCAGGACTCATAACCGGCATTTCTGTAATGGAGATCACACTATCGGGGGATGGGGCGTAGACATGGGGAGGATGGAAAGAGGTTGTTAAAAAAGGAAACTCATCACCGTTAAGCCACTCAAGTGTATCCACGAGCACATCACCAAATAGGACGGGTATATGAAAATCAAAACTGGCGCTCGCATCCTCGCGCTGTCTGCATTGACCACGATGATGTTTTCCGCCTCTGCCCTCGCAAAAATCGAAGAAGGTAAGCTGGTTATCTGGATTAACGGCGACAAAGGCTACAACGGCCTCGCTGAAGTGGGTAAAAAGTTTGAAAAAGACACCGGCATTAAAGTCTCCGTAGAGCATCCGGATAAGCTGGAAGAGAAATTCCCGCAGGTTGCCGCGACCGGCGACGGCCCTGACATCATCTTCTGGGCTCACGACCGTTTTGGCGGCTACGCGCAGTCCGGCCTGCTGGCGGAAATCACCCCGGATAAAGCGTTCCAGGACAAACTCTATCCGTTCACCTGGGATGCGGTTCGCTATAACGGCAAGCTGATTGCCTACCCGGTTGCCGTTGAAGCGCTGTCGCTGATCTATAACAAAGACCTGGTGCCAAACCCGCCGAAAACCTGGGAAGAGATCCCGGCGCTGGATAAAGAACTGAAAGCGAAAGGTAAGAGCGCGCTGATGTTCAACCTGCAAGAACCGTACTTCACCTGGCCGCTGATCGCCGCCGACGGCGGTTATGCATTCAAGTTTGAAAACGGCAAGTACGACGTGAAAGACGTAGGCGTGGATAGCGCTGGCGCGAAAGCGGGCCTGACCTTCCTGGTCGACCTTATCAAGAACAAACATATGAACGCCGACACCGACTACTCCATCGCGGAAGCGGCATTCAACAAAGGCGAAACCGCGATGACCATCAACGGTCCGTGGGCGTGGTCTAACATCGATAAGAGCAAGGTTAACTACGGCGTTACCCTGCTGCCGACCTTCAAAGGCAACCCGTCTAAACCGTTCGTTGGCGTACTGAGCGCCGGTATTAACGCCGCCAGCCCGAACAAAGAACTGGCGAAAGAGTTCCTCGAAAACTACCTGATGACCGATCAGGGTCTGGATGAAGTGAACAAGGACAAACCGCTGGGCGCGGTCGCGCTGAAATCCTTCCAGGAAAAACTGGAAAAAGATCCGCGTATCGCCGCCACCATGGCTAACGCCCAGAAAGGTGAAATCATGCCGAATATTCCGCAGATGTCCGCCTTCTGGTATGCCGTTCGTACCGCAGTGATCAACGCAGCTAGCGGTCGCCAGACCGTCGATGCGGCGCTGAAAGACGCGCAGGCTCGTATCACCAAGTAATACGGTTTCCCTTATTTCTTAGGGAATAAGGTTTGTTGAATACGTTGTTACGCGAAATCATTCGCGCTACATCGAGGCGGCAAGGATGCAAATCCCCAGGCGCTTACATCAGTAAGTGACTGGGGTGCGCATCCGCAGCCAACAAAGAGGTAGCGCGAAGGATAAAGTGTAAAGAGGATGATCCCCATGGATGTCGTGAAAAAGAAGCACTGGTGGCAAAGCCCGCAGCTCACATGGTCTGTGATCGGCTTGCTGTGCCTGCTGGTGGGTTACCTTGTTGTTTTGATGTACGCCCAGGGGGAGTACCTGTTTGCCATCATGACGCTGATTTTGAGCTCGGTTGGCCTGTATATTTTTTCCAATCGCAAGGCCTACGCCTGGCGCTATGTCTATCCGGGTCTCGCCGGGATGGGGCTGTTCGTCCTGTTCCCGCTGATCTGCACTATCGCTATCGCTTTCACCAACTACAGCAGCACTAACCAGCTGACCTTCGAACGCGCCCAACAGGTGCTGATGGACCGCTCCTTCCAGGCGGGCAAATCCTACAACTTCGCGCTTTATCCGGCGGGAGATGAGTGGAAGCTGGCGCTGACCGACGGCGAAAGCGGCAAAAACTATCTTTCCGACGCCTTTAAATTCGGCGGCGAACAGAAGCTGGCCTTAAAAGAGGCAGACGCCCTGCCGGAAGGCGAGCGCGCCACGCTGCGCGTGATTACGCAAAACCGTACCGCCCTGAACCAGCTGACCGCCGTGTTGCCGGATGAAAGCAAAGTCATTATGAGCTCCCTGCGTCAGTTCTCCGGTACCCAGCCGCTGTACGCGCTGGCCAGTGACGGCACGCTGACCAACAACCAGAGCGGCGTGAAATACCGTCCGAACGCCGAGGTCGGTTTCTATCAGGCGATCAACGCCGACGGTAGCTGGGGCAGCGAAAAGCTCAGCCCGGGCTACACCGTGACCATCGGCTGGGATAACTTCACTCGCGTGTTCCAGGATGAAGGCATCCAGAAACCGTTCTTCGCGATTTTCGTCTGGACGGTGGTGTTCTCCGTTCTGACCGTAATTCTCACCGTTGCGGTCGGCATGGTGCTCGCCTGTCTCGTCCAGTGGGAAGCTCTGAAAGGTAAAGCGATTTACCGCGTACTGCTGATTCTGCCTTACGCCGTACCGTCGTTTATCTCGATTCTGATTTTCAAAGGGTTGTTCAACCAGAGCTTTGGTGAGATCAACATGATGCTCAGCGCGCTGTTCGGCATCAAGCCGGCCTGGTTTAGCGACCCGACCACCGCGCGTACCATGATTATCATCGTCAACACCTGGCTGGGCTATCCGTACATGATGATCCTGTGCATGGGCCTGCTGAAAGCGATTCCTGACGATTTATATGAAGCCTCGGCAATGGATGGCGCTACGCCGTTCCAGAACTTCTTCAAAATTACGCTGCCGCTGCTGATCAAGCCGCTGACGCCGCTGATGATCGCCAGCTTCGCCTTTAACTTTAACAACTTCGTGCTGATTCAGCTGTTGACCAACGGCGGGCCGGACCGGCTCGGCACCACCACGCCGGCGGGCTACACCGACCTGCTGGTGAGCTATACCTACCGTATCGCCTTTGAAGGCGGCGGCGGTCAGGACTTCGGCCTCGCGGCGGCTATCGCCACGCTGATCTTCCTGCTGGTAGGCGCCCTGGCGATTGTTAACCTGAAAGCCACACGTATGAAGTTTGATTAAGGGAGATAACGATTATGGCTATGGTTCAACCCAAATCTCAGAAGCTGCGCCTGTTCACGACGCACCTCCTGCTGCTGATTTTTATCGCGGCGATTATGTTCCCGCTGCTGATGGTCATCGCTATCTCTCTGCGCGAAGGGAACTTCGCCACCGGTAGCCTGATCCCCGAAAGTATCTCCTGGGAGCACTGGCGGCTGGCGCTCGGCTTCAGCGTCGAACACGCTGATGGTCGCGTCACGCCGCCCCCCTTCCCGGTGCTGCTGTGGCTGTGGAACTCCATCAAGGTGGCAGGCATTACCGCCATTGGCATCGTCGCGCTCTCTACCACCTGCGCTTACGCTTTTGCCCGCATGCGCTTCCCGGGTAAAGCAACGCTGCTGAAAGGGATGCTGATTTTCCAGATGTTCCCCGCGGTGCTGTCGCTGGTCGCGCTGTATGCCCTGTTTGACCGTCTCGGCCAGTACGTGCCGTTCGTCGGCCTGAATACCCACGGCGGCGTCATCTTCGCCTACATGGGCGGTATCGCGCTGCACGTCTGGACGATCAAAGGTTACTTCGAAACCATCGACGGCTCGCTGGAAGAAGCGGCGGCGCTGGACGGTGCGACCCCATGGCAGGCTTTCCGCCTCGTGCTGCTCCCGCTGTCGGTACCGATTCTGGCGGTGGTGTTTATTCTGTCGTTCATCGCGGCGATTACCGAAGTGCCGGTGGCCTCCCTGCTGCTGCGCGACGTAAACAGCTATACACTTGCGGTCGGAATGCAACAGTATCTCAACCCGCAGAACTATCTGTGGGGCGACTTTGCCGCCGCGGCGGTGCTTTCCGCCATTCCGATTACCGTGGTGTTCCTGCTGGCCCAGCGCTGGTTGGTTAACGGCCTGACGGCTGGCGGAGTGAAAGGTTAATTTTTTTGTAACACCCGCCCCAAATTTCAGATGAGGGCCGGCGGTTTAGCGGTAATACGCGACCCCAACCGGGTATTACCGCCGTCGCCCTCAGCTGAAAAAGTAAGGCAAATGCCACTGCTATCCTCAACTGGACCCTACATAAATTCTATTTGTGACTGTTGGTCAGCGGCCCTGGAGGCCGCTTTTTTTTATTCGCGCTTCAGACGGTTGGAGTTACACAGCCAGAGCGTTATCACCAGAATCAGGATCGCCGCGGAGTAAATCAGCACCGCCATAGGCGACTCATGATCGATAATGATCAGGCGGACGATTGCGGTGATGCCGATATAGACAAAGTAGCGCAGCGGGAAGTGAAATCCCGACTCAAAGTACTTCACTATCAGCGCGATAAACTCGAAATAGAGGAAGTAGACCACCAGCCCTTCCACCAGCTTGTACTTGCTGACAGGCTCCGGGGTGAACAGGACATGCGCCAGATGCAGCGTCTCCTTTCCCAGAAATACGATCAGAATGACCCCCAGGCACAGCAGGCCAAGATTCAAAACGGTTTGCATTGCGGTTGCAATAAAACTCACCAACGGACGATAAACCGGCGGCATAGGTACACCTCATCATCATGATTTCCTGTGACCTGTATAACGCAAAAATGTGATCCAGATCTACATTTGTGAGTCCCTTCTTTCCACTGCTTGCCTTTCTCATCTCCGACGAAATTCGTAAAAAGAGAAATTTTTACTTTCGGCAACGCTGTGAGGTAGTTAACTAAATCCCTTTTTATGTTCAAAAAACAGAATATAAATACCCGTCAAATCAGTTAATTAACCATAATAAGATCACAATTTTACAATATTGTAATAAGCGAATATTTTTCTCTTTCAGGCATAAATTACGCCCGCATTAGAGTAAGTTTTTCCTTAGAAATTGACTTAGCATACTCGCAGATTAATAAACCCTCGTTAGCGGAACGATATAAAACATGATTACTGAACACTCATCCCTGTTTATAAACTGGCTAAAAAAAGAAGTGGCTCCGGCATTAGGCTGTACGGAACCCGTTGCTATTTCTTTTACCGCAGCTTACGCAGCGAAACATTTAGATACGGCTTGTCAAAATATTAGCGGTTTTATTTCTGCGAACCTGTACAAGAATGCGATGGGCGTAACTATTCCGGGCACTTCCGTCAGCGGGGTGGCGCTCGCAGCCGCGATCGGCGCATTTGGTGGCGATGCGGATAAAGGTTTAAAAACGCTGGAGGGAATTACCGAACGACATGTTGAATTAGCCCAGAAGTTAATTGCCGATGGCCAGGTCAATATTAGCGTGCAAGACACCCCTGATTTTATTCATCTGGATCTGACGCTAACGGGCGGCGAAAAGAGCTGCCGCGTGGTGGTCAAGGGCACGCATACCAATATCGTTGAGCTGTATATTAATGGCGAAGCGCAGGTGCTGGCGGACAAACAGAGTACGGTAACGCAGCAGGAAACATTAGCCACCTTTTCGCTTGCCGAGGCCTTTGATTTTATTAGCGAGGTCGAATTCGCCGACATCGCATTTATTCTCGAAGCCGCCCGGCTCAATTCGGCGCTGGCGGAGGAAGGTAAAAGCAAAAAATACGGCTTGAACATCAACGGCACCTTCTCTGATGCGGTAAAAAATGGCCTGCTCAGCAACGACCTGCTGAGTAAAGTCATCATCAATACCGTCGCCGCATCCGACGCGCGAATGGGCGGAGCCCCCGTCGTCGCGATGTCTAACTTTGGTTCCGGTAACCAGGGTATCGCCGCCACCATGCCGGTAGTGACGGTCGCGGAGCATCTTAACGCCGATGAAGAGACCCTCGCGCGGGCGCTGGCGCTCTCCCACCTGACCGCCATATCGATCCACTCCCGCTATACGCGTCTGTCCGCGCTATGCGCGGCGTCCACGGCAGCGATGGGCGCCGCGGCCGGCATGGCGTGGTTATTTACCCGTGACCTGCAAACAATTAATACCGCTATTATTAATATGATCAGCGATATTACCGGCATGATTTGCGATGGCGCCTCTAATAGCTGCGCAATGAAAGTGTCGTCCGTGGTTTCCAGCGCCTTTAAGGCCGTACTGATGGCGATGCAAAATAGCTGCGCTGGCTCTAATGACGGCATTGTTTGCGCTGACGTTGAGCAGACTATTAATAATCTCTGCCGTCTGGTAATTAAGCCTATGGCCTATACCGATAAAGAAATCATCAACATTATGGTAGCAAAGTAATCATTAATTAGCGTTTTAATGTACCTTACACAAATAATTAATCTCCTGAATACAACAGGTATTGCTTATGAACAAAAAAGTGATTCTACGGGGTATGAGCGCCATACTTCCCCTGTGCATCGGCGACTTTCCGTTTTCATTTATTGTCGGCGCGCTAAGCGTTAGCGCCGGGATGAGTATCTGGCAAAGTACGGCATGGTCGACGATTGTCATCGCCGGTTCGGCACAAATGCTGGCGTTAAATATGCTAAAAACCGGAGCGAGCCTTGGGGTAATTATATTCACCACGCTGATAATTAATCTTCGCCATGTGCTTTATAGCGCCTCTATTTCCAGTACGGTACGCGAAGCCTCCTTCTTTAAAAAATGCTTTATGGCGTATGCCCTGACCGATGAAGTGTACGCCACGACGGTGAAAGAGATGGAGGAGAATAAAAAAGATAAATATCTTTTCTATTTTTCAGCAATGCTGACGTTTTGGTTCGCCTGGGTGCTGGCCGATTTCCTTGGCGCTCTGGTTGGCGCCTCTTTTCCGCACATTGAAAAATATGGTCTGGACTTCGCGATGGTCGCCGCATTTATCGCCATCGTGGTCCCACAAATCAAAAGCCAGGCCTGCACCGTCGCCGCCGTTGTTGCTGCCGTATCCGGGGTACTTTTGGTCGTACTGCCCTACTCGTTAGGTATCGTCGTCGCGTCCGTACTGGGCGTAATGGCGGGCCTGAGCGTCGATCTCGCCGAAGAGCGTAAACAGGCGCAGGCCGCTGACAAACTCTCTCTCGAAGGAGCGCTGGAAAATGAGTAATAGCTTTTTTATCGCCCTGACGCTGGGCATGGCCGCCGTGACCTTTCTTATTCGCTTCTCGTTCATTGGCCTCGCCGGGAAGATTCAGATGTCGAGCCGGGTCAGCAAGACGCTGCGTTTTGTGCCGGTAACCGTGCTGCCGGCCATCATCACGATTCAGATCCTGAGCGTGAACTCCAGCATGGAGTTCGATTTGAAAAACCCGAAGGTGATCGCCGCGATTATCTGCACGCTCGCCAGCTTCCGCCTGGGCCTTGTCTGGGTCGTCGTCAGCGGCGTCGGTTCACTGGTTTTGCTCAACTATTTCATGTAACCACCTATCAGAAGGAATCAACAGAATGATAATTACCACCGCCGCTGCGCCTGCCGCCATTGGCCCGTATGTTCAGGGAGTAAACCTGGGTACCATGACGATGACCTCAGGGCAGCTCCCGGTCAATCCGCAGGACGGCACCATGTCTGACGACATCGCTCAGCAGACGCGACAGTCGCTGGATAACGTTAAGGCTATCGTTGAAGCGGCGGGTTTGCAGGTGAAAAACATCGTTAAGACGATGGTCTTCGTCAAGGATCTGAATGACTTCGCCACCATCAACGCGGTGTATGAAGCGTTCTTCACCGAACACAACGCGGCCTTTCCGGCCCGCTCCTGCGTTGAAGTCGCCAGACTGCCTAAAGATGCGGGCATTGAGATCGAAGCCATCGCCGTCGCCTGATCCCCAGCCGGAGGCCCTCCTCCGGCCACTTCTTATCCCCCCACTTTTGAGGTTTACCCGCAGCGAACTTTACGGGCAAAATATCGCCACTTCTTTGCGAGGAACGCAGAATGCTAAAGATTCGTCTTGCACGTCCGGAAGATGCGGCTTTACTCAACCAGATGGCCAATGCCAGCTATCGCCACCACTTTGCCCACCTCTGGCACAACGCCGATGAAATGGAGCACTACCTGCAGCAAGAGTATTCCATGGCCGCACTGGCGCACAGTCTGGCCGATCCGCAGTGCTGCTGGTTGATTGCTGAGGCAGAGGAGCCAATTGGCTTTGCTAAATATGCCTGCCGCCAGGATATCAACCCCGAAGGCCCAACGGGTACGCTATTGCATAAACTCTATCTATTACCTGACGCTACCGGGCATCGCTACGGCGAGCAGATTTTTCGCGCCGTCGAGAAGCGAGCGAAAGAGACCGGTGAAAGCTGGCTATGGCTGGAAGTGCTCGCCGCGAATACCGGTGCCCGCCGTTTTTATGAACGTCAGGGGATGCAGCACGTGAAGGATGTGGCATTTCATTCTGCAACCCAGGAAAGCACACTCCATATTCTGGCTAAACCAATCTGAGAGGCAGCATGCATACCCTTCGTGAAACCGCCATTCGCAACGTCGCCAGCGGCGAAAACGTGGTGATTTACCAGCCCGCCAACCTTTACGACTGCACGCTTGGCGATAACGTCTTCGTCGGGCCATTTGTGGAGATTCAGGGCCATACCCGTATCGGCAACGACAGCAAAATTCAGTCCCACACCTTTATCTGCGAGTACGTGACCATCGGCGAGCGCTGTTTTATCGGCCACGGCGTAATGTTCGCTAACGATATGTTCCGCGAGGGAAAACCCAACGCCGACCGCGAGAGCTGGGGAAGAATTGTGATTGGCAACGATGTGTCTATCGGCAGCGGGGCAACCATTCTGGCGGTCAGCATCTGCGATGGAGTCGTGATTGGCGCGGGCAGCGTGGTGACCAAATCCATTACGGAGAAAGGCGTGTGGGCCGGGAACCCGGCAAAGCTGCTGCGGCGGCTATAACAAAAATGCCGGCCACATGGGCCGGCATTGCGAACGTTTTAGCGATTATGCGCGCCAGGATTTATAGCGGTTAATCAGGCCGTTAGTGGAGCTGTCGTGGCTGCTCACTTCGGAACCATCTTTCAGCTCCGGCAGGATGCGGTTAGCCAGCTGTTTGCCCAGCTCAACGCCCCACTGGTCGAAGGTGAAGATATTCATAATCACGCCCTGGGTGAAGATTTTGTGCTCATACAGGGCAATCAGCGCGCCCAGGCTGAACGGCGTAATTTCACGCAGCAGAATAGAGTTGGTGGGGCGGTTGCCTTCAAACACTTTGAACGGCACCACGTGTTCCAGGGTCGCCGGATCTTTACCCTGATCGCGATATTCCTGCTCAACCACTTCGCGGGATTTACCAAACGCCAGCGCTTCGGTCTGCGCAAAGAAGTTGGACAGCAGCTTCGGATGGTGATCGGACAGCGGGTTATGCGTAATCGCCGGCGCGATAAAGTCGCAAGGCACCATTTTGGTCCCCTGGTGAATCAGCTGGTAGAACGCGTGCTGACCGTTGGTACCCGGCTCGCCCCAGATGATTGGGCCAGTCTGGTAATCCACGGCGTTGCCGTTACGGTCAACGTATTTACCGTTGGATTCCATGTTGCCCTGCTGGAAGTAGGCGGCAAAACGGTGCATATACTGGTCGTACGGCAGAATCGCTTCGGTTTCAGCGCCGAAGAAGTTGTTGTACCAGATACCGATCAGCGCCAGCAGCACCGGCAGGTTTTTCTCAGCCGGCGTGGTGGAGAAGTGTTTGTCCATCGCGTGCGCGCCGGAGAGCAGCTCAACAAAGTTGTCGAAGCCGACGGACAGGATGATGGACAGGCCGATGGCTGACCACAGAGAGTAACGGCCGCCAACCCAGTCCCAGAACTCAAACATATTGGCGGTATCAATACCGAACTCGCCAACCGCTTTACCGTTGGTCGAGAGCGCGGCAAAGTGTTTTGCGACGTGCTTCTCATCGCCGGCGGTCGCCAGGAACCAGTCGCGCGCGCTGTGGGCGTTGGTCATGGTTTCCTGAGTGGTAAAGGTTTTCGACGCGACCAGGAACAGGGTAGTTTCCGGGTTCACCGTTTTCAGCACTTCGGCAATGTGGGTACCATCGACGTTAGAAACAAAATGCATATTCAGGTGATTTTTGTACGGGCGCAGCGCTTCGGTCACCATGAACGGGCCGAGGTCGGAGCCGCCGATACCGATGTTGACGACGTCGGTAATCGCTTTACCGGTGTAGCCTTTCCAGCTGCCGGAGATAATGGCTTCGGAGAAGGTTTTCATCTTCTCAAGCACGGCGTTCACTTCCGGCATCACGTCTTTGCCATCAACCAGAATCGGAGTATTGCTGCGGTTACGCAGCGCAACGTGCAGCACCGCGCGGTCTTCCGTGCGGTTAATCTTCTCGCCGGAGAACATGGATTTAATGGCGTCTGCCAGGAAGGTCTCTTTGGCCAGGTCCTGCAGTTTTGCTAACGTCTCTTCGGTGATGCGGTTTTTGGAAAAATCCACCAGCATCAGATCGTCGAACGTGGCGGAGAATTTAGAGAAACGATCGCTATCTTTCGCGAACAGATCCGCGATGGTAACGTCTTTCATTTCATCAAAGTGTTTCTGTAATGCCTGCCAGGCAGAGGTCTGCGTTGGGTTGATGTTTTTCATTAGCAATACTCTTCTGATTTGAGAATTGTGACTGCGGTCGATTGTAGCGCCGGTGACGAAAAATTGTGATGATTTTTGTGTTATGCCGATGATACGCGTCAGGATTAGAGCCAATTTGGCGCAAATCGCCCCCCATAGTATAGACATCATAAGGCTTTTTTCTGTCAGCGACTCGCGCATGAAAAATCCGCATAACCCTGACGTTGACATACTTCGCCTGAAGCCTTTATATAACGGCAGTACCTACATATACGTAGGTATGTATGGATCGCGCATTTCACGCTACAGCGAAAGGGTATTGCAGGGGGGTATAATGTCCCGCGTCCCCCTGGCAAAGTGAAAGACGTCGGTAATTGCCAGAAGAGGTGCGTTGCCCAGGTAACCGTATTGGAGGAGCCAGTCCGGGGAAAATACGTGAGGGGGAGCAACGCCGAGGTGAATAAGCGTCTGGTTACGCTCATCACCGGCCACAGGGGCTGAATCCCCTGGGTTGTCACCAGAAACGTTCGCAGTCGGGCGTTTCATACTCGCCGTCTGATGCACAGCATCGGCAAGCGGGTCTACAAGGTGGAGCACTTCTGGGTGACATCGTAGTTTGTTTATCGCTCTGCGCCCACCCTGTTTTTCGCTCTTCCCTTGTGCCATGGCTGAATAATTTGGCCTGGCTTATTAAGACATTTTATTGCAATCCGGTTGCGTCCAGCCCCGCCAGGATTGGTTTTCTGGAATCGTTTTAATAAGTCAGGCCCCCTGACACGAGGTTGTTATGACAGACTTAGTTGTAGCCAAGTTCGGCGGCACCAGCGTTGCCGATTTTGATGCCATGAACCGTAGCGTGGACGTCGCGCTGCTGGACGCCAATACCCGCGTGGTGGTGCTTTCCGCCTCAGCGGGGGTGACCAACCTGCTGGTCGCCTTAGCGGAAGGGCTGGAACCCGGCGAACGTTTCGCGAAGCTCGATGCCATGCGTCAAATCCAGTTCAATATTCTGGAGCGTCTGCGCTATCCCAACGTTATTCGCGATGAAATTGAGCGCCTGCTGGAAAACATCACCACCCTGGCGGAAGCCGCCTCCCTGGCCAGTTCAACCGCGTTAACCGACGAACTGGTCAGCCACGGCGAACTGATGTCTACTCTGCTGTTTGTCGAGATCCTGCGCGAGCGCGGTATCGCCGCCCAGTGGTTCGACGTGCGCAAAATTATGCGCACCAACGACCGCTTTGGCCGCGCGGAACCGGATATTGCCGCCTTATCTGAATTAACCCAGCAGCTGCTGGCCCCGCGTCTTGCGGAAGGCGTGGTGATCACCCAGGGCTTTATTGGCAGCGAAGCCAAAGGCCGCACCACCACGCTTGGCCGCGGCGGCAGCGACTATACCGCCGCGCTACTCGGCGAAGCGCTAAACGCCACCCGCGTCGACATCTGGACCGATGTTCCGGGTATCTATACCACCGACCCGCGCGTCGCCCCGGCGGCCAAACGCATTGACGTTATCGCTTTTGAAGAAGCGGCGGAAATGGCGACCTTTGGCGCGAAGGTCCTGCATCCGGCTACCCTGCTCCCCGCCGTGCGCAGCGATATTCCGGTATTCGTCGGCTCCAGCAAAGAGCCGAAAGCCGGCGGCACGCTGGTGTGCAAAAACACCGAAAACCCGCCGCTGTTCCGCGCGTTGGCGCTGCGCCGCAAGCAGACGCTGCTAACCCTGCACAGCCTGAATATGCTGCACTCACGCGGTTTTCTGGCCGAGGTATTCAGTATTCTGGCCCGTCACAGTATCTCCGTCGATCTGATCACCACGTCGGAAGTGAGCGTGGCGCTAACCATGGATACCACCGGTTCGACGTCGGCTGGCGATACCCTGCTCACCCAGGGACTGTTGACCGAACTTTCCTCTCTGTGCCGCGTTGAGGTCGAGCAGGATCTGGCGCTGGTCGCCATCATTGGTAATGAACTGTCGAAGGCGTGCGGCGTCGGTAAAGAGGTGTTTGGCGTACTGGACCCGTTTAATATTCGTATGATTTGCTACGGCGCATCCAGCCATAACCTGTGCTTCCTGGTCCCGGGTGCGGATGCCGAAAAAGTGGTGCAGAAGCTGCATCATAATCTGTTCGAGTAATAGCGAATAAAATGGCCCGCCATTTCTGCCGGGCCATTTTTAGTTTCCCATCACCGTGGTCATCAGCAATCTGTCCAACTCCCTGATATCACCGCGCCGGCTCTCAGGCAGCGCTGGCGGGATTGCGCCTCTGAGCAGCTCGGACTGAATAAACGCATGCAGCAGCGGTCGACGCGGGCCGTCTTCCGCCTCTCCTGCGCGCTGTTTACGTTCCAGCAGCTCGTCTATTTCCGCACGTAGACCCGCTGCCAGCTCGCTTCCTGCCAGCAGTTCATCAAAGCGCATCGGCGGCACGCCTTTTCCCGCCTCAACCCAGCGGACGGCCAGCAGCGGGCGCAGTACGTAAAAGTACTTTTTCAGCCGCACCAGTTCGCCTTGCAGATAGCCGCGAAAATTTTTACGGGCCATCGAATAGTAATGCCAGCGGGCGCGAACCGGAGAAAACCAATGCGGTATTACTTTCTTCAGCGCCTGAACCGTTGCGTCATCCTGCTGATACACCACCGGTGAATCCAGCCATTCGATCAGCGTCGGGTTCGCCCCTTTCAGCAGACCCAGCGCCTTGCGCCACTCCCAGCCGCAGACGTCCAGCTCATCGTCGATGGGCAGCTCAATAACATCGCGCGGGGGCTCCACCCGCAGGTACCACTCCAGCGGGTGAACGTAGAGAAACCGCACATCATAATCGCTGTCCGGCGAGGCAAAGCCCCAGCCCCGGCTGCCGGATTCGCAGGCGTAGAGCACTCTGACGCCGTAGCGCTGCTCCACCTCTTTTAACTGCCGCCGCACCTTATGGCGCATGGCGGCGCTTACAGCGTGATACGTCATTTTCATTATCCTTTTAGATTCACCAGGCCATGCAGCACCTGGTCCAGGCCGCCGAAGACCGAGATTTTATCGATGCGCTCCGCCACTCTTTCCAGCGTTTCCAGCTCTTTTAAGCGCAGCGCGACCGGGTTGTTCTCCATCACCTTCGCGGTGTTGAGCAGCGAGCGCGTCGCCGCGGTCTCTTCACGCCGGCGGATCACGTTCGCCTGCGCCGATTTCTCCGCCTCCACCAGCTGCGACAAAATGGCTTTCATGTCGCCGGGCAGCACAATATCCTTCACGCCAAGCGACGCGACGTCGATACCAAATGCCGCCATGCGCTCGGTGACCTGCGCGCTCACGACCTCATCAATGATTTTCTTATCTTCCAACAGCTCATCCAGCGTTCGCGTTCCGACGGCTTCACGCAGCGCAAACTGCAGTTCGCGATACAGATGGTCCAGCGGCTTCGTCAGCTGTCCAAACGCCTGCAGTACATCGCTGTAGCGCCAGTTCGCCGCCAGATTTAAACGCAGGTTCACTTTATCTTTGGTCAGAATCTCCTGGCCGCCAACCTCCAGCACCTGCAGGCGGGTATCAACCACTTCAGCTTCCACCAGGTGATTGACCTTCCAGTACGCGCTCAGGCCAGGCTGCAGCAGCGATTGTGTCTCGCCGTCGATTTTCAGCACCCCGACGTGCCACGCCGGCACCGATACGGTGAGGATCGCTTCGCGGCCTTTTACCGCCCCGTGACGTCGCGGCTGCAGCACCGCATTCATGATGTCAGCCGGAACCGCAACCTGCCGGGTATCGATACGTAGCAGCTGAATTTCATCACCGGCGGACCAGTACAGTCGGCGCGTCGAAGGCGGTAAAATTTCCTGCAGCACACCGTTGGCATACAGCGCCCCGGCCTCGACATCCGTCAAATCCGCCGCCAGGCAGTAGCGTTCAATCCATTCCGGCTGAAAGCGTCGTAAATACTCCGCCAGCGCCTCCGGCACTTCGCTGCCGTCCCGGTTAACGATCAGCACTTCGGGGACGTTGAACCACGGCAGGCGATGCTCGCCCGCTTCCAGAACCTGATAGTAGTCACCCTGACGGGATAAAAGGCCAAGCTGACCTTTACGTATCGTGATTTTCTTCGTCATTTTTTGTTCCTTAGCAAAATCAGGCGCGGGTGCAGGGGCGAAGCCGCAGGGGAACTCCCTTTTGCCTGCGGCACGGCGCCTTTACCGGCGGCCTGCTGTGGGGCGTGCTGACTGCGCATCACCCCGCGTTATTTCTATGATTAACGACCAGTTTTCATTGGAGATGAAATCGGGAATCGAACCCATTGGTGGTCATCGGCTGACGGAACGCGCCCGAAAAACGGCCTGTACCGTTCCTGGCGTGCCGGCGAGGTTTAACCCCCCTGCGTTTTCAGCGTCGTGACGGAAGGGATATTGCCAGTTGCGTGCCAACAATAAAAAATGCGAGAGTTATTTTTCAATCAATTGATTAATAACGCTTTTGTTTTTAATTCAAACGGTAACGCTTGCCGCCGGCAGCAGGTTTTTTTATCTTTAAATATCGAAACTTATCTTTTGGGATAAACATGAAAAAGCGGCGAGTGGTCATTGGCGTCCTCGGAACGGTGCTGGACAAACGCGGCAAGCGGGCGAATCGCTTTAAAAAATGGCGGCCTACCGTTGGGCTATGCCAGCAGGCCGATTTTCCTGTCGACAGGCTGGAGCTTCTCCACCAGCCGCGTGATGAAAATATGGCGCAAAAGCTGATTGACGATGTCGCCCAGCTTTCGCCGCATACCGAAGTGCGCCCGCATACGATTGAGATAAACGATCCGTGGGATTTTGAAGAGGTCTACGCGGCGTTTCTCGACTTCGCCAACCGCTATCGCTTTGATACCGAAAACGAAGAGTATCTGGTGCATATCACCACCGGGACCCACGTGGCGCAGATCTGCTGGTTCCTGCTGACCGAAGCGCGCTATCTCCCCGCCAGCCTGCTGCAGACCAGCCCTGCGCCGAAAGGCGCAGCGGATGACGCCGTCGCCGCCGGTATTTACTCGGTGATCGATCTGGACTTAAGCCGCTACGCCGCGCTCACTAGCCGCTTTCAGCGCGAGCAGCAGCAGTCCGTCTCCTTCCTGAAGGCGGGTATCGAGACGCGTAATGCGACGTTCAACGCGCTTATCGATCGTATTGAGCGCGTGGCGATCCGATCGACCGATCCGATCCTGCTGACCGGCCCAACGGGCGCCGGGAAGTCCGTCCTCGCCAAACGTATTTTTCAGCTTCGTCAGTCGCGCCATCGGGTGGCGGGAAAATTCATGGCGGTAAACTGCGCCACGCTGCGCGGTGATAACGCCATGTCCACGCTGTTTGGACATGTCAAAGGCGCGTTTACCGGCGCGGTTACGCCTCGCGCCGGGCTATTACGCGAAGCCGACGGCGGCGTGCTGTTTCTCGATGAAATCGCCGAGCTGGGGCTGGATGAGCAGGCTATGCTGCTGAAGGCCATCGAAGAAAAAACCTTTTTCCCGTTTGGCTCGGATAAAGAGGTGCACAGCGACTTCCAGCTGATCGCCGGCACCCATCGCGATATGCAGCAGTGGGTAGCGGAGGGGCGCTTTCGCGAAGATCTTTATGCGCGCATCAATATGTGGCGCTTTGCCCTCCCCGGCCTGGCGCAGCGGCGGGAAGATATTGCGCCGAACGTGGAGTATGAATTACGGCGACTGGCCAACGAGCGGCAGACGCAGATCCGCTTTGATAAAAACGCCCGCGAACGCTATCTGGCCTTTGCCTGCTCGCCGCAGGCGCAATGGCGCGGCAATTTCCGCGAGCTAGGCTCCTCCGTGGCGCGTATGGCGACCCTGGCCGAGCAGGGGCGCATTACGCTGGCCGTTGCGGAAGAGGAGATAATGCTGCTGAAAGAGAGCTGGCAGCTCACGACATCTTCTCCTGATATTGCAATGGAAATCGATCTGTTCGATCGCCGCCAGCTGGAAACGGTGCTGGAGGTCTGCCAACGCAGCGCTTCGCTCTCCGAAGCCGGACGCGAGCTGTTCGCCGTCTCCCGGCAAAAAAAGGCCAACCCTAACGATGCCGACCGCTTGCGCAAATATTTAGCGCGCTTCGGACTCAGCTGGGAGCTTATCCGCAGCGGAACATGAGCATAATTTGTTTGAATAATATGTCTTAGCACGATAAACAATAGCGATGGCCGGGCTCGATCCCGGCCGGTCTATAACAAGCAAACACAACTTACGTGCAAGGAAAACAACATGCTCGCCACGCTTACGCGGCTGTTCCCATTATGGGCGCTGCTGCTCTCGGTTATCGCCTATTACACGCCATCCACTTTTACCCCCGTTGGCCCGTGGGTCCCGACGCTGCTGATGCTGATTATGTTCGGCATGGGCGTGCATCTGAAAGTCGACGATTTTAAGCGCGTGCTTTCCCGCCCCGTGCCGGTCGCCGCAGGCATTTTTCTCCACTACCTGGTGATGCCGCTCGCCGCCTGGCTGCTGGCGCTGATTTTTCACATGCCGCCCGAGCTCTCCGCCGGGATGGTGCTGGTCGGCAGCGTCGCCAGCGGTACGGCATCCAACGTGATGATCTTTCTGGCAAAAGGCGACGTCGCGCTCTCAGTCACCATCTCATCGGTTTCCACGCTGGTTGGCGTGGTCGCCACCCCGCTGCTGACGCGTCTGTACGTGGATGCGCATATTCAGGTGGACGTGATGGGGATGCTGCTCAGCATTCTGCAAATCGTGGTGATCCCGATTGCGCTGGGGCTGGTAGTGCACCATCTGCTACCGAAAGTGGTGAAGGCGGTGGAGCCGTTCCTGCCGGCCTTTTCGATGGTCTGCATTCTGGCGATTATCTGCGCCGTGGTGGCCGGTTCCGCATCGCATATCGCTTCCGTAGGCTTTGTGGTGATTATCGCCGTCATCCTGCATAACACCATCGGCCTGCTCGGCGGCTACTGGGGCGGACGGCTGTTTGGCTTTGACGAATCCACCTGCCGCACGCTGGCGATCGAGGTGGGAATGCAGAACTCCGGACTTGCCGCCGCGCTGGGGAAAATCTACTTTGGCCCGCTGGCCGCGCTGCCCGGCGCGCTGTTCTCAGTCTGGCACAACCTGTCCGGCTCGCTGCTGGCCGGCTACTGGTCAGGGAAGCCTATCGCCGACAAACCGCGTAAACGGTAAAAGAGCGCGAATAACCCGTAATTTTCCCGGCTTGCGCTGCGCTTAGCCGGGCTACGGTCCGTGCAGCTTGCGGGTTTTGTAGCCCGGACAGGTGCGCAGCGCCGCCTCCGGGATTTTCTGCGAGGCACAACAATTTACCGTGAGACGTCAGCCCCAATACCGTACACTGAAACCACAGGCTAATTGAGGGCACCACTATGGCACTCCCCCGCATCACGCAAAAAGAGATGACCGAGCGCGAACAGCGCGAACTGAAAACCCTGCTAGACCGCGCACGCATCGCCCATGGCCGTCCGCTGACCAACGCGGAAACCAATAGCGTGAAAAAAGAGTACATCGATAAACTGATGGCCCTGCGCGAGGCCGAGGCTAAGAAAGCCCGCCAGCTGAAGAAAAAGCAGGCTTATAAACCAGACGCAGAGGCCTCGTTTTCCTGGTCGGCAAATACCCCGACGCGCGGCAGACGTTAACGCCCTTTCTTCTTGCGCCCCGGCGCGGTAAAGCGTTTGCCGTTCGACGCCGGGCGGGAGGACTTGCCGCCGGTTTTTTCAATCGCCACGACGGGACGCTTGATGCCGGCCGTTTTCGGCTTCGCTTTTGCCTTCGGTTTCGCTTCTGAAGACGAGTTTTCAATCAGTTTGAAAAGATCGATCAGCTCATCGTCGGTCAGATCGCGCCACTCTCCCAGCGGGATCCCCGTCAGGCTGACGTTCATGATCCGCGTCCGCTCAAGCTTCGTCACTTCATAGCCAAAGTGTTCGCACATCCGACGGATCTGGCGATTCAGCCCCTGCACCAGGGTAATGCGGAACACAAACGGCGCTTCTTTTTTCACTTTGCACTTCTTCGTCACCGTGCCGAGAATCGGTACGCCCGCCCCCATGCCGCGGATAAACTCATCGGTCACCGGCTTATCAACGGTGACCAGATACTCTTTTTCGTGATCGTTACCGGCGCGCAGGATTTTATTCACCAGATCGCCATGGTTGGTCAGAAAGATCAGCCCCTGGGAGTCTTTATCCAGGCGACCGATGGGGAAAACGCGTTTACTGTGGTTAACGAAATCCACAATATTGTCGCGCTCGCCGTCTTCGGTAGTGCTGACGATGCCAACCGGTTTATTCAGCGCAATCAGGACCAGATCGTCCGCTTCGCGCGGCTCAATCAACCGGCCATTGACCTTTACCACGTCGCCCGCTTTAACCTGGTCGCCGATGGTAGCGCGCTTGCCGTTGATAAAAACGTTGCCTTGTTCGATAAAGCGATCGGCTTCACGACGCGAGCAAATTCCGCTTTCGCTGATGTATTTATTGAGTCGGGTTGATGAGTCGGGCAGCATAAAATCTCCTGTAAAAGCGAAATATACCCTACCTTATGGGCGATAAAAAAGAATCGCGCTCTCGTCGCCTGCCGCTAAATGTGATCTGCTCCGCCTTTCAACACAAAAGTGTGCCCATGAAAGCCCGGCAACTTTGCCCGGCGAAACAAAGCAGAATCAGGCTCTTATCACGTCCGGCACAAAGGTGCCATAAACCACCGGTAAGAAACGCAAATGTGCAACAGAAACGGTCGGAACATCCTCATGAAATAGAGGAAAATTTCTTTTAAGCGGGTCGCTGATGGGGTTATATCAGATCATGACAGCAACTCTCCCATTTGCACAAATGTGCAGGAGCCGACAGTGACGATGGAAAACAGCGACGATATTCGTCTGATCGTGAAAATCGCCCAGCTCTACTATGAGCAGGATATGACCCAGGCGCAGATTGCCCGCGAGCTGGGGATATACCGCACCACTATCAGCCGTCTGCTGAAGCGCGGCCGCGAGCAGGGCATCGTCACTATCGCCATCAACTACGACTACAACGAAAATCTGTGGCTTGAGCAGCAGCTAAAACAAAAATTCGGTCTCAAAGAGGCGGTGGTGGCGGCCTGCGACTCACTGCTGGAGGAGGATCAGCTCAATCTTATCGGCCTGCATGGCGCGCAATTGGTCGACAGGCTGCTGGAGCCGGGCGATATCGTCGGCTTCTCCTGGGGTCGGGCGGTGCGCGCGCTGGTGGAGAATCTGCCGCAGGCCAGCCAGTCCCGTCAGGTTATCTGCGTGCCGATTATCGGCGGCCCCTCCGGAAAACTGGAAAGTCGTTACCACGTGAATACGCTGACCTACGGAGCAGCGGCGAAGCTGAAAGCGGAATCTCATCTCGCTGATTTCCCGGCACTGCTGGATAATACATTAATTCGCAACGGTATTATGCAGTCCCGGCATTTTAAAACGATTGCCTCCTACTGGGATAACCTGGACGTCGCGCTGGTGGGCATTGGTTCTCCGGCGATCCGCGACGGCGCCAACTGGCATGCATTTTACGGCAGTGAAGAGAGCGACGATCTCAACGCTCGCCAGGTCGCCGGCGATATCTGTTCGCGTTTTTACAACATTGATGGCGCGCTGGTCGAAACCGCCATGAGCGAAAAAACGCTCTCTATCGAGATGGCGAAACTCAAGCAGGCGCGCTACTCGGTGGGTATCGCCATGGGCGAGGAGAAATACGCCGGGATTCTTGGCGCCTTAAACGGTCATTACATTAATTGTCTGGTGACGAATCGAGAAACCGCTGAGTCATTACTGAAGTAAATGTCAAGAATATGATTTCACGCAGCGCTGCTGCGGGGGATCCCTTTATCTAAAGAAACAGGAGTCGATAATGAATACATGGTTAAATTTAAAAGACAAAATAATTATCGTGACCGGCGGTGCATCAGGAATCGGCCTGGCGATTGTCGATGAGTTATTAGCCCAGGGCGCAAACGTGCAGATGAGCGATATTCACGGCGGCGACAAACATCAGAATCGCGATAATTATAATTTCTGGCCAACCGATATTTCCAGCGCCAGCGAAGTGAATAAAACCGTCGAGAGTATTATTCAGCGCTTTGGCCGCATTGATGGTTTAGTCAATAACGCCGGCGTCAACTTCCCGCGTTTATTAGTGGATGAGAAAGCGCCGTCCGGTCGCTATGAATTAAATGAAGCGGCATTCGAAAAAATGGTCAATATCAACCAGAAAGGCGTGTTCCTGATGTCGCAGGCGGTGGCGCGCCAGATGGTTAAACAGCGCAGCGGCGTGATTGTTAACGTCTCGTCGGAAAGCGGTCTCGAAGGCTCTGAAGGCCAGAGCTGCTACGCCGCGACCAAAGCCGCGCTGAACAGCTTTACCCGCTCCTGGTCGAAAGAGCTGGGCAAGCACGGTATTCGCGTCGTAGGCGTTGCGCCGGGCATTCTGGAAAAAACCGGGCTGCGTACGCCGGAATATGAAGAAGCGCTGGCCTGGACCCGCAATATCACCGTCGAACAGCTGCGCGAAGGCTATAGCAAAAATGCGATTCCTGTTGGTCGCTCCGGCCGTCTCAGCGAAGTTGCTGATTTTGTTTGCTATCTGCTCTCAGAGCGCGCCAGCTACATTACCGGAGTAACCACTAACATTGCGGGCGGCAAAACGCGCGGCTAAGGGGGAAACATGGTTAACGTCATCTTCTGCGCTCACGGTCAGCTGGCCTGCGCCATGCTCGACTCGGTGCGCATGGTTTACGGCGATGTCCACGTCAGCGCCGTGGCGTTTGTACCGGGGGAAAACGCGGGCGATATCGCCGATAAGCTTGAAAAGTTGGTAAGTACTCACAAAGAGGAGGAGTGGCTCATCGCCGTCGATCTACAGTGCGGCAGCCCGTGGAACGCCGCCGCCGGCCTGGCGATGCGCAACCCGCAGCTTCGGGTCATCAGCGGCCTGTCGCTACCGCTGGCTCTGGAGCTGGTCGATAACCAGCAAACGATGAATGCAGAAGCACTGTGCCAACATCTTGAGACCATCGCCAGCCAGTGCTGCGTCACCTGGCGGCAGCCGGAAACCGTTGAGGAGGATTTCTGATGAACATTACGCTCGCACGCATTGATGACCGCCTGATTCACGGCCAGGTCACCACCGTTTGGTCAAAAGTGGCCAACGCCCAGCGCATCATTATCTGTAATGACGACGTGTATAACGACGACGTTCGCCGCACGCTGCTTCGCCAGGCCGCGCCGCCGGGCATGAAGGTCAATGTGGTGAATATCGAGAAAGCCGTCGCCGTTTATCACAACCCGCAATATCAGGACGAAACGGTTTTTTATTTATTCACTAATCCGCAGGACGTATTAACCATGGTGCAGCAGGGCGTCAAAATAGCCACGCTAAATATTGGCGGCATGGCCTGGCGACCGGGTAAAAAACAGTTAACCAAAGCGGTGTCATTAGACGCAGCGGATATTGATGCCTTTCAGCAGTTAGATAAGCTGGGCGTTACGCTTGATTTACGCGTCGTGGCTTCGGATCCGTCGGTTAATATTCTCGATAAAATAGCAGAGCAGTCCGTTACAGAATAATAAAACGCGCCTTTTATTACACACTGTCATTCTGGATGCATCGCGGCGGCAAATGAGCGAGTCACCAGCAGCATAGCTAACTATGCGACTGGGGCGAGAGAATGCAGTCAACAAAGAGGCAGCCTGAAGAACATCGTGTAAATGCCGTAAAAGGCAGGGATTTCTATACCCTCAAGGTGACAAATTATGGAAATAAGTACCCTACAAATAATCGCCATATTTATTTTTT
The DNA here is from genome assembly GCF_009025755.1 of Klebsiella sp. RCJ4. Taxonomy (NCBI): domain Bacteria; kingdom Pseudomonadati; phylum Pseudomonadota; class Gammaproteobacteria; order Enterobacterales; family Enterobacteriaceae; genus Klebsiella; species Klebsiella sp. RCJ4. Next base: position 331,209 of record NZ_WCIN01000037.1, read on the forward strand.
CCTGTATTGCCGGGATGGGCAGCGTGCTGGATGAATTCCAGACGCACCGCCCATTAATCGCCTGTACCGTGATTGGCTTAATTCTCGGCGATCTAAAAACCGGGATTATGCTCGGCGGGACGCTGGAGCTGATCGCGCTCGGCTGGATGAACGTCGGCGCGGCGCAGTCTCCGGATTCGGCGTTAGCCAGCATTATCTCCGCCATCCTGGTGATCGTGGGCCAGCAAAGCATCGCTACCGGAATAGCGATTGCGCTGCCGGTCGCTGCCGCAGGTCAGGTGCTCACCGTGTTCGCCCGCACCATTACCGTGGTGTTCCAGCACGCGGCGGATAAGGCCGCGGAAGAGGCGCGCTTCAGAACAATCGATCTGCTGCACGTGTCGGCGCTGGGCGTTCAGGCGCTGCGCGTCGCCATTCCCGCACTCATCGTTTCTCTGTTTGTCAGCGCGGATATGGTCAGCAATATGCTCAACGCCATTCCGGACTTCGTCACCCGCGGTCTGCAAATCGCCGGCGGTTTTATCGTGGTGGTCGGCTACGCCATGGTGCTGCGCATGATGGGCGTGAAGTATCTGATGCCCTTCTTCTTCCTCGGCTTCCTCGCGGGCGGCTACCTCGACTTTAGCCTGCTAGCCTTCGGCGGCGTCGGGGTCATCATCGCGCTGATTTATATCCAGCTTAATCCGCAGTGGCGTAAACCCGAACCGCAGGCCGCCGCCACCTCTTCCACTGCCCTTGACCAGCTTGACGACTGATGGAGCCCAACATGGAACAGAGAAAAATTACCCAAGGCGACCTGGTGAGCATGTTTCTGCGCTCCAACCTGCAGCAGGCGTCATTCAACTTCGAACGTATTCACGGGCTTGGCTTCTGCTACGACATGATCCCGGCCATCAAGCGCCTCTACCCGCTGAAGGAGGATCAGGTCGCCGCGCTGAAGCGTCATCTGGTGTTCTTCAACACCACTCCGGCAGTCTGCGGGCCGGTGATTGGCGTCACCGCCGCGATGGAGGAAGCCCGGGCCAACGGCGCCGCTATCGACGATGGCGCCATCAACGGGATCAAAGTTGGCCTGATGGGGCCGCTGGCAGGCGTGGGCGACCCGCTGGTATGGGGCACGCTGCGGCCGATTACCGCCGCCCTCGGCGCCTCGCTGGCGCTCTCCGGCAATATTCTTGGACCGCTGCTGTTCTTCTTTATTTTCAACGCGGTACGTCTGGCGATGAAGTGGTACGGGCTACAGCTTGGCTTCCGTAAAGGGGTCAATATCGTCAGCGATATGGGCGGCAACCTGCTGCAAAAACTGACCGAAGGCGCCTCCATTCTTGGCCTGTTTGTGATGGGCGTGCTGGTCACCAAGTGGACCACCATCAACGTCCCGCTGGTGGTCTCGCAAACCCCGGGCGCTGACGGCTCAACCGTCACCATGACCGTACAAAACATCCTCGATCAGCTCTGCCCCGGCCTGCTGGCTCTGGGCCTGACGCTGCTGATGGTGCGCCTGCTCAATAAGAAAGTGAACCCGGTATGGCTGATTTTCGCCCTCTTCGGTTTGGGGATTATCGGTAACGCGCTGGGCTTCCTGTCCTGATTATTCCGCCCCGGCGATGCCGGGGCTACTTCAACAAGTTAGACCCAAAAGATTTCGCAGCCGTCATGCGAAAGATGAAGGGGATGAGGTGGTAAACATGCAAACAACAACAGCCCTGCGGCTCTACGGCAAACGCGATCTGCGCCTGGAAACCTTCGAACTCCCGGCGATGCAGGATGATGAAATTCTCGCCCGGGTGGTCACCGACAGCCTGTGCCTCTCCTCGTGGAAAGAGGCGAACCAGGGCGAGGACCACAAAAAGGTGCCTGACGATGTGGCGACCAACCCAATCATTATCGGCCATGAGTTCTGCGGGGAGATTATCGCCGTCGGCAAAAAATGGCAGCACAAGTTTCACGCCGGCCAGCGCTATGTGATTCAGGCCAACCTGCAGCTGCCGGATCGCCCGGACTGCCCCGGTTATTCTTTTCCATGGATCGGCGGCGAAGCCACCCACGTGGTGATCCCCAACGAGGTGATGGAACAGGATTGTTTACTTTCCTGGGAAGGCGATACCTGGTTTGAAGGCTCGCTGGTGGAGCCGCTTTCCTGCGTAATTGGCGCCTTCAACGCCAACTATCATCTGCAGGAAGGCAGCTATAACCATGTGATGGGCATTCGCCCGCAGGGCCGCACCCTGATCCTCGGCGGCACCGGCCCGATGGGGCTACTGGCTATCGACTACGCGCTGCATGGCCCGATCAACCCGGCGCTGCTGGTGGTCACCGATACCAATAAGCCAAAGCTCAGCTATGCACGCCAGCACTATCCCTCCGAGCCGCAAACGTTGATTCACTATCTGGATGGGCGCGACGCCAGCCGCGAAACGCTGATGGCGCTCTCCGGCGGCCACGGCTTTGACGATATCTTCGTCTTCGTCCCTAACGAACAGCTCATCACCCTGGCATCCTCGCTGCTGGCCCCGGACGGCTGCCTGAACTTTTTCGCCGGCCCGCAGGATAAGCAGTTCAGCGCACCGATCAATTTTTACGATGTGCATTACGCCTTCACCCACTACGTGGGCACCTCCGGCGGCAATACCGATGATATGCGCGCCGCCGTAGCGCTGATGCAGGAGAAAAAGGTGCAGACCGCGAAGGTGGTGACTCATATTCTGGGGCTGAACGCGGCGGGCGAGACCACCCTGGATTTACCGGCGGTAGGCGGCGGTAAGAAGCTGGTTTATACCGGAAAAAACATTCCGCTTACGCCGCTGGGAAACATTAGCGACCCGCAGCTGGCGGCGATTATGGAACGTCACCACGGTATCTGGTCAAAAGAGGCGGAAGAGTACCTGCTGGCCCACGCGGAGGATATTACTCATGATTGATCGCGATACGCGGCTGTGCATGTCGCTGGCCGGTCGCCCGGGTAACTTCGGCACCCGCTTTCATAACTACCTGTATGAAAAGCTGGGGCTGAACTATATCTATAAAGCGTTTACGACCCAGGATATAGCCGCGGCGGTAAACGGCGTGCGCGCATTAGGCATTCGCGGCTGCGCGGTCTCAATGCCGTTTAAAGAGAGCTGCATAGCGTATCTTGACGCGCTTGACCCTTCGGCAAAGGCGATTGATTCGGTCAACACCATCGTCAACGACGACGGCAGGCTGACCGGGCTGAATACCGACTATATCGCGGTGAAAAGCCTGATTGACAGCTATCAGCTCGATTCCTCAGCCAAAGTGATGATCCAGGGCAGCGGCGGAATGGGCAAAGCGGTCATCGCCGCCTTCCGCGATACCGGTTTCCGCGATGTGATTATCGCCGCCCGCCATCGCGAGCGCGGCCTGGCGCTGGCAAAGCAGTACGGTTTTCAGTGGCAGCCCAGGCCGGAGGGAATCGCGGCGGATATTCTGGTTAACGTCACGCCGCTCGGCATGGCGGGCGGCGCGGAAAGCGAAACCCTGGCCTTTAGCCCGACGATGGTGGAACGGGCCGACGTGATATTTGACGTGGTCGCTCTGCCGCCGGAAACCCCGCTCATCAAGCTGGCGCAGAGGCTGGACAAGCGCGTTATCAGCGGCGCGGAGGTGATTGCCCTGCAGGCGGTGGAGCAGTTTGCGCTCTACACCGGCGTGCGTCCGGACGCGGCGCTGGTCGCTGAAGCCGCGGCCTTTGCCAGAGGATAAAGGCAAAACGGAGAGCGCCAGGGAGGGCGCTCTAATAACCGTTGATCAGAAAGTCGATTGCATCGCGCAGCGCAGCCCTGTCCGCCGTCAAATCAGCAACGCGCTTGCCCAGTTCTTTTTGCGGCAAACCCGCCATCATATGCGTCATCACAATATAAGTTTGACCGGCAATCGTAATCACGGGACAAATTTTGGTCGGAGGCTGGGTATCAGGTAGTTGGTTTTGTTCTATCACAGGGGCAACCAGGATATGCTTCAGGACATTCGCGACCGGATGCTGCAGGTTGATTAAATAAGGGAAAACCTTTTTACCGCTTCCCGTATTCTCATAAGCGCAATATTGTTCCATCAGAACGGCCTTTGAAAATCACTAAACGAACCGTTTTCTTCTACCCATTGGTTAATCGTATCGATCGATTTCTTATTGTCTCGTAACCACTCTTCACGTTTGTGCTCACGAAATTTCTCAAGTAAAGCTTCCGTTAAAACCGCCGAAATGTTGATTTTAAGCTTACGCGCCTCTTCCAGGATTTCAGGCGAAAGCGAGACATTGACTGATTTTTTAACGTTCGACGTAGTGCGCATGATAGCCCCCATGGTAATGCGCATGACATGCCTCAGATTAGCGTAATAAACGAGCATTTTCTATTCCTTTGCCTGTGAATCATCAACGTAAAACTAAGCGGTTCCCGCTAACCTGTCACGCCCGGTAGAGTCAGTCTGCGAGGCGCTTTCCAGATTAATTCAGAGAGTCGCTGCGCCAATAATCACCGTTCCGCTTTGCTCAGCGCGTCCCAGCGTGAGCCACGTCAGCAAGCGGTGAGATATCCTGTGATAATATCTCTGCCCGAATAATCATCTGGTCAAATGGAGAAATAATGGAACTGCTGCTATTGAGTAACTCAACGCTGCCGGGCAAAGCCTGGCTGGAACATGCGCTGCCGACCATTGCCGGGCAGCTAAATGGCCGCCGTTCTGCGGTATTCATCCCTTTTGCCGGGGTGACGCAAACCTGGGATGATTACACCGCGAAAACCGCCGCCGTCTTCAGCCCAATGGGCGTTACGGTTACCGGTATTCACAGCGTCGCGGACCCGGTGTCGGCGATTGAGAATGCGGAGATAGTTATCGTCGGCGGCGGCAATACCTTTCAGTTGCTGAAAGAGTGCCGCGAACGCGGCCTGCTGGCGCCGATGGTGGATGTGGTGAAGCGCGGGGCGCTGTATATCGGCTGGAGCGCGGGCGCTAACCTGGCCTGCCCGACGATTCGCACCACTAACGATATGCCGATTGTCGACCCTAACGGTTTTGCTGCGCTGGGGCTGTTCCCGCTGCAAATTAACCCGCATTTCACCAACGCGCTGCCGGAAGGCCATAAAGGCGAGACCCGCGAACAGCGGATCCGCGAGCTGCTGGTGGTTGCGCCGGAGCTGACGATTATCGGCCTGCCGGAAGGCAACTGGATACAGGTGACGCAGGGCCACGCTACCCTTGGCGGCCCGAATCCAACGCTGGTATTCAGAGCCGGAGAAGACGCGGTGACCCTCAACGCCGGTCATCGTTTCTAAACCCCGTGCGCACGTTTCCCGGAGGCGGCGCTGCGCGCCTGTCCGGGCTACCATCCCGCAGACGGTGGAGAACTCGTAGCCCGGGCAAGGCGCTTGCGCCGTCCCCGGGAGCAAAGCGCAGAGCGGCATAATTCCCCGGAGGCGATGCTGCGCATCTGTCCGGGCTACCATCCCGCAGACGGTGGAGAACTCGTAGCCCGGGCAAGGCGCTCTGCGCCGCCCCCGGGAGCAAAGCGCAGAGTGGCATAATTCCCCGGAGGCGATGCTGCGCTTAGCCGGGCTACCATCCCGCAGACAGCGGTATACCTGTAGCCCGGCTAAGCGCAGCGCGAGCCGGGGATGTCTGGCGGCACATCAGCGCTTAATACTCATCGCGCTCATCGTCCTCATCCGGCTGCTCCATCACGCTATAGGCCACCGAGCAGAACAGTGAATTCAGACGCTTCATATCGCCCAGCAGCGCCAGGTGCAGCGTACTGGTCTCAATACTCTGCACGTTTTGCTGATGCAGGCGGTCAACGTGGGCATGCGAGTAACGACGGTTCATGATACGAAAACGATGCTTGCTGCGGCGCAGGCGGCGGGCGCTCGGCACGTCGCCGGAGAAGAAGACCGACATCGCCAGCTGCAGATTGCTGAGCAGCTGCTCGTAGAGGGCATCCAGCTCTTTTAATCCCTCCATGGAGAACGCGCGCCGCGCGGCCAGCGATTTATCGGCGATCTCGCTGCCCATTCTTTCGACGATATCCGAAGCCTGCTCGAGGTTAAGCGCCATTTCGATAATTTCCGCCCAGCGGCGGGACTCCTCATCCGCCAGCTCCTCTTTCGGCATCCGCGCCAGATAGAGCTTAATGGCGGTGTAAAGTACGTTGATATCGTCCGCCATCCGCCGCAGCTCTTTCTCCTCACGCGGCTCGCCGTGCATCACTTTATGCAGGCTTTCCAGCATCTGCTCCATGGCATCGCCAATACGCAGGGTTTCGCGGGCAGCATTGGCCAGCGCCAGGGCTGGCGTGTCCAGCGCCGAAGTATCAAGATGCTTCGGCTTCAGCCGCGCGTCCAGCTCGGGCTCATCGCGAATCAGTCGCTTACAGAGGTTAGCCATCGGCCCGGCGAACGGCACCATGGCGATACAGCGGATCAGGTTGTAGAAGACGTGGAAATAGATAACCAGTTCGGATTTTTGCAGCGGAAGCTCATCCATGACGTTTGCCAACAGATGCACAAACGGCAGGATAATCAGGCTACCCACCAGCTTAAACAGCAGGCTGCCGAGCGCCACGCGGCGCGCGGCGGCATTAGCGCCGCTGTTGTTTAGCATGGCCAGCAGCCCGGATCCGAGGTTGGCGCCGATCACCAGGCACAGCGCCACCGGAAACGAAATCACGCCGGTGGCGGTTAACGTTGCGGTCAGCAGCACCGCTGCCAGGCTTGAATAGCTGATGATGGCAAACACCGCGCCGATCAGCGCATCCAGCATAATATCGCCGGTCAACGAGGCAAAAATCACCTGCACGCCGTTAGCCTGGGTGATGGGATGCACCGCCTGAACGATCAGCTCCAGCGCCAGCAGAATCAAGCCCAGACCAATCCCCACGCGCCCGAGCTGGCCCGCGCGCGTTTGCTTGCGCCCAAGGAAGAAAATCACGCCGATAAAAATCAGCAGCGGCGAAAGCCAGGACAGATCGAAGGTCAGCACCCTCGCCATCAGCGCGGTACCGACGTCAGCGCCCAGCACCATCACCAGCGCAGGGGCCAGCGCCACCAGATCCTGGGCGACAAAAGAGGTGACCAGCATGGTGGTGGCGTTGCTGCTCTGCACCAGCGCGGTAACGCCGATCCCCGCGCAGAAGGCGAGCGGTTTTTTCTCCACGCTGCTGCTGAGTACGCTTCGCAGACGAGCGCCGTAGACGCGCATTACGCCGGTACGGACGATATGGGTGCCCCACACCAGTAGGGCGACGGCGGACAACAGGTGTAGCAGAGTTAACACGGAATCAGCTTCTCCTTATATTTATTCGTTCCCGAAACTCATAAACCGTTACAGGCCGGATAGCGCTTCGCTTATCCGACGGCAACGATCGCAAGCTTCCTTCAGTATAAGGGTTTACGCACAATAAAGAGACAGGGCGCTCGTTGAGCGCCCTGTTAGTTGTAAGGAAAGATAACGGTTTGGTGGATCAGTCGGCATCGTAACCGAGGTTCGGCGCCAGCCAGCGCTCCACTTCCGCTACGCTCATCCCCTTACGCAACGCATAGTCTTCCACCTGGTCCCGCTGAATTTGCGCTACCGCGAAGTATTTGCTGTCCGGATGGCTGAAGTACCAGCCGGAAACCGACGCGCCGGGCCACATGGCAAAAGATTCCGTCAGCTTCATGCCGGTGCGTTTTTCCACCTCCAGCAGTTCCCAGATCGTCGCCTTTTCGGTGTGCTCCGGGCAGGCCGGATAGCCCGGCGCCGGGCGAATTCCCTGGTAGTTCTCGCGGATCAGCTCCTCGTTGCTGAGGTTTTCGTTCGCCGCATAACCCCAGTAAACCTTACGCACCCGCTCATGCAGATACTCGGCAAAGGCTTCCGCCAGGCGGTCGGCAATCGCCTTCACCATAATCTTGTTGTAGTCATCGTGCTGCGCTTCGTAGGCGTCGGCCAGCGCGTCTTCCTCAAGGCCGCCGGTCACCGCAAAGGCGCCGATATAGTCCGCCTTCCCCGACAGCTTCGGCGCGACAAAATCCGCCAGGCAGTAGTTGGCAAAGCCGACTTTCTCCGTCTGCTGGCGCAGATGATGCCCCACCGTCAGCACGTGAGTCCGGGTTTCATCGCGATAGATTTCAACATCGTCGCCGACGCGGTTAGCCGGGAACAGCCCCACCACGCCGCGCGGATTCAGGGCCTTCCCGGCGCTGAGCTTATCCAGCAGTTCGTTGGCGTCTTTAAACAGGCGCTGCGCCTCTTCGCCGACCACTTCATCTTCCAGAATGCGCGGATACTTACCGGCCAGCGACCAGGTCATAAAAAACGGCGTCCAGTCGATATAGTTACGCAGGGTTTCGATACTGGCCTCAACCTCATGCACGCCCAGACGATGGGCCACCGGCGGGGTGTAGCTTGCCCAGTCAAAGGCCAGGTCGTTATCGCGCGCGGCCTCCAGCGTGACCGGCGGGGTGCGCGGCTTTTTACGCCCGTGCTGAATACGTACCGTTTCGTACTCTTTGCGGGTACGGGCGACAAAATCATCGCGCTGGCTATCGGACAGCAGCGCGGCGACCACGCCAACGGTGCGCGAGGCGTTCTGCACGTAGACCGTCGGCCCGCTGTAGTTCTGCTCGATTTTCACCGCCGTATGCGCTTTCGAGGTGGTTGCGCCGCCAATCAGCAGCGGAATAGTAAAGCCCTGACGCTCCATCTCCTTCGCCACGTTGACCATCTCATCCAGCGACGGCGTAATCAGCCCGGAGAGGCCAATCAGGTCGGCGTTAACCTCGCGGGCGGTTTTCAGGATTTTATCCGCAGGCACCATCACGCCAAGGTCGACGATTTCGTAGTTGTTACACTGCAGCACCACGCCGACAATATTCTTGCCGATGTCGTGAACGTCACCCTTCACGGTGGCGATGACCATCTTGCCGTTGCTGGAACCTTTCTCTTTGCTGGCCTCAATATAAGGTTCGAGGTAGGCCACCGCCTGCTTCATGACGCGGGCGGATTTCACCACCTGCGGCAGGAACATTTTCCCTTCACCGAACAGGTCGCCGACCACGTTCATGCCGTCCATCAGCGGCCCTTCGATAACCTCAATCGGACGCGCGGCCTGCTGGCGGGCTTCTTCGGTATCGAGCTCGATAAATTCGGTAATGCCTTTAACCAGCGAGTATTCGAGGCGTTTTTTGACGTCCCAGCTGCGCCATTCCGCCTGCTGAGCGTTAGCGGTATCGTCGGTTTTGCTGCCGCGATACTTTTCCGCCAGATCGAGCAGACGTTCAGTGCCGTCATCGCGGCGGTTCAGAATCACATCTTCAACCGCATCGCGCAGCTCGGCGGGAAGGTCGTCGTAAATCGCCAGCTGGCCGGCGTTAACGATGCCCATGTCCATGCCGTTGCGGATGGCGTAGTAGAGGAATACCGCGTGAATCGCCTCGCGCACCGGGTCGTTGCCGCGGAAGGAGAACGACACGTTAGAGACGCCGCCGGAGATCAGCGCGTGCGGCAGTTCGCGTTTGATATCTTCGCAGGCGCCGATAAAGTCCTGGGCATAGTTGTTGTGCTCTTCAATCCCGGTCGCCACGGCGAAAATATTCGGGTCAAAGATGATGTCTTCCGGCGGGAAGCCCACCTCTTCGGTGAGAATTTTGTACGCCCGGCGGCAAATTTCAATTTTCCGCTCGCGGGTATCGGCCTGGCCCACTTCATCAAAGGCCATCACCACGACGGCGGCCCCGTAGCGGCGCACCTTTTTCGCATGCTGGATAAACGGCTCAACGCCCTCTTTCATCGAGATGGAGTTAACGATGCCTTTACCCTGAATACACTTCAGGCCCTTTTCGATGACCTCCCATTTGGAGGAGTCGATCATAATCGGCACGCGGGCGATATCCGGCTCACCGGCGATCAGGTTGAGGAAACGCGTCATCGCCGCTTCGGCGTCGAGCATCCCCTCATCCATATTGATATCGATAATCTGCGCGCCGCTTTCCACCTGCTGGCGCGCCACATCCAGCGCTTCGTTATATTTTTCTTCTTTAATCAGGCGCTTGAATTTCGCCGAGCCGGTAACGTTGGTGCGTTCGCCGACGTTCACAAACAGGCTGTCATCGCCGATATTCAGCGGCTCAAGGCCGGAAAGACGACAGGCGACGGGGATTTCCGGCAGCTGGCGCGGCGGCAGGCCGGCCACCGCGCGGCTCATGGCGGCGATATGTTCCGGCGTGGTACCGCAGCAGCCGCCGACAATATTCAGGAATCCGGCCTCAGCCCATTCGCGAATTTGCGCCGCCATCGTGTCGGCGTCGAGGTCGTATTCGCCAAAGGCGTTCGGCAGACCGGCGTTCGGGTGGGCGGTAACGTAGCATTCGGCGATACGCGACAGCTCCTGCACGTACTGACGCAGCTCATCCGGCCCCAGGGCGCAGTTGAGGCCAAACGTCAGCGCATCGGCGTGGCGCAGCGAGTTATAAAAGGCTTCGGTGGTCTGGCCGGACAGCGTGCGCCCGGAGGCATCGGTGATGGTGCCGGAGATCATAATCGGCAGATCGACCCCCAGCGCTTCAAACTCCTCTTTAACCGCAAAGATCGCCGCTTTGGCGTTGAGGGTATCGAACACCGTCTCAATCAGAATCAGATCCGCCCCGCCTTCCACCAGCGCTTTGGTGGATTCACGATAGGCTTCCACCAGCCCGTCAAAGGTGATGTTGCGGAAGGCCGGGTCGTTGACGTCGGGAGAAATAGACGCCGTGCGGTTAGTCGGGCCGAGGACCCCTGCGACGTAGCGCGGTTTTTCCGGCGTGCGTGCGGTCCAGGCATCGGCGCTGGCGCGGGCCAGTTTCGCCGCCACAAAGTTGATTTCCGCCGACAGGGATTCCATCTGGTAATCCGCCATCGCGATGGTCGTCGAGTTAAAGGTGTTGGTTTCAATGATATCCGCCCCGGCCGCAAAATAGGCATCGTGGATAGCGGTTATCACATCCGGCTTGCTGAGAACCAGCAGGTCGTTGTTGCCCTTCAGGTCGCACGGCCAGTCGGCAAAGCGCTCGCCGCGAAAGTCCTGCTCACTCAGACGATAGCTCTGGATCATGGTGCCCATGCCCCCATCCAGAACCAAAATACGTGCTTTTAACTGCTGATGCAGTTGCTCAACTTTGCTGCTCACACTCGCTCCCGACAACGCTCAACCAGACCGAAAAAACTCAACAGACCATACTGGCATAAACCGAAGGGGTGGAAAAGAGAACAGCGGGCAAGATGAGACATGTTCAGCTTCACTCATCCGATCAGTCGGGTAGTGATTGCATTATCGCCAAATAAAACGAAAATCATTTCCACGATACAGAAAAAAGGAGTCCGCGATGGCGACCCCCGCTCCCGCAAAACGCGGCAGAAAACCTGCCTCCCCCGCCGCCGCTCCGGCCGGCGGGCAAGTTCAGTCCCTGACCCGCGGACTGAAGCTGCTCGAATGGATTGCTGAATCCCACGGCAGCGTGGCGCTGACCGAACTGGCCCAGCAGGCCGGCCTGCCTAACTCCACGACTCACCGCCTGCTGACGACCATGCAGCAGCTGGGTTTTGTTCGTCAGGTCGGTGAGCTGGGCCACTGGTCGGTGGGCGCCCATGCCTTCGTCGTCGGCAGCAGCTTCCTGCAAAGCCGTAATCTGTTGGCGATCGTCCATCCGATTTTGCGTCAGCTGATGGAAGATTCCGGTGAAACGGTTAACCTCGCGGTGCTTGACCAGAGCGATCATCAGGCGATTATTATCGATCAGGTGCAGTGTACGCAGCTGATGCGTATGTCGGCACCGATTGGGGGTAAGCTGCCGATGCACGCTTCCGGCGCCGGAAAGGCGTTTCTGTCGCAGCTAAGCGAAGAGCAGGTTACCGGCCTGCTGCACCGTCAAGGTCTGCACGCTTATACCCATGCCACCCTGGTATCGCCGGTACATCTGAAAGAGGACCTGGCCCAGACGCGTAAGCGCGGCTACTCGTTTGATGACGAAGAACACGCGCTGGGCCTGCGCTGCGTAGCGTCGTGCATTTATGATGAACATCGTGAGCCGTTCGCCGCCATCTCCATTTCCGGGCCCATTTCCCGTATTACCGATGACCGCGTGACCGAGTTCGGCGCGATGGTGATTAAGGCGGCGAAAGAAGTGACGCTGGCCTACGGCGGAGTGCGCTAAATGAGCGATCTGAAATCCTACTGGCAGGATAAATACCCTTCTGCTTTCTGCTGGTCTTTCGGCGATTCACCGGCGCTGGCCGACGAGCTGGCTGCCCTGGTTATCGCCGGGAAGAAGCGCGGCACCTGCGGCTCGCTTACCAGCTATCAGCAGGAGCAGCCGCCCGTGACGCCGGGGGCGTATCACATTGTGCTGGACGGCAAAGGGAAAGCCGTCTGCGTGATACGCACCCTGACCCTCAGGCTCATTCGTTTTAACGAAATGAGCCCTGAGCTCGCCGCGCTGGAGGGCGAAGGTGATTTGAGCCTCGCTTACTGGCAATCGGCGCATCAGGCATTCTTTGAACGCGAAGGCACCTGGGCGCCGGATATGGAACTGGTGTACGAAGAATTTGCCGTTATCGAAGCAGCCTGAAGCAGGCCATCGGCTATCCCGCCTGCTTCAGGTCGCCGTAGCGCACGCTAAAACGCTGACGGCGGCGATAGGCGTAGACGTCTTCCACGTGGCCGTTGCGGATACGCGTTTGCAGCTCCCGCCAGTAGTCGGCGCGCAGCAGGTCGGCGTGCATCTCTTCAAATAGCGGTCCGATGCGCGGGTCAGCGCACAGCCAGTGGCGAAACTCTTCCGGGAAAACATCGCCAGGCGAGACGCTATACCAGGGCTCGCTGGCGAGTTCATCCTCCGGGTAGCGCGCCGGCGGGATCTCGCGGAAATTCACCTCCGTCATATAGCAAATTTCATCGTAATCGTAGAACACCACCCGGCCGTGACGCGTGACGCCAAAGTTTTTAAATAGCATATCGCCGGGGAAAATGTTGGCGGCGGCCAGCTGACGAATGGCGTTGCCGTACTCCTCTACCGCATCGCGCAGCGCCGGACCGTCCACCTGCTCCAGCCAGATATTCAGCGGCACCATCCGCCGCTCGATATAAAGATGGCTGATCGCAATCCGATCGCCGAGATCGGTAATTTTCGCTCCGGCTTCGGTTTGTAACAGGGCCATAAGTTCGGGCGCAATTTGCCGTTTCTCCAGGACGAAGTTCTCAAACTCCTGGGTATCGGCCATCCTTCCCACGCGGTCGTGCTCTTTGACCAGCTGATAGCAGGCGCGCACGTGGGCGGCGGTCATCTCTTTCTGCGGCGCAAAGCGGTCCTTGATGACTTTAAATACCCGATCAAATCCCGGCAAAGTAAACACCAGCATCACCATGCCGCGAATCCCCGGTGCTTCAATAAATTGCTCATCGCTGCGGGAAATATAGTGCAGGTATTCCCGATAGCTCTCGGTTTTCGCATGCTTCTGGCAGCCAATCGCCATGTACAGTTCAGCGGTGGTTTTCCCCGGGAGAATCTCGCGCAGCCACTCGACCAGCGCGCCGGGTAGCGGCGCGTAAACCATAAAATAGGAGCGGGCGAAGCCAAAAACGATGCTGGCTTCGGCATGCGTCGTCAGACAGGCGTCGACAAACAATTCGCCTTCATCGGTGCGATGGATTGGCAGAAGAAAAGGCAGCGTCGCCATCGGCGTAACCAGTTTGCCTACCAGCCAGGCCGCCTTATTGCGGTAAAACAGTTCATTCGCCACCTGCAGGTGCGAGCGGGAAAGCAGCTCGCTGCCGAGCGCCTCCTGCAGGCAAGCGGTGATATAACCGATATCGCGCGCGCTGTTTTGCCACGGCAGACGGAGAGGAAGATCGGATAACACTTTGCGTAATAGCGTGTCCCAGCCGCGCTCGGGGAAGAAATCTTTGGCCAGCGGGCGCGGGATGGCGCGTAAGCGCCGCTCTGGCTGAGAGCTGAAAATAAAAAGCCGCTCGGGAGTCAGCGAGCGGTGGTCAAACAACCGGCAATAAACGGAATTGAAAAAGCTCTCCGCAATTTCGAAACGAGGGTAATCCGGCAGCAGGTGGGTATAGTGTTCTTTTACCTGCAGCAAAAAATCGGTATCGGTATTTTTACCATCGGTAATGCAGCGCAGCTGCTCGACGACCAGGCCGACATGGTGATCGTAGAGATGAATACGCTGCTTCATCGCCTGCTGGACGGCATGCCAGTCAGCCTGTTCAAAGCGCTGCTGGGCGCCGGAAGTCACTTCAAGAAAACGACCGTACTGGGCGTCAAAACCCTGCAAAATAGTTTGAGCAATCAATAATTCCAGGCCACGCGTCATCTCTTCCCCCTCACCCATCCCTCTCCCCCGGAGAGAGGGAGAGGGGGAAATTATCAGAACTGATCTTCTTCTGTAGAGCCGGTTAACGCCGTGACTGATGAGGCTCCGCCCTGGATAATGGTGGTGACCTTATCGAAGTAGCCGGTGCCGACCTCCTGCTGATGAGAGACAAAGGTGTAGCCATCTTTAGCCGCCGCGAACTCCGGCTGCTGGACCTTCTCAACGTAGTGCTTCATCCCCTCGCCCTGGGCGTAGGCGTGGGCCAGGTCGAACATGTTGAACCACATACTGTGAATACCGGCCAGGGTGATGAACTGATACTTGTAGCCCATATCCGACAGCTGCTGCTGGAAGCTGGCAATGGTTTTATCATCCAGCTTTTTCTGCCAGTTAAACGACGGCGAGCAGTTGTAGGCCAGCAGTTTGCCCGGATATTTCGCGTGGATCGCGTCGGCAAAGCGCTTCGCCAGCTCAAGGTCCGGAGTAGAGGTCTCACACCACACCAGGTCGGCATAGGGCGCGTAGGCCAGCCCGCGGCTGATGGCCTGTTCGATACCGGCATGGGTACGGAAGAAACCTTCGCTGGTACGGTCGCCGGTAATGAACTGGCGATCGTAAGGATCGCAGTCTGAGGTAATTAAATCCGCCGCATCGGCGTCAGTGCGAGCGATCACCAGCGTCGGCACGCCCATGACGTCCGCCGCCAGACGCGCGGCGACCAGTTTCTGAATCGCCTCTTGCGTGGGAACCAGCACTTTGCCGCCCATATGGCCGCATTTTTTCACCGATGCCAGCTGGTCTTCGAAGTGTACGGCCGCTGCACCGGCCTCAATCATCGATTTCATCAGCTCAAACGCATTGAGCACGCCGCCAAACCCCGCTTCCGCATCGGCGACGATCGGCAGGAAATAATCGGTATAACGCGGATCGTTCGGCTCAATGCCCGCAGACCACTGGATCTGATCCGCGCGGCGGAAGCTGCTGTTGATCCGATCGACCACGGCCGGTACCGAGTTCGCCGGATAGAGCGATTGATCCGGATACATGCTGGAGGCCAGGTTGGCGTCCGCTGCGACCTGCCAGCCGGAAAGATAAATCGCTTCAATGCCCGCTTTCGCCTGCTGCAGCGCCTGACCGCCGGTCAGCGCGCCCAGGCTGTTGACGTAGCCTTTTTTCGCTTCCCCGTGCAGCAGTCGCCACATCTTTGCCGCGCCCAGCTGCGCCAGAGTACATTCCGGGTTGACCGAGCCGCGCAGCTTCACCACATCTTCGGCGCTGTATGGGCGAGTAATGCCTTCCCAGCGCGGATTCGTCCAATCTTTGTTTAATTCTTCGATTTGTTGGGTACGGGTTTTCATGTGCAGATGCTCCATATTGTTGTGTGGTGAATTAGGCCAGAAGGCGGTAGCCCGGCAGGGTTAAGAAATCAATCAGCTCGTCGGAGGTGGTGATCTGTTCCATCAGGCGAGCGGCTTCATCAAAACGCCCGCTGCTGTAGCGGTGCTCGCCCAGTTCGTCCTGAATCACCCGCATCTCTTCGGCCAGCCACTGGCGGAACAGCGCTTTGGTTACCGGTGTGCCGTTACTGAGGGTTTTCTCATGGTGGATCCATTGCCAGATAGAGGTACGGGAAATTTCCGCCGTCGCCGCATCTTCCATCAGGCCATAAATCGGTACGCAGCCGTTGCCGGAAATCCACGCCTCGATGTACTGCACCGCCACGCGAATGTTGGCGCGCATGCCCTCTTCGGTTCGTTCGCCCTCGCAGGGGGCCAGCAGCTGTTCTGCGGTAATCGGCGCATCGTCTTCGCGGGTAACGGACAGCTGATTTTTGTTCTCGCCCAGTACGCCGTTAAAGACGGCCATCGCGGTGTCAGCCAGCCCGGGATGCGCGATCCAGGTACCGTCATGGCCGTTATTCGCCTCCAGCGATTTGTCCGCTTTTACCTTGTTCAGCACCTGGTTGTTTCGCTCGGCATCTTTGCTCGGAATAAAGGCCGCCATGCCGCCCATCGCAAACGCGCCGCGCCTGTGGCAGGTCTTAATCAACAATCGCGAGTAGGCGCTGAGGAAAGGCTTGTCCATCGTCACCACCTGACGGTCCGGCAGAACGCGATCCGGATGATTCTTCAGCGTTTTGATATAGCTGAAGATGTAGTCCCAGCGCCCGCAGTTCAGACCCACAATATGGTCGCGCAGGGCGTGCAGAATTTCGTCCATCTGGAATACGGCGGGCAGCGTTTCGATCAGCAGCGTGGCTTTGATGGTGCCGCGCGGCAGCTCAAAACGGTCTTCCGTAAAGCTAAATACTTCACTCCACCACGCGGCTTCCTGCCAGGCCTGAGTCTTCGGCAGATAGAAATAGGGGCCGCTGCCTTTTTCCAGTAACGCTTTGTAGTTGTGGAAGAAATAGAGGGCGAAGTCGAACAGACTGCCGGGAATCGCTTCCCTGCGCCACGTCACGTGTTTTTCCGGCAGATGCAGACCGCGCACGCGGCAGATCAGCAGCGCCGGGTTCGGCTTCAGCTGATAAATCTTGCCGGCTTCATTGGTGTAGCTGATGGTGCCGTTAACCGCATCGCGCAGGTTAATTTGCCCATCAATGACTTTGCTCCATTCGGGCGCCAGTGAGTCTTCGAAATCCGCCATAAAGACTTTTACATTCGCATTGAGCGCATTGATGACCATCTTGCGCTCTACCGGACCGGTAATTTCTACCCGCCGATCCTGCAAATCGTCCGGAATGCCGCGGATCGTCCAATCACCATTGCGAATGGAAGCTGTTTCCGAAATAAAATCTGGAAGCTTACCGTTATCAATTGCCTGCTGCTGCTGGATACGCGCGGCCAGGAGTTTATTGCGCTCAGGCGTAAAGCGGCGCACCAGCTCGGTCAGAAATTCTACGGCCTCAGGCGTTAAGATTTGCTTCTCCTGGTCGCCATATGGCTGGCTAAAAGCCAGTTCGTCAGTGATTGTCGCCTGCTGCGTCATGTGCTGCTCCTCTTGGTTGATCCAGTTGGCGCGAACGTAAGATCGTTGTGTAGTTTTCGTTCAGCACAATTAAGACTACGCATTTATTTTTAAAAATCAAAAACAATTTCCATTTTTAATTTAATTATCATTTAACCTATTGATAACAATATAAATAAAGTTTAATTACAATATGAGCTGCGTTTCGGAAATAAAAAAGGCACCCGAAGGTGCCAGAGGCAAAATGCTGAAACGCTTTAGGATCGCGTTGTGTAGAAGATTAATCCAGAGTCGGATTCATATGGCGTAGATCGTATGGCGTGATCTGGTAGACGTAATAATTCAGCCAGTTGATAAACAGCAAATTGCCATGGCTTCGCCAGGTGGCGCGCGGTTTGTTCTGCGGATCGTTCTGCGGGAAATAATTATGTGGAACCTGCGGATCGAGACCCGCTTCCACATCGCGGAAGAATTCGCTGGCCAGGGTGTTCGCGTCATATTCCGGGTGACCGGTCACGAAGGCGATGCGCTTATCTTTGCTGGCGAACAGGTAGGCGTCGCCCTCTTCCGTTTCCGCCAGGATCTCGAGGTCGGTGTAGTCGCGTATCAGCGCCGCCGGGAAATCGGCATAGCGCGAGTGCGGGGCCAGAAAGCTATCGTCAAAGCCGCGGGTTAACAAGGCATGAGGTTGCAGGATATGGTGTTCGTAGACCCCGGAAATCTTCTCAGAGCGGGTCTGTTTAGGGATACCGTAGAGGATATTGAGGGCTGCCTGTACCGCCCAACAGACAAACAGCGTTGAGGTAACATGATCTTTAGCCCATTCCAGCACCTGTTTTATCTGCGGCCAGTAGGCAACGTCATTAAATTCAACCAAACCTAAAGGCGCACCGGTAACAATCAGGCCATCAAAGTTCTGATCGCAAATATCTTCAAAGTTGCAGTAGAAGTTGTTCAGGTGTTCCGCCGGCGTATTACGTGATTCGCGGGCATCGATGCGCAGCAGCTGGATATCAAGCTGCAGAGGAGAGTTGGAAAGCAGTCGCAAAAACTGATTCTCAGTCTCGATTTTCTTCGGCATCAGATTAAGGATGAGCACCTTCAGCGGGCGGATTTCCTGAGTCGTCGCGCGAGTTGTCGTCATCACAAAGACGTTTTCATTACGCAAGAAATTGACGGCCGGTAGCTCGTCCTGCACCCGAATTGGCATAACTTTATTACCTCATAGCATACGTATAAACGTTTAGACATCCAGACAGCTGAAGATACCCAGGAATAAGGTGAATGTCGAGCCTGCAGGTGCAGGGTGAGAAAATTTCACGGAGACATTTGAGTTAGAATATAAGAACAAAGAAAAGGAGCAAATATGGTTATTAGTATCCGCCGTTCACGGCATGATGAAGGGAAAAAACTGATTGCGATCTGGCGTCGGTCGGTCGATGCAACGCACGATTTTTTATCAAAAGAGTATAGAGCGGAACTGGAAGATCTGGTGAGCGCGTTTTTACCCGAAGCGCCGCTGTGGGTCGCGGTGACGGAGAAAGACGAGCCGGTCGCCTTTATGCTACTTACGGGGGAACATATGGATGCGCTATTCGTTGACCCTACGGTCCGCGGCTGCGGCGTGGGTAAGCTGTTGATTGAACACGCGCTGACGTTAGCGCCCAAACTGACGACCAACGTTAATGAGCAGAATGAACAAGCGGTCGGATTTTATAAGAAGATGGGCTTTAAGGTGACAGGCCGTTCTGAGACGGACGATCTTGGAAAACCCTATCCGTTATTGAATTTGGTACATGAGTAATGAAGTAAGACTGGATAAGGGTAACCGATGTCCGGTCGGTTCAGACGACAAAAACGCAAAAAGCCCATCCGTCAGGATGGGCTCTTCACTTGTTTGATGCCTGGCAGTTCCCTACTCTCACATGGGGAGACCCCACACTACCATCGGCGCTACGGCGTTTCACTTCTGAGTTCGGCATGGGGTCAGGTGGGACCACCGCGCTGTCGCCGCCAGGCAAATTCTGTTGTCAGAAACGAATCTTTTACACCGATGCTGCGTTGGCTGCATTCGTAAAGTCAGTCACATACTACAGTATGCTCCTTCCTTTACTTCATTTGCCGCCTTGCCTCAGCGTAAAATCTTTCGTTCCCGAAAATCTGTAATCTAAGCTGAAATTGTTGTCTTCTCAAATCGCCAAAACATCTTCGGCGTTGTAAGGTTAAGCCTCACGGTTCATTAGTACCGGTTAGCTCAACGCATCGCTGCGCTTACACACCCGGCCTATCAACGTCGTCGTCTTCAACGTTCCTTCAGGACCCTTAAAGGGTCAGGGAGAACTCATCTCGGGGCAAGTTTCGTGCTTAGATGCTTTCAGCACTTATCTCTTCCGCATTTAGCTACCGGGCAATGCCATTGGCATGACAACCCGAACACCAGTGATGCGTCCACTCCGGTCCTCTCGTACTAGGAGCAGCCCCCCTCAATTCTCCAGCGCCCACGGCAGATAGGGACCGAACTGTCTCACGACGTTCTAAACCCAGCTCGCGTACCACTTTAAATGGCGAACAGCCATACCCTTGGGACCTACTTCAGCCCCAGGATGTGATGAGCCGACATCGAGGTGCCAAACACCGCCGTCGATATGAACTCTTGGGCGGTATCAGCCTGTTATCCCCGGAGTACCTTTTATCCGTTGAGCGATGGCCCTTCCATTCAGAACCACCGGATCACTATGACCTGCTTTCGCACCTGCTCGCGCCGTCACGCTCGCAGTCAAGCCAGCTTATGCCATTGCACTAACCTCCTGATGTCCGACCAGGATTAGCTGACCTTCGTGCTCCTCCGTTACTCTTTAGGAGGAGACCGCCCCAGTCAAACTACCCACCAGACACTGTCCGCAACCCGGATTACGGGCCCACGTTAGAACACCAGCCATTAAAGGGTGGTATTTCAAGGATGGCTCCATGCAGACTGGCGTCCACACTTCAAAGCCTCCCACCTATCCTACACATCAAGGACCAGTGTTCAGTGTCAAGCTATAGTAAAGGTTCACGGGGTCTTTCCGTCTTGCCGCGGGTACACTGCATCTTCACAGCGAGTTCAATTTCACTGAGTCTCGGGTGGAGACAGCCTGGCCATCATTACGCCATTCGTGCAGGTCGGAACTTACCCGACAAGGAATTTCGCTACCTTAGGACCGTTATAGTTACGGCCGCCGTTTACCGGGGCTTCGATCAAGAGCTTCTCCGCGAGGATAACCCCATCAATTAACCTTCCGGCACCGGGCAGGCGTCACACCGTATACGTCCACTTTCGTGTTTGCACAGTGCTGTGTTTTTAATAAACAGTTGCAGCCAGCTGGTATCTTCGACTGATTTCAGCTCCA
>NZ_WCIN01000038.1:0-22777 GCF_009025755.1 Klebsiella sp. RCJ4
TTTACGCCGCAACCCGGGGAATATGCCGTAACTTGGCATTGCTGCGGCTTCTTCCCGGCTTGCACAGCGCCTGCCCGGGCTACCGGGCCACAGATTGCTGAGGACGCGTAGCCCGGACAGATGCGCAGCATCGCCTCCGGGGCAGTTACCTCACCGCATATCTAATTTCCGGCAGAGCACATGTAAATAAATTGTTTCTCACCAGCCGCGGGCGCTTCTAATAATGCAGTCATGTTAATCCACATGAGCCTGCGAAATGTCTTATCGAATCAGTATTCTGGATAAAAGCCCGCTGGCAGCCGGAGAAACGGCTGCCCAGGCGCTGGCGCGTACATTAACGCTTGCGCAACAGGCGGAAGCCTGGGGCTATCATCGCTTCTGGATAGCCGAACACCACAATACTGACCAGCTCGCCAGTCCGTCGCCAGAGCTGGCCATTGCCTGGATCCTCGGCCAGACCCGCAGGATTCGCGTTGGCTCCGGCGGCGTCATGCTGCAGCACTACAGCCCGTATAAAGTGGCGGAAAACTTCAATATGCTGGCTTCCCTCGCCCCGGGCCGCGTGGATCTGGGCGTGGGCAAAGCCCCTGGCGGACTGCCGCTCTCCACTCGCGCGTTGCAGCAGGGGCTTAACCCCCAGCAAAAGGGGCGTTTTGCCGACCAGCTGGCGCAGCTCGACAACTGGCTGTCGCTGACCGAAACCGACGGTGAGGAGAGCGTCCGCGCAACGCCGATCCCGCCGCGTCGCGCCGACGGCTTTCTGCTCGGCGCCAGCCTGGAGAGCGCGCAGCTGGCGGCGCAGCTGGACTGGAACTTCGTCTTCGCCGCCCATCTCAACGGCGATAAGCAGCTGCTGCGCGAGGTGTTAACCCGCTGGCGCGAACTGAGCCGTCGAGACGCGATTATTGCCGTCCAGGTCATCGTGGCCGAAGAGGCCGCGACGGCGGCGGAGCTGGCAAAATCCGTCGAAACGTGGGGCGTTGAGCTGGAAAACGGCCAGCGGGTCACCGTCGGCAGCGAAGCGCAGGCGGCCGCCTTTGCCCGTCAGGCGGGCAGCAGGCCGACGCGCATCGCCCGGCGGGAATCGGCGGTGCTGTTCGGCACCCCGGAACAGGTGAAAGCGCAGCTGGATGCCCTGCAGTCGACCTGGAACATCGACGAATTTATTATCGATACGCCCATTAGCGATGGCGCGGCGCGCCTTAACTCCCTGCGCCTGCTGGCCCGGGCGCATTTGAGCGCGGAGGTGCAGCCATGAGCCTTGCCGAACAGTTAATTCGCTGGCGGCGCGAACTGCACCAGTACCCGGAGCTCTCGCTGCAGGAGGTCGACACCACCGCGCGTATTCGCGACTGGCTGCAGAGCGGCGGCATCAGCCTGCTGCCTTATGAACTGAAAACCGGCGCGGTTGCCGAAGTGGGCAGCGGCGATAAGGTGATAGCCCTGCGTGCCGATATCGATGCGCTGCCTATCGAAGAGGCGGCCAGCGTGCCGTTTCGCTCGTTGAATGCCGGCGTGATGCACGCCTGCGGGCATGATATTCATACCAGCGTGATCCTTGGCGCGGCCTTACTGCTGAAACAACGCGAAGCGCAGCTGGCGGGACGCGTCCGTATTCTGTTCCAGCCGGCGGAGGAGAGCTTCGGCGGCGCGAAAACCCTGATTCGCGCCGGCGTGCTGGAGGGCGTTTCCGCCATTTTCGGTATGCATAATGAACCCGGGCTGCCGGTGGGCGAATTCGCCACCCGAGGCGGCGCGTTTTACGCCAACGTCGATCGCTTTGTGTTTAAGGTGACCGGCAAAGGCGCTCACGCCGCCCGGCCTCATGAAGGGAAGGACGCCATTCTGCTGGCCAGCCAGCTGGTGACCCTGCTGCAAAGCGTCGCCAGTCGCGAAGTGAATACCCTCGATTCCGTGGTGCTTAGCGTCACGCGGATTCAGGGCGGCAATACCTGGAACGTCCTGCCGGAAAGCGTCGAGCTGGAAGGTACGCTGCGCACCCACAGCAGCGCAGTCCAGCAGCGGGTGAAAGCGCGGGTGAGCGAGATTGCCGCCGGCTTCGCCAGCGCCTTTGGCGCGCAGATCGATGTCTTCTGGTACGCCGGACCGACCGCGCTGGTTAATGATGAGCGCTGGGCCGCTTTCGCCAGCGACGTGGCCGATAAGTCTGGCTACCGCACGCACCATGCGGATCTCCATCTCGGCGGGGAGGATTTTGCCGTTTATCTTCAGCATATTCCCGGCGCGTTCGTCAGCATCGGCAGCGCCAGCGAATTTGGTCTTCACCATCCGGCGTTTAACCCGGATGAGCGTTTAATCGCCCCGGCGGCGCACTACTTTGCCGATCTGGCAGAGCAGGCATTACAAGCACTTTAATTATTCAGGGTCATTGACTAAGGATTAACGATGTCTGAACAACGGCAGCTGCGCATTGGTACTATATTACACGGCGCATCGGGAAATATGTCGGCCTGGCGTCATCCGGCCGCGCTGGCCGACGCCAGTATTAACTTTGAGTTCGTCAAGCAGACGGCGTTAAAAGCGGAAGAGGGCAAGCTCGATTTTATTTTTGTTGCCGATGGCTTATATATTAATGAAAAATCGATCCCGCATTTTTTAAATCGTTTTGAACCGCTCACCGTATTATCCACCCTTGCGGCGGTAACTTCGCGTTTAGGCCTGGTCGGTACCCTGTCGACCTCCTACAGTGAACCCTTTACCACCGCCCGCCAGTTCGCCAGCCTCGATCATCTGAGCGGCGGCCGCGCGGGCTGGAACGTGGTCACCTCGCCGCTGGAAGGCTCAGCAAAAAACTTCTCCCGCGCCCAGCATCCCGATCATGCGCTGCGCTACCGTATTGCCGATGAATATCTGCAGGTTGTCAAAGGCCTGTGGGACTCCTGGGAGCAGGACGCGTTTATTCGTAATAAAGAGAGCGGCCAGTTCTTTGATAAAAACAAGCTGCACACGCTTAATCATCACGGCGATTTCTTTAAAGTAGCCGGTCCGCTAAATATTGCCCGCACGCCGCAGGGCCGGCCCATTATCTTTCAGGCGGGCGCCTCCGATGACGGTAAAAAGTTAGCCGCCAGCCACGCTGACGCTATTTTTACCCATCAGGAGTCGCTGGCGGAGGCGCAGGCCTTTTATCGCGACGTCAAAAGCCAGCTTGCAGCGCACGGCCGCCGGGAGAGTGAACTGCATATCTTCCAGGGCGTCAGCGTCATCGTTGGCGACAGCGCCGACGATGTGGAGCAGCAATACCAGACCACCGCTGCGCTGGTATCGATTGAAGACGCGCTGAATTATCTCGGCCGCTATTTTGAACACCACGACTTTGCCCAGTATCCGCTGGATGAGGCGTTCCCGGATATCGGCGACCTCGGGCAGAACAGCTTTCGCAGCACCACCGACGAGATAAAACGCAATGCCCGCGAACGCGGCCTGACGCTGCGCCAGGTGGCGCTGGAGGCGGCCAGCCCGCGACCGCGCTTTGCCGGAACCGCTGAAGAGGTGGCGGATGGTCTGCAGCAGTGGTTTGAACAGCGCGCGACGGACGGTTTTATTATCCAGGGCGGTACGCCGGATACCTTCCCGCGCTTTGTGGATCAGGTGGTACCGATTCTTCAGCAGCGCGGACTATTCCGCCGGGAATATCCCGGCACCACGCTGCGCGAAAGCTTAGGGCTGGCAGAGCCCGTGAATCAATTCCAAAAACAATAATAGAGAACACCCGCTATGCAGAAAACGCAGAAAAAATCGCTATTACTGGCGCTGGCGCTGGCCGTTAGCGCGTCATCCTGGGCGCAGAACGTCACGATCAACGGCACCGGCGTGAGCCTCGAAGCCAACAAAACGCCGATTCATACGGCGAAAAACCCGCAGGCTATCGCGCAGCTGCCGAAAGGTCTCCACCTGGCGGTGCCGGGTAAGCTGACGGTCGCGGTCGCCGCGCTGAACTCACCGCCGCTGACCGTGTTTTCTGACGATAACAAAACCCTGCTCGGCAGCGAGGTGGATATCGCCCGCCTGGTGGCCGACAGCCTCGGGCTGGAGCTGAATGTGGTACCCACCTCGTGGGAGGACTGGCCGCTCGGCGTTGCTTCCGGCAAATATGATGCGGCGGTCAGCAATATCACCGTGACCAAAGAGCGCAAAGAGAAGTTTGATTTCGCCACCTACCGCAAAGATTCGCTGGGTTTTTACGTCAAGAGCACCAGTCCGCTGAGCAAAATTGAAAAAGCGGAAGATATTGCCGGGCTGCGGATTATCGTCGGCTCCGGCACCAATCAGGAAGCCATTTTGCTGGCGTGGAACGCCGAGAATCTCAAGAAGGGGCTGAAGCCGTTTACGCCGGTCTACACCAAAGACGACGCCGCCCAGACCCTGGCGCTGCAGTCCGGGCGCGCCGACGCCTTCTTCGGCCCCAACGTGATCGGCGCGTGGAAAGCGGCGCTGACCGGCAAAACCAAGCTGGTAGGCAGCGTTGACGGCGGCTGGCCGAAGGCGGCGCATATTGCCGT
Organism: Klebsiella sp. RCJ4; assembly: GCF_009025755.1. Classification (NCBI taxonomy): domain Bacteria; kingdom Pseudomonadati; phylum Pseudomonadota; class Gammaproteobacteria; order Enterobacterales; family Enterobacteriaceae; genus Klebsiella; species Klebsiella sp. RCJ4. The sequence goes on from NZ_WCIN01000038.1 coordinate 4,524, forward strand.
GACGGTGAAAAAAGGCAGCGGTCTGGTAGAACCGGTACAGACGGCTCTGAACGGCGCAATCCGCAGCGGCGACTACGCGAAGGTGCTGAACCGCTGGGGGGAAGGCGTGGAGAGCATTCCGCAATCGGAAATCAACCCGGCCGGACTCGGCGACTAACAGGAGGCATGATGAGCGATCTATTCCGCGATGTCTCTCCGGAAGCGCCGGAGCTGCAGCCGATTATTGAGGGCCTGTTCGGCGAGTACGCCGCGCGCTACGGCGACTATTTCTCCCGCGATGCCGAAGTCGAGCTGACTGAATGGTATCTGGCGCCGCAGGGGCTATTTATCGTGCTGGAGCGCGAAGGGGAAATTATCGCCACCGGCGCGTACAAACCGAAAGATGCCCATACGGCAGAAATCAAACGTATCTGGACCCATCGTCGTCTGCGCCAGCAGGGGCTGGCGGCGAAAGTGGTGCAGGAGCTGGAGCGACGGGCGCTGCTCGCGGGCTACAGCCATATCTATCTGACCACCGGTTTTCGGCAGCCGGAAGCGGTGCGGCTCTACCTGAGCCAGGGCTACGAGGCGCAGTTTGACCTCAGCCGCGATCCGGAAGAGTACAGCCTGCCGCCGTTCGATGGTCGACTGCGCTTTACGAAAGCGCTGGCGGTCAGCGCGCTGAGCCAGAGCGCTTAAGGAGCCAATATGCATACCCAGGAAACGATTAAGGTTGTCCCCGCGCGCTATCCGCTGCGGGCGGTAGGCGCGGTGCTGGCGCTGCTGGTGCTGGCGGTGGTGATTCAATCGGTCGCCTTTAACCCGCGCTGGGAGTGGCGCGTCTTTGCCCGCTGGTTCTTTGACCCGGTGATCCTTGAAGGTCTCGGGCAGACGCTGCTGCTGACCCTGCTGGCGACGGCGCTGAGCGTTATTCTCGGCGGCCTGCTGGCGCTGGCCCGGCTCTCCAGTTCATGGCTGCTAAGCAGCCTGGCCTGGGGCTATATCTGGCTGTTCCGCTCGCTGCCGCTGATCGTGGTGCTGATTATTCTCTACAACTTCTCCTATCTTTACGACACGCTAGCGATAGGCATTCCGTTCACCGCGATTCGCTGGGCCAGCTTTGAGACCATCAACGTACTGGGGCAGTTTTCTACCGCCGTTGTCGGACTGACTCTGGTGCAAAGCGCCTACACCGCCGAAATTATCCGCGGCGGCTTTCTCGGGGTCGATCACGGGCAGTATGAAGCGGCGGCGGCGCTGGGGCTTCCGGCCAGCCGTCGGACCCTGCGCATTATTCTGCCTCAGGCGCTGCGCACCATTTTACCGGCGGGCTTTAACGAAATTATCAGCCTCGCCAAGGGGACGGCTATGGTTTACGTGCTGGCGATGCCGGAGCTGTTTTACACCATCCAGATGATCTATAACCGCACCCAGGAAGTGATCCCGCTGCTGATGGTCGGCGCCGCATGGTATCTGGCGATCACCAGCGTGCTGTCGCTGATCCAGTATCTGGTCGAGCGCGGACTGGCCCGCAGCGAACGCCGCTCGGCGGTCAATAGCGCCCGCAGCAGCCGTCGCGTTGAGTCCATTCGTCGCCCACAACCCCAGGAGTCCGCCCATGCCCAACTCTCGTAACGGCCATATCTCCATCACCGGCGTCAGCAAATATTTTGGCCGCCATAAAGCGCTTGATGACGTATCGCTGGAAATCGAACCCGGCACGGTGACGGTGATCCTCGGGCCGTCCGGTTCGGGAAAATCGACGCTGCTGCGGGCGATTAATCATCTGGAGCGCGTGGATGAAGGCTTTATTCAGATCGATGGCGACTATATCGGCTATCGCCGTAAAGGCGACAAGCTCTACGAGCTGAAAGAGAAAGAGATCCTCCGCCAGCGGGTTAACGTCGGCTACGTATTTCAGAACTTCAACCTGTTCCCGCATCTGACGGTGCTGGAAAATCTGATTGAAGCCCCCATCGCCCATAAGCAGGCGACCCGCAAAGAGGCGATCGCGCGGGCGTATGAACTGCTGGACGTGGTCGGACTGCGCAATAAAGCCGAGGCCTGGTCGCGGCACCTGTCCGGCGGCCAGCAGCAGCGCATCGCTATTGCCCGGGCGCTGGCGCTTAACCCGCGGGTAATGCTGTTCGATGAACCGACCTCCGCGCTCGACCCTGAGCTGGTGGGGGAAGTGCTGGACGTGATTAAAAAGCTGGCGCGCTCCGGCACCACGCTGGTGGTGGTCACCCATGAAATCGGTTTTGCGAAAGAGGTGGCGGACCGGGTGGTGTTTATGGTCGACGGCAAGATAGTCGAGCAGGGCAGCAGCGACGCGGTGCTGAACCAACCGCAGCATCCGCGTACGCGGCAGTTCTTATCGAGGGTATTAGCGGCATGAGAAACGGACTTTTGGCCCTGACACTACTCTCTTTATCTGCGGCATCGCAGGCGGCTATCGACCTGCGCGCCAACGAGCAGCCGCTGCCGGTGACCCGCGATGAGCAGGCGCTCGCGAAGATCCCGGCAAATTACGCCTTCGTCGAACCGGGTACCTTAACGGTGGCGATTTCGGCGCTCAATTCGCCGCCGCTGGCGCTGTTGGCCAGCGATAACCGCACGCGTATCGGCAGCGACCCGGATATTGCCCGGCTGCTGGCCGGCAGCCTCGGGCTGAAGCTAAAGCTGGTGCCCACCGCCTGGGAGGACTGGCCGCTGGGGATTACTTCCGGACGCTACGACGTCGCGCTGGTCAATATTGCAGTGACCGAGCAGCGGAAGGAGAAGTTTGATTTTGCCACCTATCGCGTTGACTCTCTGGCCTTTTCCGTGAAATCAACCAGCGATATCGCCCGCGTGAGCGGTCCGGCGGATCTCGCGGGTAAAAAAGTGATCGTCGGGTCCGGGACTAACCAGGAACGGATTTTGCTCGGCTGGAACGCCGAAAACGAAGCCGCCGGGCGGCAACCCGCGCTGCCGGTCTACCTGACCGATGACGCCTCGGGCAACCTCTATATTCAGTCCGGTCGCGCGGACGTGTTCTTTGGGCCGCAGTCGGTGGCGGCCTATAAAGCGGCGCTCAGCGGCAAAACCAAAGTCGTCGGCCTGGGGCCGAAAAAAGCGTACGTTGCCACCACGACCAAAAAGGGCAACGGCCTGGCTCCGGCGCTGCAGGCGGCGCTGAACGGCGCGATTGCTCGCGGCGAGTATCAGAAAGTGCTGGCGCGCTGGGGAGAGCAGGGCGAAGAGGTGACGCAATCGGAAGTGAATCCGCCGGGGATAACCTACTAAAAAACCGCTGTTTCGCAGGAGTGTGATGCGAAACAGCGGAGGCGAATGCTCGCCAGGGTTTTAAATCAGGCGGCGCGCGGGGTCAGCGTCAAACGGTCCAGCGGCCCGACGATAAACAGATAGGAGAACAGGCCCAGCACGCCCATGGAACCGACGTACAGGATGGCGTAATCAAAGGAGTGGGTATTAGCGAGGATCACGCCGATAACCAGCGGCGTGATAATACTCGCCAGGTTGCCGCACATGTTGAACACTCCGCCGGCAATTCCCAGCATTTCCTTCGGCGAGGTGTCGCTCAGCACGCACCAGCCGAGGTTACCGAAACCTTTAGCAAAGAAGGCCAGGCTCATGGCGGCGATCGCCACCACTTCTGAGGTGGTGTAGTTGGCGACGACAATCACGCAGGAGAGCAGCATGCCGCAGATCACCGGCAGCTTGCGGGCGGTCGTCAGGCTGTAGCCGCGTTTGAGCAGCCAGTCTGAGAATACCCCACCGAGCAGTCCGCCGATAAATCCGGCAATGGCCGGGATACTGGCGACAAAACCGACCTTGAGGATCGACATACCTTTGGCCTGGTAGAGATAGGTGGGAAACCACGTCAGGAAGAACCAGGTAATGGACGTTACGCAGAACTGGCCGATATACACGCCGATCATCATGCGATTAACGCAGACGCTTTTAATCTGCGCGAGGGTTAATTTCTGCTGCGTTTTTTTCGTACCTAATTCCGGCTCGCCGCCGCCTTCGCGAATATAGTCGAGCTCCTGTTGGTTAATTTTTGAATGGTAAGAGGGATCTCTTACTTTTACCAGCCAGAATATCCCCAGCACCACGCCGATAGCGCCAATATAATAAAATACGTAGTGCCAGCTTAAATTATGCAGAATAATCGTCATTAGCGGCGTAATAATTCCCAGGGAAATATACTGCGCGGCCTGATAGACCGAGGTGACAAACCCACGCTCTTTATTGGGAAACCACTGTACGCTGAGACGGCTGTTAGCGGGGAAGGCGGGAGCTTCAATCGCGCCCATCATCAGACGCAGAATCACCAGTACGATCAATGGGCTGGCGAACAGATAGATTGTTCCCTGAAACATGGTGACGATCGACCAGCCAATCAGCGCGCAGCCGTAAACCAGCCGCGAACCATATTTATCCAGCAGCCAGCCGCCGGGTATTTGCATAATGACGTAGGAGATACCAAAAACTGAAAAGGCCAGCCCCATCGCCTCGGGATCAAAGCCTAACTCTTTGCTCATAATAGGCGCGACGACGGACAGCGTTGCCCGGTCGGCATAATTAAATACGGTAGCCAGAAATAAAAACAGTAATATGCCGTAACGCACGTTGCTGCGTTTTAAGGGGGTAGTCATCTTCAACTCCTTTGCAGGGTTGTTTATTGTGGGTACAGTCAATAAGAGGTATTTCCCCGGCAGGGCTACAGGTTTTCAGTCATCTGCGGACCGGTAGCCCTTACGCCGCCATCCGGGGAATTCGGTTAAGGGCGTTTACCAAACTCGCAGCTTTGCTGGGTCCAGCGGCGGGCCTGTTCGCTCAGGGTAAAGCCCAGACCGTGGCGTTCGGAAACCCACATCCGCCCGTCGCGCAGCTCCAGCTGTTCGTTAAACAGCGGGTTCAGCCACTCGAAGTGCTCCAGCCACGGCTCGAGCGGGTAGGCGGCGGCGAGATGCAGGTGTACCTCCATCGCAAAGTGCGGGGCCAGCTTGCGACCGTGCTTCGCCGCCAGATCCATAATCTTCAGGAACGGGGAGATCCCGCCGACGCGCGGCGCATCCGGCTGGACAAAGTCGCTGGCGTTGCCGAGGATAAGCTGCTCATGTTCGCGGAAGCTGGTCAGCATCTCGCCGGTGGCAATCGGCGTATCCAGCGCGGCGGCGAGCTGCGCGTGGCCTTCAACATCGTAGGCGTCAAGGGGCTCTTCAATCCAGATCAGATTGAACTGCTCCATTTTGCGCCCCATGCGGATGGCGGTTTCGCGATCCCACTGCTGGTTGGCGTCCACCATCAGCGGGAAGTCATCGCCCAGCACCTCACGCACCGCCGTCAGGCGACGAATATCTTCGGCGGTATTCGGCTGACCAACCTTCAGCTTAATCCCGCCAATCCCGTTCTCACGGGAGATAGCCACGTTTTTTAACACCTGATCCAGCGGCGTATGCAGGAAGCCGCCGGAGGTGTTGTAGCACTGAACGGAATCGCGGTGCGAGCCCAGCAGTTTCGCCAGCGGTAGTCCGGCGCGTTTGGCTTTCATATCCCACAGCGCAATATCAAGAGGGGAGATGGCCTGTACCGCCATACCGCTGCGGCCAACGGATGCGCCGGCCCACAGCAGTTTGGTGTAGATCTTGTCGATATCGTTCGGATCTTCGCCGAGCAGATTATCGGCGATCTCTTTGGCGTGGGCGTAAATGCCCTGGCCGCCCGCACGCTTGGAATAGCTGAAGCCAACGCCTTCAAAGCCGTCCCGGGAGCGGATTTCCGCGATAACGATCGCTACTTCGGTAAGCGGTTTTTGCCGACCGGTCAGAACCTTTGCATCGCTAACGGGGGTCGCCAGCGGCAGAAAGGCCAGCGACAGTTTGACGTTTTCAATGCGGTCGCCGGTTTCAGCGGCGGTTCTGACGCCGGAAGCTTTGGCGTAGGTTACGGACTCGGAATTAGCGCTCGAGGTCATAGTCAGTTCCTTTTTAGTGATAAAATGTTTGCGCTAACATTTTTAATCCTGAAATTTTCCTGGCGCTACGACAGTGATTTTAATTTGTACAAACGATCACAATTAGCGGTTATAAAGGGTAAAATTATGCAGCGCAGGTCACGATCCAAAAAGGTTTGTGAAAAATCACAAATAAAAATGATAGCGATAACATTTTGTGTTTCAGGTATTTGATTCTATTGGGGATGTCGAGGTGAGCGCTGGCAATTGCGCGGGCCATCATCAATAATGCCCACAGAAAACGACTCAACACAGGGGCTTAGTCGTGAAAAGCAGAAAACCGACGCGCGCGCCGACGCTGGATGACGTAGCCCGTAGCGCCGGATTGTCGTCGATGACGGTCAGCCGGGCGCTGAATACGCCGCAGCTGGTGAGGCCAAAAACGGTCGAGAAAGTGATGCAGGCGGTGCAGGCAACGGGCTATATCCCTAACGCGCTGGCCGGCGGCCTGGCCTCCAGGCGCAGCAAGCTGGTGGCCGTGGTGGTGCCGCAAATCAATAACAATATGTTTGTCGATACCATCCAGGCGCTGAGCGATACCCTGGCGGCGCGCGGCTACCATATGCTGCTGTGCGTGGCGGGCTACAGCCGGCAGACCGAAGCCGAGCTGGTAGCAACCTTACTCTCCCGGCGTCCGGATGGCGTGGTATTGACCGGCATTCAGCACGCCCCGGCGCTGAAGAAGACGATCCTCAACGCCGCCACGCCGGTGGTGGAAATCTGGGATCTCACCCCGACGCCGCTGGATATGCTGGTCGGTTTTTCGCATGAAAAAGTCGGCGAAACCATTGGCGAGTACCTGCTGGAAAAAGGCTACCGCCGCCCGGGTCTGCTGTGGGCCGGCGATGCGCGCGCGACGTTACGAAAGCAGGGGCTCCGCGCCCGGCTGGCCAAAAACGGCATTGACGATGCGCCGCAGGTCGAGGTGCCGCTTCCGGCATCGCTGGCGCTGGGGCGTCGCGGGCTGGCCGAGCTGCTCGCCGGCGGCGAGTTTGACGTTATCGTCTGCAGCTCCGATACCCTTGCCCAGGGGGCGATTATGGAAGCCGAAAGCCGGGGGCTGCGCGTGCCGCAGGATCTGGCGGTGATCGGTTTTGGCGATCTGGACTTCGCCGCCAGCAACCGTCCGGCCATCACCACCGTCAGCGTCGACCGGCATGCCATCGGCGAGCAGGCGGCCACGCTGCTTGCCGACCGCATAGAAGGCGGAGAAGAACGGGAAGCGATTATTGATATCGGCTTTCACCTGGTGGCGCGCGAGTCGGCGTAGCTCTGCCGTTTCGCATGTGCGAGGGGGCCTCAATAGCGGCATGGCGTAATCAAATCTATACTGCAAAATTGCTAAACCCGTCGCCGCTCTGTTCCTGAGCGGCAAATTCATCGAGGGCGCAGAATATGATCACCGTCTATGGCGTACCCGGCTGGGGCTCAACAATTAGCGAACTGATGCTGACGCTGGCCGATCTCCCGTACCATTTTGTTAACGTTGAGGGCTTTGACCAGCCGGGCCCGCAGCGCGACCGCCTCAAAAAGATAAACCCGCTGTGTCAGGTGCCGACCCTGACGCTTGCAGACGGCAGCGTGATGACCGAAACCGCGGCGATTGCCCTGATGATCCTCGACGTTCGACCGGATCTGGCTCCGGCGCCGGGATCGCCGCAGCGGCATGCCTTTCAGCGTCTGCTCATCTGGCTGGTGGCGAACGTTTATCCCACCTTTACCTTTGCGGATTACCCGGAGCGCTGGGCCGCCGATGCGCCAGACCAGCTGCGGGAAAGCTGCATCAGCTATCGCAAATCGCTCTATCTATGGCTGGAGGAGCAGCTTGCCGCCGCGCCGTATGCGCTGGGCGCGGAAATAACCCTGCTGGACTGCTATATTGCGGCGATGTGCGCCTGGGGGCCGCGCCGGGAGTGGTTTGCGGCGCAGACGCCAAAATTCGTCGCCGTGGCGGATGCGGTGTATCGCCATCCCAAACTCGAAGCCGTTCTGTGCCGCAACGAGCTGATTTAAAGCACAAAAAGCGATCCGGATTATGCTAGTTTTATCGTCCAGACAATAAAGGAGCCTGCTATGCCGCACGTTGATATTAAATGTTTTCCCCGCGACCTGAATGATGAACAAAAAGCGGCGCTGGCCGCCGATATTACCGAGGTGTTTATTCGCCATCTCAACAGCAAAGAGAGTTCAGTGAGCGTGGCCCTGAAGCAGGTTGAGCCGAGCGACTGGCAGCAGGTGTGGGACAGCGAAATCGCCCCGCAGATGGAACAGTTGATTAAGAAACCGGGCTATAGCATGTAACCCGGTTTCTTTCCCGGAGGCGATGCTGCGCATCTGTCCGGACTACGCGTTCCCGGCGGTTTGCGGTCCGGTAGCCCGGGCAGGCGCTCTGCGCCGCCCCCGGGCGAGGGGGCACTGAAGCGAAGTCATGCGCGATACATCTTGTCATGGGTAAACGCGTCACCATGTACAAGGTACATAAAATTCCTTGATTAATGTACCCTGTACATGTATTTTGTCTGATAAGTCGTAAGGACATCAGGGAATGAGATGTTTACTTTTATTGAACTACAAGGTTTCAGTAAACGACGCCAGGCGCTGTTACCGGATGATGAATTTCGGGCCTTCCAGGAAATCCTGATCAATGATCCTGAGGCAGGTGACACCATTTCGGGAACCGGAGGTTTTCGTAAAATCCGCTGGAGTCGTCCCGGAACGGGAAAGCGCGGCGGCGTGCGGGTGATTTACTATAATGTAACGATAAAGGGAAGAATCTACCTGGCGCTCATCTATCCTAAAAATGAACAGGATGAGTTAAGCCAGGAGCAGAAAAAGATGTTAAGGCAGGTTGCTGAGTTATTAAACTAGCCAATAAACATGAAGTGAGGCTGAGCTATTAATGATCGATACATTGATAGCGCCAGAGAGCCAACTGAGGTGTGTATGAAAGACGAATTGTTTGCCGATCTGCTGGCTAGTGCAGAAGAAATGGTCAGGATTGAGAAGGGTGAACAAACGCCGAAGGTGCACCACGTTCATACCTTCAGCGAAGTTGATGTGAAAGCGATACGCGAAGCCACAGGTTTAAAACAGCAGGACTTCGCCGCCGCCGTTGGCGTTAGCTATGAGCTGGTTAAAAGCTGGGAAACGAAACGACGTCATCCAACCGGTGCATCCAGAAAGCTGCTTTTATTGCTTCAGGGCAATCCATTGATTATCAACTTGTTGAAGGTTATTTGAAACGTTATTCTTCGCAAGGAAAATGACAGAGTTTGCCCCATTTCGTAACCAGGGCCTTTAAAAAGGAGAGTATTACGTATGGAAACCAATGATTCTATTTTGACAGAAGTCGAGAAATACAGCGCTCATATTGATAGGTTTAGAGCGCGAGCAAACACTCATGGTATCTGGTTGTTTATTGCTACCCTTGGATGCTGGGGAGTAACTGATCCCAGTATTCAGATATTGGCTTTCGTTATGCTTTTCTTTATTTTTTTGTTTCTTCTACACGGTAGCTTTCCAGGTGAAAAGCGAACGTTTAAAAAGATTCACGATGATATAAAAAATAAAATACTTAATAATTTAACACCACAACAACAGCAAGAAAGGTTTCACGATCTTCTTATCGTTGAGAAAAAAAGAAAGTCACTTATTGGAATTATAAAAACAACCTTTATCTTTATAGCCTGTTATGGTTTTTATTTTATTAGTTTATTTTACTTCATATAGAACTGGCATAGTGACAAAGTGACAACGTGTATTTAAATAAACCCGTCCAGGCGTTTGCCCCGGACGGGCTGCTTTATTAAAACCAAATCTCCGTCTGCACGCCAAAGTTCCAGTTTCCTCCGGCGGTAAAGCCTTTACTGCCGAAATCATCGTTGATCGCGTAGCGATCCAGATCTTTATCCCAGTTCATCCACGTAACAAAGAAACGTATCTCCGGCCGCGCTTTAATATCCAATACATCGCCCACTTTAAACGTCGGGGCGAAGGTCAGCTTGTAAAAATCGCCGCTCACCGCCTGGTATTGATGCACGCCGCTGTCGTAGCGATAGGTTCGTCCGTTGGGATTCAGGTCCATATATTGCCAGGACGCCTCGTACAGCAGGGCGAAGTTGCGGGTGATCCCCTGAGAAACCCGCAGGTTGAAGGTTGCCCAATCGTAGCGGTCCCCGTCGCGATAGCGGTCTTCGCTATGCTGGGCGATAACCGATGGCGCAAGCTGCCAGTTTTTCCCCAGCGGCAAAATACCGTATGACGCAAAGCGCAGAGATTTGGCGTTTTCGGTAAGATCGCCGTCGCTGCCCGGCTGCCGCGCTTCGGCGCCCAGCCCGCCGCCGTACTGCAGGGCGCTCTCCGATACGCCCGGCGCGAGGCCATAGAATTGCTGTTTGTCGTGATACGCCAGCATCGCGTAGTAGCCGTTTTTCGCCGTATTATCGCTGCGCAGGGCGTAGCTGCCGGTCGTCGACGTCGTATCTTTCAGGTCATCGTTACCCTGGGCGGTCATCGCCGTGGTCATCAGCTGCCAGTTGTTCCAGAAGTGGTTGGCGGTAAACATCAGGTTCTGTATATCGTTATCCTGATAGTTATCGCTGCCCAGATCGCCAAAGCTGCGCGCATAGACCGAGTAATCGCCGCGCAGCGTGCTGTTCCAGTTGACGTCATTGATCCCGCCGCCGGTACCGCCGAGGAACATAATATCGCTATCGGTAAAGTGGATATCGAAGTTATCGCGGTCGAAACGCTTGCCCGCCCAGATGGAGGCGCTCCTGAACGGCCCGGAAAAATCGGCGAAATTACCCATCTCGACGTACAGCTGGCGCACGTTCAGATGGTGGCTGTCGTTATCCTGCACCCACGGATCCGGGTTGGTCGCGCCGTCGGCAAGCATGGTTTTAAAGTGCGCCCACGACCCGTCGCTGAAGGTCATTTTTTTGCCGAAGCTGAGCTCCACGTAGTTATCTTTCTCATTGCCGAGACGGCCAACGTGGGCGTCACCGTTGAGCGAACTGGCCGGCGAGATCCCCGGACCGCCGCGCGCGCCTTTGCCGTGGCTGTTGACCAGCATTCCGGAGCGGGCGTAGGCGTTAAATTCAAAACCGTCGGTAAGGCGGGTTTTCGCCAGCTGTGTGTCGGCAGCCTGCTGCTTTTGCTCCGTGGCATCGGTGCGCTGGCTTAACGTCTGCACCTGTTTTTCCGCCGCCGCCGCACGCTGTTCTGCCGCGCTGGTGCGCAGCTCCGCCTGCTGCGCCCGACGTTTAGCCTCTCCGGCCTCCTGCTCCGCATGATTAAGCCGGGCCTCCAGCAGCGCCAGCCGTTGTTCGACGGTGAGCGGGGTCGCATTTGCGCCGTAAGCCGAAAAAAGGGCGCAGCAAACCGCCGCGCTAATCAAAGAGATACGCATATTAATCCTTATTTTTTTCAGAGGTATGAAGGGTGTGCTGCGCCTTACAGGGCGTGGTTTTCTCCGGCGACTGACGACGCGTCCGACGGCGCGCGGCGTCCGGCATCAAGGTCGGCGCGGATCTGTTCATACTGGTCGTCGAGGCGATAGAAGCGGCCAATCCACAGCATTGAGGCGACAATCAGCAGCGCCGGGATATAGAGGTAGCAGGCTTTTATCGCCAGCATCGCGCCGTCGCTTTGGGCCTGGTTGGCGATATAGCCGCCGGATGAGAGCAGTACCCCGGTAATAGCGCCCGCGCCCGCCATAGCCACCTTGCCAAGAAAGCCGTTGATAGAGGTCAAAATGCCGGCGGTATTGATGCCGGTTTTCCACACCCCGTAATCCACCGGATCGGCCTGCATGGAGAAGTAAATTGCCGTGCGCTGTCCGGCGCCAAGCGATAGCACCACCGCACCGGCAACCAGGCCCCAGCTGTTAACGCCTGCCGCCATCATCATGCCCATGCCGACCAGGTTGATCGCGCTGGCGACCAGATAAACGTGGCGCTTTTTCATCCGGCTGGCGAGCAGCGGCACGGTGAGGGTACCCAGCAGAGGAACGAAGGTGGAGATCCCGGCGACGATCGCCGTGAGATCGTTATTGCCGACGTAATAATGGAAAAAGTAGACCAGCGCCCCGGTCTGGAAGAAAAACGCGCCCCACATCAGGAAAATATTGATGGCGAAGACGAACCACGGCCGGTTGGCGCGCAGGCTGACCCAGGCGCGTTTTAAGGTCATGCGCTCCTGCGTAATGCTGATATTTTCCTTAACGTTCCGGAAGCTCACCAGCAGGAAGAAGGTGGCAATAACGCCGAAAACCACCGCCGTGTAGAAGAAGCCGTGCTGCTGATTGCCTTTCCCCAGCGCGCCAACCAGCGGCAGAGTGGCGACCGCGACGATGGTCGCGCCGAGCGAGCCGAGCAGAATACGCACCGCCGACAGCGTGGTGCGTTCCCGCGAGTCGTTCGTCAGAAACGGCAGCATGGCGCAGAACGGAATGTTGACGATGGTATAGAGAAACGACAGGCACAGATAGGTGACAAAAGCGTAGATCAGCTTACCGGTGGTGCCGAAATCCGGCACGTAGAAGGCCAGAATACACAGCAATCCGAAGGGGATCGCGCCAATAAGCAGATACGGACGACAGCGTCCCCAGCGGGTGGCGGTATTGTCGATTACCAGCCCCATCAGCACGTCAGCAACGCCGTCCACCAGACGCGTCACGAGAAACATCAGGCCAACGTAATAGGCGGGCAGGCCCATCACGTCGGTGTAAAAGAACATCAGATAAAGAGAGATCATCTGCCACACGAGGTTGCAGGAGAGGTCGGCGATGCCATAGCCAAGGCTCTGCCGCCACAGGGTAAAGGTTGTTTCTGCCATAAAAATACACTCGCTTATCGTTGTTGTTAAAGTCCGTACTGGCGAATAAACCAGGCCGGGGTGCAGCTCCACGCATGGCAATAACTGTTTATCAGTTTGCTGCCATAAGGGGAAAAATCAGGATGCGCCGGGTCGAAGATTTCCCAGAAGGTATCGGCGCCGTAGTCGACCATGGCTCCCCAGTAGGCTTTGATCTGCGCAATTGCCTCGTCGCGCAGCCCGCACTGCAGAAGGGCGGCGATATAGTGATGACGCAGGTAGGGTGTGTTCATGGCGACCGCGGGGGGATTTTTCTCCAGGTTGCGCATGATCTCCCGGCGCTGCTGCGGCGTGCCGACTTCCGCCAGCACCAGCCAGATTTGCGATGCCCAGGAGACCTGCCGCCGGGCGCCGCTGACGTAAAAGCCCTGCTGCGGGTCCCATAACGCATCGAGGGCCGCCGCTTTGAGCTGCTGTAAACGCTGGTGATAGCTTGCGGCCTGTTCAGGTTCGAAACGCTCCGCCAGCCAGACGGCGCGCTGCAGGCAGTAAATCAGTACCCCCTGCGCCGCCGCCTGTTTATTCAGCGACGCCTGCCAGTCGATAAACACCCACCAGTCGTCGCTATCGCGCACAATGCCGGAGGCGTCGCAGCGGGTCAGCGCCAGTTCTACCTGACGACGCGCCGTGGGCCACAGCTCGCGGGCGGTGGCAATATCCTCCGCGCTTTGCAGATAGTTATAGAGAACGTCAACAAAAAACAGAGAATAATCAAAAAGAAAAGTATCGTCAGCAATGACATCCGGCTGCACGAACACGTTGGCCGATACCATACCGTCCTCACGAGTATGCCCGGCGAAAAGGTACAGGCAGCGGCGTACTAAATCGTGGCGGGCGAAGGTCACATCGTTCACCAGCGCCTGCAAACGTAAATCGCCGAGCCACAGGCGGCGGTCGCGTTTGGGGCCATCCTCAAACACCTCCTGCATGCAGTTTTGCAGGGTCAGAACGGCAACGCTGTCGATGGCCTTGAGCTGCGGGTCGGCGGTTGTCGCTGCCGGGCATGCGCCGCTGGCCGAGGTGACCGCGTTAACCTCAATCTGCGTGAACTGCAGGCGAAACTTGCGCGAAACGGCTTTGACCTCCACCTTCAGATAGCGGAAGCAGTAGCGGCGCGGCAGGTCAATTTCGGCGGGCAGGACATCAAGCCACAGATCCTGCTGCTGCAGCCAGCTACTGCTGAGCCAACCCTGATAATCGCTGAACGGTTCGCACACTTCGCTCAGCGTTTCGCCGAAGGTCAACTGCAGATGGGCCGGAGCGTCCGGCGGACTCCCGGCGCTCTGGCAGAGAAAATGCAGGTAGCCAACGTAGTGGCTGCCAAAATCAATAATGACGCTATCGCCGCTGCTCAGCTCGCGCTGGTAAAACGCGGCCAGGGTGCTCACCGGCTCGGCGCGCCAGCCGAAGAGCGCCGCGGCGTCGGCGTGGGCTTCGACTACCGCGATCGGCGGGTGTGCCTGACGACTCAGCGCGGGCCGGAGCGCCTCGGCGGTACGTAAAAAATTCGGGTGGCGGGTCATCATGACCTGAGAATTATGCTGAATTGCCTGTGACATACTGCGTCCTCTGTGTTGATTTGTCCGCAGCATAAGACGCCGCCGCCCGCGGCAACCACTCTGGCAATGCCAATGCATCTGGCAAAATGGCACTGATAATGAGATGAGCGGGTCGCCGATCACAATTCCATAAATCTTGCTCGTGGCGGCCGGTTAAATGCATTATCTTGCCCCTGCGCCGTATGCCGTTTTGGACCCGATCGATGATGCTAACCGTTGAGTATTATTTCACCCATCCGCAGGATAAGCTGGGAATGTACGCCAGCGATCCGGAAGATAATAGCCATGAACATAGTCACGAGTTTGCTGAACTGGTGATCGTTGAAGAAGGGCACGGCTTACACGTTATTAATGGCCGGCCATTATATATTCAGCAGGGCGACGTTTTTTACGTTCAGCCGGGAGATGTTCACTATTATGATGAGCTGGGAACGCTTAAGTTAATTAACGTATTAATTAACCCACTGGTAGAATTTCATTATTTACAGCCTCTCGACACCTTATTGCAGACGTTCTCCGCACGAAAGGCTTCCTGCTACGGCTGGCTGGCGCCGGATACCCGCCATATCTGCAAGGAATTGGTAGATAAAATATTTTCTGCCGAGCTGCGGCGGGGGCAAAATATTGCCCTGCGCGAAGCCGCCTTTTTCCAGCTGGTGACGACGATTCTGCATGCGGAAACCGAAGCCGAATATAGCACCACCAAATATAAGCTGCATAAATTGCTGACCTGGCTACAGGAGCACTGTTTTGAAGAACATAACTGGCCGCAGCTGGCGGAGAAATTCCACCTGACCACGCGGACCGCTTTTCGCCATATTAAAGAGGCGACGGGATTGACGCCGGATAATTATTTAAAGCGTCTGCGCTTAGTTTCGGCGCGCGTCAAATTACGCGAGACCGATATGACGATTACCGAAGTGGCTTATTTATGCGGTTTTGCCAACAGCAACCACTTTACCACCTTATATAAAAAGGTCTTTGGCCTGACGCCCAGCGAAGATCGGCGGCGTTTGCTGCGCTAGTTCACCTCCCGGAGGCGATGCTGCGCATCTGTCCGGGCTACGCGCCCTCAGCGGTCTGCGGTCCGGTAGCCCGGGCAAGGCGCTGTGCGCCGCCCCCGGGAGAGACGCGCAGGGTGGTGAAGAATTGCCCCGGAGGCGAGCGGGGGCTATTCTTCCGGGGTATTGGCGCGGACGTGGCGGCCGCTGGCAACAAAGTTGCCGGTGCCGAGATGATGGAGGGTATTGATCTTATCGTCGTCGAACTGCCAGCGTCCGCTGACGAACGCGCGTTCATCGGCGGCGGCGGAAACCACTTCGCCAAACAGCGTATCGTACTGCTCCTGAGCCGCCGTTGCCGGCAGCAGTCGGCACTCCATCCATGCAAGACACTTCTCTTCAATCAGCGGCAAGCCCAGCTCCGGACCTTGCACGACCGGGATGCCGTAAGCGTTAAATTTATCCTCATCGCGTCCGCTGATGCTGCCGACCGCGTAGGTCCAACTGGCGGCCTCGACGCCGGGAACGACGATGCCAAATGCGCCGTTGCGCTCAATAATTTCCCGCGTCCAGGCGCTTTTATCTACCACGATGGCCAGCCTCGGCGGAGCGAACTCCACCGGCATCGACCACGCGGCGGCCATGACGTTGCGGCGTTGAGAGTGGGCGTCATAGCTGGTTATCAAAATTGTTGGGCCATGGTTGAGCAGGCGACTGGCGTACTGAAGTTCCACGTGGCGAAAACGGCTCATATGCGTTCCTTGGTAAATGGGTCTGATGCCAGACAACACGTTAATCCGCAATGAAAATGTAATCAATACGTCATCGAGGGTCCCTATAGTCGGCGTCACTAAGTCCCAAAGAGGATAACAATATGTTAGCTCCCCTGAATTCGTCTCAGGTGAGCGCGCGCCGGCGGATGTTGACCGCGGGCAGAGTCTCGCTTTCCCAACGGGAGGGCGATAATGCGCGCGCTTACCAGCATTAAACTCGACGGCGTTTCTTTCGCCTTCGGCGCCCACACCGTGCTTAATCAGATCGATCTGCATATCGATGCGGGCAGCATTGTTGCGCTGCTGGGGCCTTCTGGCTGCGGTAAAAGCACGCTGCTGCGTCTGCTCGCCGGATTAACCGTACCCGCCAGCGGCAGCATTCACTTTGGCGATCGCCTGGTGGCGAAAACCGGCTGGGGCTTGCCGCCGGAGCAGCGCGATCTCGGCATGGTCTTTCAGGATTACGCCCTGTGGCCACACATGACGGCGGCGCAGAACGTGGCTTTCCCGCTGCGTATGCGCGGCGTCGGGCGCCAGCAGCGACAGCAACGGGTCGAGGAGGCGCTGGCGATGGTCGGTCTCAGCGGCTTCGCCGACCGCAAACCGTCGGGCCTTTCCGGCGGTCAGCAGCAGCGCGTTGCGCTGGCCCGCGCCATCGTCGCAGAACCGCGCGTGCTGCTGTTCGATGAGCCGCTCTCCAATCTCGACAGCGAGCTGCGCGAGTCGCTGTGCCTCGAAATGAGCCGCCTGCTGCGCCAGCTGGGCATCACTGCCGTCTACGTCACCCACGACCGTCGCGAAGCCGAGCTGCTGGCCGACAAGATTATTCATTTATCTGCGGGCTGCATTGCCGCCGTCCGCGCCGTGACTTCAACCTCAGGGGAATCCGTATGAAAACCGTTATCACCGTTACCAAAGGAGCCGCGCTCGCGATGATGTTGTCCGCCACCACGATCTCCAGCGCCCAGGCGCTCACCGTCTACACCGCCGGGCCGGGCTCGCTGGCGAAAAACCTTGCCAGCGGCTATGAGAAGAAAACCGGCGTTAAGGTGAATATTTTCCAGGCCACCACCGGTAAGGTGATGGCGCGTCTCGAGGCCGAGCAGGCTAACCCGCAGGCGGATGTGCTGATTTCCGCCTCGTGGGATACGGCGGAAGATTTGCATCACCGCGGCTGGCTGCTGCCGTATCAGAGCGCCAATGCCGATAAAGTCCCGGCGAACCTGAAATCCGCCGATTACGTTGCTCAGGGTATTTCGGCCCTGGGGATCGTCTGGAATACCAAAAGCGGCACCCCGGAGCCGAAAGAGTGGCGCGACCTGACCGAAGCGGCGTTCAAAGACAAAGTGACGACGCCGGACCCGGCGCTTTCCGGCGCGTCGCTGGATTTGCTGATCGGGTTACAGAATGGCATGGGCGATAAAGCCTGGGCGCTGTTTGATGCGTTAAAGAAGAATGGCATGGTGGTCAGCGGGCCGAACGCCCAGGCGGTAACGCCGGTGATGCAGGGGGCGAAAGCGGCGGTATTCGGCGCGGTTGATTATGTCTCTTACGGCAATATCCATCAGGGCGAATCGCTAAAGGTGATTTTCCCGGCCAGCGGCACGGTCATTGCACCGCGGCCGATGATGATCCTCAAAACCAGCCAGCATGCTGACGACGCAAAAGCCTTCGTTGATTATGTGCTGTCGCCGGAAGGCCAGGCGCTGGTCGCCGACGCCTGGCTTATGCCCGCCCGCAGCGATGTTCCGGCGAAGCGCCCGCTGCTCAACGAGCTGAAAATATTGCCGACCGCAGGCGAGGGCACTAGCGAACGTAGCGCGGTACTTTCCCGCTTTAATACGCTTTTCGCCCAGTAAACCGACTTTTCCCCCGGGCTTCGAAAGTTGGCTCGGGCACATTCCCGGAGGCGGCGCTGGCGCGCCTGTCCGGGCTACCGGACCGCAGACGGCTGTGACCCCGCAGCCCGGCTAAGCGCAGCGCGAGCCGGGAAGACGCAACGCCTGGGCATCAGCCCGGGCACATTCCCCGGAGGCGGCGC
>NZ_WCIN01000038.1:22827-258171 GCF_009025755.1 Klebsiella sp. RCJ4
GCCGGGAAGACGCAACGCCTGGGCATCAGCCCGGGCACATTCCCCGGAGGCGGCGCTGGCGCGTCTGTCCGGGCTACCGGACCGCAGACGGCTGTGCCCGGTAGCCCGGCTAAGCGCAGCGCGAGCCGGGTAAGATCGTATCCAGGAAAATACCGTGAAACAGAGACTTATTTCAGCGGGCACGCTGGCGGCGCTGCTGGTGCTGGTGGCATTGCCGCTGCTGTTTATTGTCCTCCAGGCAATTTTTCCCCAGTTTAGCGCCGGTTCGCTGGGCGGCGCGTTTAGCGGCGTATCAACGCTGATTGCCGACCCGCAGCTGCCGACGATGCTCGGCGGTACCCTGTGGGTGGCCTGCGGCGTGGCGCTGATGAGCGTGGTCATCGGTCTACCGCTGGGCGTCTTGCGGGGATTGTTTACTATCCCGCTGCCGCGGCTGTGGGATCTGCTCTTTCTGATCCCGTTTCTGACGCCGCCCTATATTGCCGCGCTGTCGTGGATGCTGATGCTGCAAAGTCATGGCTATCTCCAGCAGCTGACCGGCTGGGATCTTAACGATCTGCTTTTTAGCCGCATCGGGATCGTGCTGGTGATGACCCTCAATATCTTTCCGGTGGTCTACTTTGCCGTCTCGCGCAGCCTGTTGGCCAGCGGTCAGCGGCTGGCGATTGTCGCCCGGGTGCACGGCGCCAGCGCCTGGCGAGCGTTCTGGCACATCACGCTGCCGATGCTTTCTCCGGCTCTGGCGGCGGGGATGCTGCTGGCGTTTACCCTGGCCATTGAAGAGTACGGCGTTCCGGCGGCCCTGGGGGCGCGGGCAGGGCTGGTCATGCTAACCGTAGGCATTGAGAAAAAGCTCGCCGACTGGCCTGTCGATCTGCCCGGCGCGTCGCTGCTTTCGCTGCTGCTGATCGCGGTGGCGCTGCTGGCCTGGTGGCTGCAAAAACGGCTGACCGGCGATAAAGAGGTCACCAGCGTCACCGGCAAGCCGGGAGAGAATAGCGGGGCGGAGTTGGGCTGGCTGACGCTTCCGGCGGTGCTAGTGATGGCGGGCGTCGGGGGGCTGGCGGTGGTGATGCCGGGCGCGTCGATGGTGCTGACCAGCCTGATGAGCACGCTGTCGGGCGGTATCCACGCTGACAACGTTACCCTTCATCATTTTGCCGCGCTGTTTGCTCAGCAGGGCGACGCGCTGTCGGCACTGGCAACCAGCCTTTCGCTGGCGCTGGCTTCGGCAGGGGTTGTCGGCCTGGTGGGGCTGCTCGCCGCCTGGCTGGTTGTGGTGCAAAAAATGAAGGGGTGCGCCTTTGTTGATGCGCTATCGCTGCTGCCGGCGGCGCTGCCGGGCGTGGTGGTGGGCGTCGGGCTGATTCTGCTGTGGAACCAGCCGTTCTGGCCGGTGTCCCCCTACAACACCTGGTTTATGCTGCTGCTTTCCTACTGCTGTCTGCTGCTGCCCTGGCCGGTGCGCTACGTCAGCAGCGCGCTGCGTCAGCTTGGCAATAATCTCGAACCCGCGGCGCGGGTGCACGGCGCAACGGCCCTGCAGGCGCTGCGTCTGATCGTTCTGCCGCTGGTCTTTCCCGCGCTGCTGGCGGCGATGCTGATGGTGTTCGCCGTTGCCTCCCGCGAGCTGGTGACCTCGTTGCTGCTTGCGCCGGCCGGGACGCAAACCGTCTCGGTGTTTATCTGGCGCCAGTTTGAGCAGGGCTCGGCGGGAGAGGGAATGGCAATGGCATCGCTGACGCTCTTTACCGGTCTGGGGCTGATGCTCTGCGCGCTGGCGCTGATGCAGCGGGGCACGCGCGGATAAATACGATCGCACAAAATAGCTGGTCAGGCGGGAAAAACAGGCTATAAATGTCGGACACCGATTGCTGGAGGCATTGATGAGTCCCTTTTTAAGCGCCTATTTTTCTCGTCTGGGCTGGACGGGCACCCCGGACGTTTCACTTCACACCCTGCGCGAACTGCATATTCACCATAACGGCGCGATCCCCTTTGAAAATCTGGATGTGCTGCTGCCCAGAGAGATACATCTCGACGATCGCACCCTCGAAGAGAAGCTGATTCACGGTCGTCGCGGCGGCTACTGCTTCGAGCAAAACGGCCTGCTGGAAAGAGCGCTGCGCGAGATCGGCTTTACCGTGCGCAGCCTTCTGGGGCGCGTGGTGCTGGCCAATCCGCCGCATATGCCGCCGCGTACCCATCGGCTGCTGCTGGTGGAGGTAGAGGGGGAACGCTGGATTGCCGACGTTGGTTTCGGCGGCCAGACCTTGACCGCGCCGATTAAGCTGCTGGCAGATATAGAACAATCCACCCCGCACGGCGAATATCGCCTGATTTACGAAGGGGAAGAGTGGGCGCTGCAGTTCAGCCATCACGGCCACTGGCAGTCGATGTACCATTTTGATTTAGGTCGCCAGTACGCTTCCGACTATGTGATGGGCAACTTCTGGTCGGCGCACTGGCCGCAGTCGCACTTCCGCCATCATCTGCTGATGTGCCGCCACTTGCCGGACGGCGGCAAAATGACGCTAACCAATTTCCACTTTACCCATTGGGATAAAAACCACGTCGTCGAAAAGCTCGATTTAGCGGACGTTCCGGCGCTGTATGAGGCGCTGCAAACGCGTTTTGGCCTCGGCGTGGATGATGCCAAATACGGCTTTAGCGAAGCGGAGCTGGCGGCGGTGATGGCGGCGTTTGATACCCATCCCGAGGCCGGAAAATAAATATCGTTCAGGAACCGTTGGCTGGATAAGGGGTGACGGTCAAACGGGGATGTTACCCGGCTTGCGCTACGCATAGCCGGGCTACGGGGCGATCCTGTCGCCCGGGTTAGGCGTTTTTGCCGCGACCCGGGATGATTGCGGATTTTGCTCAGCGTCTTGAACGTACCACCTGGTAGCGGCGGGTGAAATATTCAAACGGCGCGCTCCAGACGTGAACCAGCCGGGTGAACGGGAACAGCAGGAAAATCGTCATCCCCAGCACCAGATGCACGCGGAAAACAAAGGCCACGCCGCTGAGCATTTCTGACGAGCCGCCGCGGAAGGTGACGATGCCCTGCGCCCAGCCCACTAGCTTCATCATTTCACTGCCGTCCGGATACTGCGCCGAGAAAGGGATGGTGCTCAGCCCGAGCAGGCACTGAATCAGCAGAATGCTCATGATGATGATGTCCGGCGCGGTCGAGGTGGCGCGAACGCGCTGGTTGGTCAGACGACGCCAGAGCAAACCGGCGCCGCCAATCAGCGTCAGAACGCCGCAGACGCCGCCGAGCACCATCGCCATCTGCTGCTTGACCGCAATGGGTAAAAACCAGGCATACATCCAGTGCGGCGTTAACATGCCGAACAGATGGCCAAAGAAAATGCCGAGTATGCCGATATGGAACAGATTCGACCAGATCACCATCCCGCGTTTATCCAGCATCTGGCTGGAGGAGGCGCGCCAGGTGTACTGGCCGTAGTCATAGCGCAGCCAACTGCCGAGAAAAAAGACCGTCGCGCAGATGTAGGGGTAGATGTCGTAAAAAAAGACGTTCAGATACTGTATCATTTCGGGCCTCCCGCGCTGACGTCGACGTACTGCGGCGCCACGTCCTGGCTAAAGCGTCGTTGATATTGCTGTAACGGTGAGCTGTCACAGGCCGTGGCGTTGTCTTCGATAAATTTCACCTGTTCTTCTTCCCAGACCGCATCCAGCGCCTGCCGGGTGTCATCGCGGGACTCGTTGTTGACCTGCTGCGTGACACTGTCACTTGATAGCGGGATCCCGCCGAGGCTGAGCAGGGCGTCAAACAGCTGATACCAGGGGACACCGCGCTGCTTCAGCCGCCCGCCCAGCAGCGCCAGAATCGGCGCGACGTTTTGCAGACCTTCGCGCGCTTCGTTTTCCGGCAGGATGCTGAGGTATTCCAGATACAGCGGCAGGTGGTCGGGAAGCTCGCGACAGTTGAGCACCAGGCCCGCCTTTTCATACTGAGCGAGCAGGTCGACCATCGCCTGACCGCGGTCGCGAGACTCGGCGTGCACGTGTTCAAACAGCAGTAGCGACGTGGCGCGGCCCCGGTCGAACACTTCGCACCATTCGGCCTGCTTGTCCAGCAGCGGGGCATTCAGCATCTCAGCGGCGAAGTCGTTGAGCACAGGGGCGTCGTGACGCACCATGCTCAGCACCTCGTCCTTGCACTGCCAAAGAAACTCATCCGGGTACTCCATCAGCAGGCCGATCGCTTTGAGGATTTGCATTATTCGCCCTCCGCTTTATCGCGTACTTCGGTGATGTTGATGGCGTCAATGCGGCTACTGTTGAACAGGTTGAATTTGGTGTCGGAGCCGTGGCAGCCGTCGCCGAAGGTAAAGCCGCAGCCGTTGCGCTCGGGGAAGGCGTCGCGCGCCATTTCGCGGTGGCTGGTCGGGATCACGAAGCGGTCCTCGTAGTTGGCGATCGCCAGATAACGGTACATCTCCTCGACCTGTTCAACGCTCAGGCCCACCTCCTCGATGGCGCGAGTATCGGTGACGCCTTCCACCGTTTGCGAGCGCATGTAGTGACGCATCGCCATCATGCGCTTCAGCGCGCGCAGTACCGGGCCGGTATCGCCCGCGCTGAGCATATTGGCGAGATACTGCACCGGAATGCGCAGGCTTTCGATGGCCGGAAGCACGCCGTCGCTTTTCGGCAGACCGCCGGCGTCGGCGTAGGACTGAATCGGCGACAGCGGCGGCACGTACCAGACCATTGGCAGGGTGCGGTATTCCGGATGCAGCGGCAGCGCCAGCTTCCAGTCCATCGCCATTTTGTACACCGGCGAGCGCTGGGCGGCATCAATCACGTTTTGTGGAATCCCCTGTTTCAGCGCTTCTTCAATCACCGCCGGGTCGTGGGGGTTGAGGAACACCTCGCACTGCCGCTCGTAGAGGTCTGTTTCGCGCTCGGTGCTGGCGGCCTCTTCAATGCGGTCGGCGTCGTACAACAGCACGCCGAGGTAGCGGATACGTCCCACGCAGGTTTCGGAACAGACGGTGGGCTGTCCGGACTCGATACGCGGGTAGCAGAAGATGCACTTCTCCGATTTGCCGCTTTTCCAGTTGAAGTAGATTTTCTTGTACGGGCAGCCGCTGATGCACAGACGCCAGCCGCGGCATTTGTCCTGGTCGATCAGCACGATGCCGTCTTCTTCACGCTTGTAGATGGCGCCGCTGGGGCAGGTGGCGACGCAGCTCGGGTTCAGGCAGTGCTCGCACAGGCGCGGCAGATACATCATGAAGGTATTTTCAAACTGGCCGTACATCTCCTTCTGAATCTTGTCGAAGTTACGGTCGCGGGCGCGCTTTTCAAACTCGCCGCCGAGCAGCTCTTCCCAGTTGGGGCCCCAGATGATTTTATCCATCCGCTTGCCGTCGATAAGCGAACGCGGACGGGCGGTGGGCAGGTGTTTTCCCTCCGGCGCGTTGTGCAGATGCTGGTAATCAAAGGTAAAGGGTTCATAGTAGTCGTCGATCTGCGGTATCACCGGATTGGCGAAAATTTTGGTGATGACGCCCATTTTGCCGCCCAGACGCGGGCGTATTTTGCCATTAACATCGCGCACCCAGCCGCCTTCCCACACCTCCTGATCTTCCCAGTTTTTCGGATAGCCGATGCCCGGTTTGGTTTCGACGTTGTTAAACCAGGCGTATTCCATCCCTTCGCGTCCGGTCCAGACGTTTTTACAGGTGACGGAGCAGGTGTGACAGCCGATGCATTTATCGAGATTGAGAACCATACCGACCTGTGAACGTATTTTCATTTTTTCGCCTCCTGTACCCCATCGCGACCTTCGTCATCCAGCCAGTCAATATTTTTCATTTTGCGGATCATGATGAACTCGTCGCGGTTGGAGCCGACGGTGCCGTAGTAGTTGAAACCGTAAGCCAGCTGGGCGTAGCCGCCAATCATATGGGTCGGTTTCGGGCACACGCGGGTGACCGAGTTATGGATCCCGCCGCGCCGTCCGGTGACTTCCGAGCCCGGAATATTCATCAGGCGCTCCTGCGCGTGGTACATCATGGTCATCCCCGGCGGTACGCGCTGGCTGACCACCGCGCGGGCGGTGAGCGCGCCGTTGGCGTTGAAGGCCTCGATCCAGTCGTTATCTTCAATACCCAGCTCGCGAGCGTCGGTTTCGCTGATCCACACGATCGGCCCGCCGCGCGACAGGGTCAGCATCAGCAGGTTTTCGCTGTAGGTGGAGTGGATGCCCCATTTCTGGTGCGGCGTCAGAAAGTTGAGCGCTTTTTCCGGGAAGCCGTTAGGCGGAATCGCTTTCATCTGGCTGACGCTGCGGGTGTCAATGGGCGGACGATAAACCACCAGGCTTTCGCCAAAAGCGCGCATCCAGGGGTGATCCTGATACAGCTGCTGGCGGCCTGAGAGGGTGCGCCAGGGGATCAGCTCGTGGACGTTGGTATAGCCGGCGTTGTAGGAAACATGCTCGCTCTCGAGGCCGGACCAGGTCGGGCTGGAGATAATTTTGCGCGGCTGGGCCTGAATATCGCGGAAGCGAATTTTTTCATCCTCTTTATTCAGCGCCAGGTGCGTATGCTCGCGGCCGGTAAACTCGCCGAGCGCTTGCCAGGCTTTGACCGCCACCTGGCCGTTGGTTTCCGGGGCGAGGGCGAGGATCACTTCCGAGGCGTCAATGGCGCTGTCGATGCGCGGGCGACCTTTGGCCGGGCCATCAAGCTTGACGTAGTTAAGCTTGCCGAGGAAGTCGACCTCGTTCTGGGTGTTCCAGGTGATGCCTTTACCGCCGTTGCCCAGTTTGTCGAGCAGCGGCCCGAGGGAGGTAAAGCGCTCATACGTCGCCGGATAATCGCGCTCAACGACGGCAATCGACGGCGCGGTTTTACCCGGCGTCAGCTCGCATTCCCCTTTCCGCCAGTCCAGCACGTCGAAGGGCTGCGACAGCTCCGCCGGGGAGTCGTGCTGCAGCGGCACCAGCACAACGTCGGTCTCTTTATCGAGGTGGCCGACGCAGACCTCGGAGAAGGTTTTGGCGATATCTTTGTAAATTTCCCAGTCGCTTTTCGCCTCCCACGCCGGGTCAACGGCGGCGGAGAGCGGGTGGATAAACGGATGCATATCCGAGGTGTTCATATCGTCTTTTTCATACCAGGTGGCGGTCGGCAGAACGATATCGGAGAACAGGCAGGTACTGGACATGCGGAAATCGAGCGTCACCAGCAGGTCGAGCTTGCCTTCGATGGCCGCGGTCTGCCACTCCACCTCTTCGGGCTTCACGTCATCGCTGGCGCCCAGCTCATCGCCCTGAATACCGCTGTCGGTGCCCAGCAGATATTTGAGCATATACTCGTGGCCCTTGCCGGAGGAGCCCAGCAGGTTGGAGCGCCAGATAAACAGATTACGTGGATGATTTTTGCCGTTATCCGGCTGTTCGCAGGCGAAGCGGATCTCGCCGGACTTCAGCGCCCGGGCGGTGTAGTCGGCGGGAGTCAGTCCGGCCGCGGCGGCCTGCGCTTTGATGGTCAGCGGGTTGACGCCCAGCTGCGGCGCGGAGGGCAGCCAGCCCATGCGCTCGGCGCGAACGTTAAAGTCGATCAGATGGCCGCTGAATTGGCTGGCATCGGCCAGCGGCGACAGCAGCTCCCGGGCGGTCAGCTTTTCATAGCGCCACTGGCTGGCGTGATTGTAAAAAAAGGAGGTGCTGTTCATCTGGCGCGGCGGACGATTCCAGTCAAGGGCGAACGCCAGCGGCAGCCAGCCGGTTTGCGGACGCAGCTTCTCCTGGCCGACATAGTGCGACCAGCCGCCGCCGCTCTGGCCGACGCAGCCGCAGAACACCAGCATATTGATCATCCCCCGGTAGTTCATATCCATGTGGTACCAGTGGTTGACGCCGGCGCCGAGGATAATCATCGACCGTCCGTGGGTTTTATGCGCGGTATCGGCAAATTCACGGGCGATCTGCTCGATGTGCTGGCGCGGGACGCCGGTAATCTGTTCGGCCCACGCCGGGGTATAGGCTTTCATCTCACTGAAGTCCTGCGCGGCGTTGGGATCGTCTAAACCGCGATCGAGTCCGTAGTTGGCGAGAATCAGATCGTAGACGCTAACCACCAGGCCGGATTCACCGTTGGCCAGCGGGAGCTGCTTAACCGGCAGCTGATGCAGCGTCACCGGATCCTGCTTGATGCTGCGAAAGTGCGGGTTTTCGTTGCCGCCGAAGTAGGGAAAGCCCACCGTCACCGCGTCGTCACGGCTATCCAGCAGCGATAGTTTGAGTTCAATGGCTTGCCCGGCGGCCTGCTGTTCAAGGTTCCATTTGCCTTTCTCTCCCCAGCGGAAGCCAATCGAACCGTTGGGCGCCACCAGTTCACCAGCGCTGTTATAGGCGACGGTTTTCCACTCCGGGTTATTGCTTTCGCCCAAATCGTCAACCAGATCGGCGGCGCGGACCATCCTGCCGGGAACGTAGAAACCCTCCTCGCGACGCTCAAGCATCACCAGCATCGGCATATCGGTGTAGGTGCGGCAGTAGTTGAGGAAATAATCGCTCGGGTTATCAAGGTGAAACGTTTTGAGGATCGCGTGGCCCATCGCCATGGCCAGCGCGCTGTCGGTACCCTGTTTCGGCGCCAGCCACTGGTCGCTGAGCTTGGCTACCTCCGAAAAGTCCGGGGTAATCGCGATAGTTTTGGTGCCCTTGTAGCGCACTTCCGTAAAGAAGTGGGCGTCCGGGGTTCGGGTCTGCGGGACGTTGGAGCCCCAGGCGATAATATAGCTGGAGTTGTACCAGTCGGCGGACTCGGGAACGTCGGTCTGCTCGCCCCAGGTCATTGGCGAGGCGGGGGGAAGATCGCAGTACCAGTCGTAGAAGCTCAGGCAGGTGCCGCCGAGCAGCGACAGATACCGGGTGCCGGCGGCGTAAGAGACCATCGACATCGCCGGGATCGGCGAAAAGCCCGCCACGCGGTCCGGGCCGTAGTTTTTGATGGTCCAGACGTTGGCGGCGGCAATCAGCTGGTTCAGCTCCTTCCAGCTTGAACGGATAAACCCGCCTTTGCCGCGTACCTGCTTGTAGCTGAGGGTTTTGACCGGGTCCTGCATGATGCTGTCCCACGCCTGCACCGGGTCCGGGTGCTGAGCCAGCGCTTCGCGCCATAGCGCAATCAGCCGCTTGCGCGCCAGCGGATACTTCAGGCGGTTAGCGCTGTAGAGGTACCAGGAGTAGCTTGCGCCGCGCGGGCAGCCGCGGGGTTCGTGGTTGGGCAGGTCCGGGCGGGTGCGGGGGTAGTCCGTTTGCTGAGTTTCCCAGGTGACCAGCCCGTTTTTGACGTAAATTTTCCAGCTGCAGGAGCCTGTGCAGTTCACGCCGTGCGTTGAGCGGACGATTTTGTCGAACTGCCAGCGCTGACGGTAGCTGTCTTCCCAGTCGCGGTTGGTGTTGTACACCTGACCGTGGCCGTTGGCAAAGCTCTCGCCTTTCTGCTTAAAGTAGCGAAAGCGATCCAGTAGTTTACTCATGACCTTCCTCCTGCTCCGATAATGTCCGGCCTGAAAAGACCGTACGATCCCCAGGCCGGATAGGGCGTCAGCCGCCATCCGATGAATATGCCGTTATTGTTTTGCCGGTTTACGACGGCCGTAGACCAGCCAGGTCACCAGCACGCAAACCACGTAGAAAACCAGGAAGACCTTCATCGCCCCGACCGGGGAGCCGGTCATCGCCAGCGAGGTACCGAAGGCTTTAGGGATAAAGAAACCACCAATCGCGCCGATGGCGGAGATAAAGCCGAGCGCCGCCGCGGTGTCGGTCACCGCTTCGTGCTGGGCCTGTTCGTCGCTGCCGCCGCGTTTCTTCACGCTGTCGAGGGTGATTTGGCGAAAGATCACGGCGATCATCTGGAAGGTGGAACCGCTGCCGAGACCGGCGGTCAGGAACAGCCCCATAAACACCACGTAAAAGGCGAGAAAACTGCCTGAGCCGCTGCCGGGGAGGGTGAGAAACAGCAGGCCGGTAAACAGCGCCATCAGCACAAAGTTCACCAGCGTGACCCGTACGCCGCCGAGACGGTCGGATATAATCCCGCCGAAAGAACGCGCCAGCGCGCCGATAAACGGCCCGAAGAAGGCCAGCTTAAGGATGTTAACATCAGGGAACTGCGTTTTCGCCAGCATGGCGAAACCGGCGGAGAAGCCGATAAACGAGCCAAAGGTGGCCAGATAGAGCAGGCTCAGCAGCCACATATGCGGGCGTTTCAGCACCGGCAGCTGCTCGCGAATCGAAGCCTTTGAGCTGGCGATGTCGTTCATTCCTACCCAGGCGGCGAAGGTGGCTATCACCAGCAGCGGAACCCAGACGAGGGCGGCGTTGCTCAGCGCGAGAAGAGAGCCATCCTCCTGAGGCACGCCATGGATGCCAAGAAAAGCGAAGATGGGCAGAAAAATCGCCGCCGGCGCGATCATCTGCATCACGCTGACGCCGAGATTGCCGAGGCCGCCGTTGATACCCAGCGCGCTGCCCTGTTTCGCTTTGGGAAAGAAAAAACTGATATTTCCCATGCTGGAAGCAAAGTTCGCACCGGCAAAACCGCACAGCAGGGCAATGGTGATAAATACCCAGAATGGAGTAGCGGGGTTTTGAATGGCGACACCCAGCCAGATACAGGGCACCACCAGAATAATCGTGCTTAATACCGTCCAGTAGCGCCCGCCAAATATAGGTACCATAAAGGAGTAGGGGACGCGTAATATTGCGCCGGAAAGCGAGGGCAGAGCGGTTAATAAAAAGAGCTGATCGGTGGTGAAATTAAATCCGACTTTATTGAGATTGACGGCGACGGCGCTGAATAGCATCCAGACGCAAAAGGCGAGTAGCAAACAACCTACGGAAATGCAAAGATTTCTGCGCGCTATTTGCTTTCCCTTATTCTCCCAAAACGCCGCATTTTCTGGTTTCCACTCTTTTAAAAGATAATGATTCTTTTTCTCATTTTTGCTCAGCATATTGCCCTCGAATGAACAGTAACCCGTCAAAAAAGAATAAACTGGTAAAACAGCAAATTAATAAAAGAAATAAAATCAGGGATGGGGATGTATCTGTTGTAATAAATGAAGAATAGATAAGAAAAGCGCGCCGAAAGAGGACGCGCGAATATTAGCTCAGGATTATTTGTTACTAAATGTAACTTAAAATTAAAAAAGTTCCATCGAGATAGAATAATTGATATGCCGATTGAAGGCGGCATCATCTATTTCCTGCATTCCCAGCGCATAAATACCGTCGAGGCCGCAGACGAGAGCAATGAGCCGCCAGGCAATGCTTTCCATATCGTCCCCTGGCTTAAACTCACCGGCAGCGGTTCCCTGGCGGATGATCTTCAGGGTCTCTTCATGCCACATGTTCATGGTGAGCAGATAGGCCCCTTTGATATCGCTGTCGCTATCGGCCAGCAGCTGCGCTTCGCGCCACAGGCGAATGTATGGCTCAAGCCTGCCGTCGTCGCTGCCCACCATAGAAAACAGGCGTTCACGCCACGTGGCGTCGTCGGCGACCAGCGGCATATCCATCATTTCGCGGATCAACCGTATGAAGGCATGGGCTTTTAGCTCGCCCGCGGAGGTGAAATGATGGTGCAGCTGACCGGCGGAGACGCCGGCTTCGGCGGCAATCTGGCGGACGGTCATAGCGCTAAACCCGCCCCGAAGCGCTACGCGCATGGCTGCCAGCACAATAATTTCCCGACGCGCATCGCGATTTAAGTAGCCCATAACGTTAGTGACCCCCGGTTTTTTTGGCGATAGTAACAAAAAGTTGGACACTCGTTCAACAATCCGGCAGGATCCGTTTCCTGGACGCTTGTCCAGTTTTAACGTTGAGGGAAAGTAGTATGTCTCGGCAATGGTTGACGCTGATGGCGATTTTGCTGGTTTATATTCCGGTGGCGATTGACGCCACTGTTCTCCACGTGGCTGCGCCAACGCTCAGCGTAGCGCTGGGGACCAGCGGTAACGAGCTGCTGTGGATTATTGATATTTATTCGCTGGTAATGGCCGGTATGGTGCTGCCTATGGGCGCATTGGGTGATAAAATCGGCTTTAAACGGCTGCTGCTGCTCGGCAGCGGTATTTTTGGCACCGCGTCGCTGGCGGCGGCGTTTTCGCCCACGGCAGAGACGCTGATTGCCTCCCGCGCGCTGCTGGCGGTGGGGGCGGCGATGATCGTGCCTGCGACCCTGGCCGGGATCCGCAGCACCTTTTCGCAGGCGCACCAGCGTAATATGGCGCTTGGTCTGTGGGCAGCTGTCGGTTCCGGCGGCGCGGCGTTCGGTCCGCTGGTTGGCGGCATGCTGCTGGAGCATTTTTACTGGGGATCGGTTTTCCTGATCAACGTGCCGATCGTCCTGCTGGTGATAGCGATTAACGCCAAAGTGGTGCCGCGTCAGCCCGCACGACGCGAGCAGCCGCTGAATCTTTTCCAGGCGCTAATCCTGATCGCCGCCATTTTGATGCTGGTCTTTAGCGCCAAAACGGCGCTCAAAGGGCAAATGGCGCTGTGGTTAACCGGGCTGGTGGCACTATCTGGCGCCGCGATGCTGTTCTGGTTCGTGCGCAAACAGCTCTCGGCATCGCGTCCCATGGTCGATATGCGCCTGTTTACCCATCGCATTATTTTAAGCGGCGTGATGATGGCGATGACCGCGCTGATTACGCTGGTGGGTTTTGAACTGCTGATGGCGCAGGAGCTGCAGTTTGTGCACAGCAAAACGCCTTTTGAAGCCGGGCTGTTTATGCTGCCGGTGATGGTGGCGAGCGGTTTCAGCGGGCCCATTGCCGGCATGCTGGTATCGCGGCTGGGGCTGCGCGAGGTCGCCACCGGCGGAATGCTGCTCAGCGCCCTGAGCTTCCTCGGCCTGTCGATGACCGATTTCAGTACTCAGCAGTGGCAGGCCTGGGGACTGATGACGCTGCTGGGCTTCAGCGTCGCCAGCGCGCTGTTGGCCTCCAGCTCGGCGATCATGGCCGCCGCGCCGAAGGAAAAAGCGGCGGCGGCAGGGGCCATCGAAACCATGGCCTATGAGCTGGGCGCGGGACTGGGGATTGCCCTGTTTGGCCTGATCCTGACCCGCAGCTACACCTCGTCAATTGTTCTGCCGGGTGGAATCGAGGGCGCGGCGGCGGAGCAGGCGTCGTCCTCCATCAGCGAGGCGATTAAGCTGGCGCAGTCGCTGCCCGCCATACCGGCGCAAAGCCTGCTTGAAGCGGCGAAGGCAGCGTTTATTCATTCGCACAGCATCGTGCTGGCGACGGCTGGCGTCCTGCTTCTGCTGCTGGCGGCCGGCATCTGGCGTAGTCTGGCAAAAGCGCCTGAGCTGAATTAACCCTTTAGACAGCCGACTGCCAGATGATTGAAGACGTGCCCATCCCGGGAATTGCCATCAGGGATGGGCTGAAGTCAGTCACGGATCTTGTAGGCCGTTAAGGCGTCGGCCGCCGCCGTTTTAGCGCCGGGTCGCCTGCCAGCAAAGCAGGGAGCCGGCGCACACCATTCCGGCGCCCTGCCAGAACGACCACGACAGCGCGGCGCTGAGCAGTGCCGCCGCCAGCGCCGAGGAGAGCACCGGCGTAAAGTAGGAAGCGGCGGCCAGCAGGCTGACGTTGCCGTGCAGGATCCCGACGTTCCACGCCGCGTAGCCTAATCCCAGAGCAACGGACAGCGCGATCAGTTTGGCTATCACCGGCCAGCTAAAGACCATGGGCGGCTGTTCGCTGAACAGGAACTTTAGCCACAGGGTCAGGGCGGTAAGCAGAACAAAAAGGGTAATCCCGTTTTTGCCCTTCGCGTATTTAGCGGTGACCGTGCAGTAGGCCGCCCAGATAAACGCGCCGATGAACGCCAGAATATAGCTCAGCGGGCTGGAAACCACGTTGCGGGTAATTTCATCTACATTCAGACCATGCTCACCGCCTAATACCCAGGTGACGCCGAATAAAGCGAGAAATAACCCCGGGATAACCAACCAGCTGCTTTTTTGGCCGTTAAACAGAATGGCGAATAAAATCGTCAGGCTGGGCCACAGATAATTAACCATGCCCACTTCAATAGCCTGCTGGCGGCTACCGGCTAATCCGACCGACAGCGCCAGGCAAATTTCATAGCTGACGAACAGCAGGCTCCCTGCCAGTAAATAGGGGCGAGGGATCTGGCGTATTTGCGGGAAGCCGACGGTAAAGATCAGCAAAAGGCCGCTCAGGCTGTAGATCATCGCCGCGCCGCCCACCGGACCAAGCCCTTCGCTTACGCCACGAATCAGCCCGACCATGGTGCTCCACAAGACGATAGCGGCCAATCCAATGAGCGTGGCTCTCTTCTTCTCCATATTTAACCTGATGTTGGTTCAAACGCAGTCGGGTTTTATAACACTTTTTTTTCGCTTTCGGGGGATATTTTCCTCCGCGCTTAATCCTAATGGAGTAACGAAATTTAAGGCGGCTGACTATTAAGGGGTCATGGGTTCAGGACATTGATTTGACGCAAATAAAACAGGGTTATTGCTGTTAATTTCCACTCCCGCAATGAATAAACATCCCGCATGGAGGGGAACAATGGACGTCAGCCGCAGAAAGTTTTTTAAAATCTGCGCAGGCGGTATGGCCGGAACAACAGCCGCTGCATTGGGTTTTGCGCCCAAAATGGCCCTGGCTCAGGCGCGTAATTACAAATTGCTGCGCGCCAAAGAGATCCGCAACACCTGCACATACTGCTCCGTGGGCTGCGGGCTATTAATGTATAGCCTGGGCGACGGCGCGAAAAACGCGAAAGAAGCGATTTACCACATTGAAGGCGACCCGGATCATCCGGTGAGCCGCGGCGCGCTGTGCCCGAAAGGCGCGGGGCTGCTTGACTATGTTCATAGCGACAACCGCCTGCGCTATCCGCAGTACCGCGCGCCGGGTTCGGATACATGGCAGCGCATCTCCTGGGATGACGCGTTTACCCGCATCGCCAAACTGATGAAAGCCGACCGCGACGCCAATTTTATTGAAAAGAACGAACAGGGCGTGACGGTTAACCGCTGGCTGTCCACCGGGATGTTATGTGCCTCTGCGGCCAGTAATGAAACCGGCATGCTGACGCAAAAATTTGTGCGCTCCCTCGGCATGCTGGCGGTAGACAACCAGGCGCGCGTCTGACACGGACCAACGGTAGCAAGTCTTGCTCCAACATTTGGTCGCGGTGCGATGACCAACCACTGGGTTGATATCAAAAACGCTAACGTCGTGGTGGTGATGGGCGGTAACGCCGCCGAAGCCCATCCGGTGGGATTCCGTTGGGCGATGGAGGCGAAAAACAACAACGATGCGACGCTGATTGTCGTCGACCCGCGCTTTACGCGCACGGCGTCGGTGGCCGATATTTATGCGCCGATCCGTTCCGGTACCGACATTACCTTCCTGTCGGGCGTGCTGCTGTACCTGATCGAAAATAACAAAATCAATGCCGAGTACGTTAAACACTACACCAACGCCAACCTGCTGGTGCGCGACGATTTTGCCTTCGAAGATGGCCTGTTCAGCGGCTACGATGCCGAAAAGCGTCAGTACGATAAATCGTCGTGGAACTATCAGTTCGACGAAAACGGCTACGCCATGCGCGACGAGACGCTGCAGCATCCGCGCTGCGTCTGGAACCTGCTGAAGCAGCACGTTTCGCGCTATACGCCGGAGGTGGTGGAGAATATCTGCGGTACGCCAAAGGCGGACTTCCTCAAAGTGTGCGAAGTGCTGGCGTCAACCAGCGCGGCGGACCGGACCACCACCTTTCTTTACGCGCTGGGCTGGACGCAGCATACCGTCGGGGCGCAGAACATCCGTACCATGGCGATGATTCAGCTGCTGCTCGGCAATATGGGGATGGCGGGCGGCGGCGTCAACGCGCTGCGCGGGCACTCCAATATTCAGGGGCTAACCGATTTAGGCCTGCTCTCGACCAGCCTGCCGGGCTACCTGACGCTGCCGTCGGAACAGCAGACGGATCTGCAAAGCTATCTCGCCGCCAATACGCCGAAGGCGACGCTGGCCGAACAGGTGAACTACTGGAGCAACTATCCGAAGTTCTTCGTCAGCCTGATGAAATCGTTCTACGGCGACGCGGCGCAAAAAGAGAACGACTGGGGCTTCCACTGGCTGCCGAAATGGGACCAGGCTTATGACGTTATCAAGTATTTCAATATGATGGATAACGGCAACGTCACGGGCTATATCTGCCAGGGCTTCAATCCGGTGGCGTCCTTCCCGGACAAAAACAAGGTGGTCCGCAGCCTGAGCAAGCTGAAGTACATGGTGGTTATCGACCCGCTGGTGACCGAAACGTCGACCTTCTGGCAAAACCACGGCGAGTCGAACGATGTTGACCCGGCGGCGATTCAGACCGAAGTGTTCCGCCTGCCGTCCACCTGCTTCGCCGAAGAGGATGGTTCAATCGCCAACTCCGGGCGCTGGCTGCAGTGGCACTGGAAAGGCCAGGACGCGCCGGGCGAAGCGCGCAACGACGGCGAAATTCTGGCCGGCATTTACCACCGTCTGCGCGAGCTGTATCGCACCGAGGGCGGCAAAGGCGTCGAGCCGCTGCTGAAGATGGGGTGGCACTACAAGCAGCCGGATCGTCCGGAATCAGAAGAGGTCGCGAAAGAGAACAACGGCTACGCGCTGGCGGATCTCTTCGACGCTAACGGCGCGCCGCTGGCGAAGAAGGGCCAGCTGTTGAACAGCTTCGCGCTGCTGCGCGATGACGGTACCACCGCGTCGTCCTGCTGGATCTATACCGGCAGCTGGACCGAGCAGGGCAACCAGATGGCCAACCGCGATAACGCCGATCCGTCAGGCCTTGGCAACACGCTCGGCTGGGCATGGGCGTGGCCGCTCAACCGGCGCGTGCTGTACAACCGCGCGTCGGCGGATATTAACGGCAAGCCGTGGGATGCGAAGCGGATGCTGATCCAGTGGAACGGCAGCAAGTGGGTTGGCAACGATATTCCGGACTTCAATACCGCGCCGCCGGGCAGCAAAACCGGGCCGTTTATTATGCAGCCGGAAGGACTGGGGCGCCTGTTTGCCCTGAATAAGCTGGCGGAAGGTCCGTTCCCGGAACACTACGAGCCGATGGAAACGCCGCTTGGCACCAACCCGCTGCACCCGAACGTGGTCTCCAGCCCGGTGGTGCGCCTGTATGAAGAGGATGCCCTTCGTTTAGGTAAGAAGGATAAATTCCCGTACGTCGGCACCACCTATCGCCTGACCGAGCATTTTCATACCTGGACCAAGCATGCGCGGCTCAATGCGATTGCGCAGCCGGAACAGTTTGTCGAAATCAGCGAAGGTCTGGCGAAAGCGAAGGGGATTGCCAACGGCGATCGGGTGACGGTCAGCAGCAAGCGCGGCTTTATTCGCGCGGTAGCGGTGGTGACGCGTCGTCTGCAAACGCTCAACGTTAACGGCCAGCAGGTTGAAACCGTCGGGATCCCGCTGCACTGGGGTTTTGAAGGGGTAGCCCGCAAAGGTTACATCGCCAATACCCTGACGCCAAACGTCGGGGATTCCAACTCGCAAACGCCGGAGTACAAGGCGTTTCTGGTCAACATCGAGAAAGCGTAAGGAGCGAATGCATGGCGATGGAAACCCAGGACATTATCAAACGCTCCGCCACCAACCCGATCACGCCCGCGCCGCGCGCGCGGGATTTTAAGGCGGAAGTGGCGAAGCTGATCGATGTCTCCTCCTGCGTAGGCTGTAAAGCCTGTCAGGTGGCCTGTTCCGAGTGGAACGATATCCGCGATGAGGTTGGGCACTGCGTCGGGGTGTACGACAACCCCGCCGATCTGAGCGCCAAATCCTGGACGGTAATGCGCTTTAGCGAAACCGAACAGAACGGCAAGCTGGAGTGGCTGATACGCAAAGACGGCTGCATGCACTGCGAGGACCCGGGCTGCCTGAAGGCGTGCCCGTCCGCCGGGGCGATTATTCAGTACGCTAACGGCATCGTCGACTTTCAGCAGGAGAACTGCATCGGCTGCGGCTACTGCATCGCCGGGTGCCCCTTTAACGTCCCGCGCCTCAATAAAGAGGATAACCGGGTCTATAAGTGCACCCTGTGCGTTGACCGGGTCAGCGTCGGCCAGGAACCGGCCTGCGTGAAAACCTGCCCAACCGGCGCGATTCACTTCGGCAGCAAGAAAGAGATGCTGGAAGTGGCCAACGAGCGCGTGGAAAAGCTGAAGAAACGCGGCTATCCCCATGCCGGGGTGTATAACCCGCCGGGCGTCGGCGGCACCCACGTGATGTACGTGCTGCATCATGCGGACCAGCCGGAGCTGTACCACAACCTGCCGAAAGAGCCGCAGATCGATACGTCGATCAACCTGTGGAAAGGCGCGCTGAAGCCGCTCTCGGCGGTCGGGTTTATCGCCACCTTTGCCGGGCTGATTTATCACTACATCGGGATTGGGCCGAATAAAGAAGCGGATGACGATGAGGAGGAGCATGATGAGTAAATCGAAAATGATTGTGCGCACGAAGTTTATTGACCGCGCCTGTCACTGGACGGTGGTCATCTGCTTTTTCCTGGTGGCGCTATCGGGGATCTCGTTTTTCTTCCCGACGCTGCAGTGGCTGACCGAAACCTTCGGTACGCCGCAGATGGGTCGTATTCTGCATCCGTTCTTCGGGGTACTGATTTTCGTGGCTCTGATGTTTATGTTTGTGCGCTTTGTCCATCACAATATTCCCGACAAGCAGGATATCCCCTGGCTAAAGGGCATTATTGAGGTACTGAAAGGCAACGAGCATAAAGTGGCGCGGGTAGGGAAATATAACGCGGGGCAGAAAATGATGTTCTGGACCATCATGAGCATGATTTTTGTGCTGCTGGTGACCGGCGTGATTATCTGGCGGCCCTGGTTTGCCCACTATTTCCCGATTCAGGTTATTCGCTATAGCCTGCTGATTCACGCGACCTCGGCGATTATTCTTATTCATGCGATTCTGATCCACATGTATATGGCGTTTTGGGTGAAGGGATCGATTAAGGGCATGATTGAAGGGAAGGTGAGTCGCCGCTGGGCGAAGAAGCATCATCCGCGCTGGTATCGCGAGGTGGAGCGTCAGGAAGCGAAGAAAGAGAGCTGTGAAGGGCTGAAGTAAGCGTAACTGAGCAACCCGCTCTGGCTGAAGCCGGAGCGGATCGGGTATTGGTAACAAGGGCGTCAATGGCGGAAATAACTTCGCCTCTGGCGCTTTTTAAGTTACAGATAAAATCTTCGCGCTTGATCGGCTTATTATTAAGGTTTGTCATCATCGGCGAACAAAGCATAAACGCTTCAAATTCAATATTTACCTCAGGAACTAAAGGATGCTGCCATAGTGGCAGATGAGCATTACGCATCAGGGGAATAATTACCCTGGTGGGTAGGTCTTCATAAAAATCATTTTGCACAATCATAAAATAGGGTAGAGAGTGCTTCGTTTGCGAAGAAGGGTTCCGATACACGTCGAATTGTTTAAGCATCAGAGCACCCTGAAGTATTCATCTTCGGTGATGGACCCATGCTCGTCGACGAATTCATTCATTAACCGGATCAACTCGTTACTGGGATGAATTGACTGACTTTCAGCTGTGGGTATCGAGGATAAACGGTGCTTTTTGCTCGTTGATATCGCCTGCTGGAAGCTATCATCCGCTGTGTACTCTTTCATTATCCTGCCTCCGTGTGGTTAATGTCGCCATTATCAACCTACTACCTAAAAAAACAATACAGATTGTCCTGGTTAAGTCGCATTTGCGAGACAGGTTCCATTGAAAAGCAACGGCATGAAATGATGAAATTTTTATGGAACCGCGGTTGTGAATTGTTATCGCTATGCCGTTGCTGGCGACCGGGCAGCGGCGGGGCACGAAATGGCTTTATTGGTTTTTTAATCTGCAAATAAGCCTATGAAATAATCACGCCGTTTTATGGATAAATATGCCACCCGGCGTTTTTATCTGGTCTGCCGTTTAATAATGCACAATAATGCCGGCGGTATGTTTTATAACAAGTGATTAGTTGTATGAAAAAGACTATTTTTTCGTTAGCGCTTGGCACTTTTGGTCTCGGAATGGCGGAATTTGGCATCATGGGCGTATTACCTGAAATTGCCCATGACGTCGGGATATCTATTCCCGCCGCGGGCAATATGATCTCCTGGTATGCGCTTGGCGTCGTCATCGGCGCGCCGGTGATGGCGCTGTTCTCCAGCCGCTTTTCGTTAAAAGCGGTGATGCTGTTCCTCGTGGCGCTGTGCGTTATCGGCAATGCCATCTTTACGTTATCTTCCAGCTATTCGATGCTGGCGCTGGGGCGCCTGATCTCCGGTTTCCCGCACGGCGCCTTCTTTGGCGTGGGGGCGATCGTTCTGTCGAAAATTGCGCCGCCGGGGAAGGTCACCGCCGCGGTGGCGGGAATGATTGCCGGAATGACGGTCGCTAATTTGCTGGGGGTTCCCGCCGGAACCTGGCTTGGCCATCAGTTTAGCTGGCGCTATACCTTTCTGGCGATTGCGGTGTTTGACATCGCCGTGCTGGTCGCCATCGCCTGGTGGGTGCCCACGCTGTTTGATAAACCGACGACGCGCTTGCGCTCGCAGTTTCATTTTTTAACATCGCCCGCACCGTGGTTAATTTTTGCCGCGACGATGTTCGGCAATGCCGGCGTATTCGCGTGGTTTAGCTATATTAAGCCGTTTATGATTAACGTCTCTGGTTTTGGTGAGAGCGCCATCATAGCCATTATGCTGCTGGCGGGGCTGGGGATGGTTCTGGGGAATTTATTTAGCGGTAAAGTCTCCGTCCGTTATAGCCCGTTACGCATTGCCGCCGTGACGGATGGCGTGATTGTCGTGACCTTATTACTTCTGTTCCTGCTGGGTGAGAATAAAGCCGCCGCATTAACCCTCGCGTTTATTTGCTGCGCGGCCCTGTTTGCCCTGTCGGCACCGCTGCAAATTCTGCTGCTGCAAAATGCGAAGGGCGGCGAGATGCTGGGCGCGGCGGGCGGCCAGATCGCCTTTAATCTCGGCAGCGCCATTGGGGCGCTATTCGGCGGGATGATGATTACGGCCGGTCCTGGCTGGCGTTTCGTTGCCTTACCGGCCGCGCTGCTTTCGTTTCTTGCGCTCAGTTCGCTGCTGATTTATGCCCGCCATCAGCGGCGTCTGGCCTGATTAAGCCCGCTGGCGCCTATTCCTGCCACGGCTCGCCGAGGGTCAGCATTAACCGGTTGGCCCAGGCAAAGAAAGCCGCCGATTGCAGTAAATCCAGTTGGGCGAGGGTATCCAGCCCCTGTTGCTCGACGGCGGCAAGGTGGTCAACGGACAGAGCGGGAGGGGTAACGGAAATCGCGGCGGCGAAATCGATCTGCGCCTGCCATCCCGGCGTCTGCCCGTCGCTTAACTGCTCTCCCGGCGTCACCGCCAGCAGCGTCTCTATCGCCGTTTCATCTTTAGCCAGCTGCGCCGCTTTGCGCGCATGCACCGAGGCGCAATAAATACAGCCGTTGATTTTGCTTGCCACCGTCGCCGCCAGCTCGCGCTCGGCGCGCGGCAGGCCGCCGGGAGTATAAAAGATCCCTTTGTCGGTTAACGTACGCTGCTCGAGGAGCGGCAGGTTGCGCGCCAGCAGGCGGAAGTAGGGCGAATCGCTGTGGCCGAATTTCGCCAGCAGCGCCTGCTCGTCGGGGGTAAATTCCGCCAGCGGTTTAGCCGCCAGCCAGGGCTCCCAGTGCAGTTCATCGCGGGTGAAGTGCACCGGCGCCTTCTTACCGCTGATGGTTTGCGGCGAGGTATGCCAGAATCCCGCCACCGTCGGGGTTTGTGCGACGTGGATATTTTTGCCGTTAAGCAGGCGCAGCCCGACGACCAGCCGGCTCTGGAAGCTGACAAACGCGATAAGCTGGGCGAGGGTGACGATGCCGCGCAGGCTCCATCCGGCGCGGATTAAGGCCTCAAGCGCCGACGGCGTGGCCTCCACGGGCGTAAAGGTCAACAGCCGGGAAAAGGCCAGCGCCGGCGCCAGCCGCGGCGATGTGGGGTCGGCAATGCCAAAGCCGGCGTAGTGGGCGGCCAGCGCATCGCTCTCATGCAGCTTCGCCACCCGCGCGGCCACGGCAAAACGCTCGTCGAGCGGAAAGTCGTTATCCTGCTGACCAAACAGCGTTTCATAACTTCCCTGAGCATGGCGGGTGGCCGCCTCGCGCACGGCTCGCGCCGCCGCTAAGGCGGAATCGGGGGCAATTTCTGCCAGTTCGGCCAATATATCCTGACTGAGCGTCATGGTGACTCCTTATCGTATCTGCGGGGCAATATGCTGAGCGATCAGCTCAATGGAACGAAGCGTGTCGCGGTGCGAGGGTTCAACGGAGTGCACCTGAAACGAAATATCGGTTACCCGCCGCAGGACGCTATCGCGGGCCAGCGAAGCGGCGACGTGCTGCGGGTCGCCAACGTGCGCGTCAAGCTGCGGCAAAAAATCAGTGACAGTGTCACCAATAATATCATGACCTGCGGCGCGATGCTGGGCAGCCTGCTGGCGCAGGCCGGGTTCAGCGACCTGCAGCGCATACTGCTGGCTATCGGCGACAAAGGCCGTCCGCGAGGCGAGGATCCTTGGCTCGACGCCCGCCGGCAGCGCGGCGAAATAGGCGTCAATAATCTGATTCTGGATAGCGTCCAGCGGCAGCGTGGGCTGTCCAGCCGGACGCGGCTGCGTGCGCGAGAGCATCAGCCCGTGCCCGGCATGAGCCGCGCGAACCGCCCCCTCAATGGAAAAGGTGGCAATCCAGATGCGCTCCGCTAGCTGCGGCGCCTGAGGGTACAGATGATTATCCGGGTGCGAGAGCGAATCCCCGCGCCAGGCGCTTTGAATCAGATGCAGGTGTTCGGCAAATACCGCGCTGCGCTGGTCCATCGTCAGCCCGAAGGGTAAAAACGAGGTGGGGGTGCCGCCGGAGCCGAAGCCCACCTCCAGCCGTCCATCGGCGAGCAGATCCAGCACCGCCGCATCCTCCGCCACCCGCAGCGGGTTTTCCATGGGCAGGGTGATAATGGCGGTGCCAAGACGAATGCGCTCGGTGTGCGCCGCGGCGTGGGCGAGAAAGACCAGCGGCGACGGCAGGCCGCCTTCGTGCTCATGAAAATGGTGCTGAGCGATCCACGCGCTGTCGAATCCCAGGCGTTCCGCGTGGCGAATTTGCTCGGTGGCCAGCCGGTAGCGCTCTTTAGGCGTGGCGTGGTCCAGCAGACGGGTGAAAAAGCCCAGTCGTTTACGCGTCATGCAACCTCCTTGCTCGGGGATGAAAAGTGGGGAATCGCGGCGATAAGCTCGCGGGTATAGTCATGCTGCGGGGCGCTGAACAGTCGGCTGACGTCGCCGTGTTCAACCACCTGGCCCGCCCGCAGCACCGTCACGCTGTGGGCGATACGGCGCACCGTCGCCAAATCGTGAGTGATAAACAGATAGCTCAGCCCCAGCTGCTGCTGAAGCTGCTGCAGCAGCGCGAGAATTTGCGCCTGCACCGTGACGTCCAGCGCCGAAGTCGCTTCATCGAGGACAAGGATCGTCGGTTCAAGGATTAAGGCGCGGGCGATGGCCACCCGCTGCCGCTGGCCGCCGGAAAGCTCACGGGCGGTTCGCGACAGCAGCTCCGGAGCGAGCGCCACGCGGGCGGCGACCGTTTCGACGCGCTGGCGCCGCACTTCGGTGTTGAGGCGGTCGAAGTTTTTTAACGGCTCTTCGATAATCTCAAACAGCGTTTGCCGCGGGTCCAGCGAGGCAAAAGGATTCTGGTAAACGAACTGAATTTTACGCCGCAGCTGGCGGAGCGCCTCGCGGCTGAGATGCCCGGCATCGATACCGTCGATAGCGATATGGCCGCTATCGGCCTTTTCGAATCCCAGCAGGATCCGCGCAAGCGTCGTTTTGCCGGAGCCGGACTCGCCGACCAGCGCGTGGGTGCTACCGCGCTTCACCTCGAAGCTCACGGCGTCCAGCGCCTGCAAATGCGCGCGGCCTAATGAGAAGCGCTTGCTGATGCCCTCCACGCGGATCGCCGGGGTCGCCAGTACGCGCCCGCTGGCCGGGGCAATGGTCAGCGTCGAACCCTGGAGATCGCTCAGCAGCTGGCGGGTATAGGTATGCTGCGGCGTACGTATGACGTCGCCGGTCGCGCCCTGTTCCTGAATCTCGCCGTGGCGAAAGACCAGCAGACGGTCGGCGCGTTCCGCCGCCAGCGCCAGATCGTGGGTGACGAACAGTACCGCCGTGCCGGACTCCCGGCGCAGCGTATCCAGCAGGTCGAGGATCCGTTTCTGTACCGTCACGTCGAGGGCGCTGGTGGGCTCATCGGCAATGATTAAGTCGGGTTTCAGGGCGATTGCGATAGCAATCAGCACCCGCTGCTTCATACCGCCTGAAAGCTGGTGGGGATATTGATCGATGCGCTGTTCCGGGTGGCTCAGCCCAACTTTGGTCAGCAGCGCCAGCACCTGCGCTTTACGCGCCGCGGCGCTGCTTTTTTGATGCAGACGCAGGATTTCGCCCACCTGCGCGCCGATGGTTTTTACCGGATTCAGGGAGTTGCCCGGATCCTGAGGCACCAGGCTAATCCGCGCGCCGCGCAGACCGTCGAGGCGTTTAGCGGACCAGCCGCTGATATCTTCGCCATTAATCAAGATACGCCCGCTGTCCCGGCGCGCGTTATCCGCCAGCAGGCCAATAATCGCCTGTGCGGTGGTGGTTTTACCCGAGCCGGATTCACCGACAAACGCCAGCATTTCGCCGCGTTTGACCTGAAAACTCACGTCGTGCACGACCTCGCGCCATTCACGCTGTGAACGATAGCTGATGCGCAGATGCTCTACGCTTAAAACATTCATCGGCGTTCTCCGCTAAATTGACGGCTAATACGGTTGGCGGCGAGCACGACCGCAATCACCGCAATACCGGGCAGGGTGGTCAGCCACCAGGCGGTGGAGAGATAGTTGCGGCCTTCGGCGATCAGCAGACCCCACTCCGGGACCGGCGGCGGCGTGCCGTAGCCGAGAAAACTCAGGGTCGAGAGCGCCAGAATGGCCTGGCCGAACTGGAGGGTGGCAAAGGCCAGCACCGCGGTGAGCGAGTTGGGCAGAATATGCCGCCAGAAAACGGCGAAAAAGGTGCCGCCGCTGCCGTAGGCCGCTTCGACGAAGTCGCTGTGGCGTACGCGGACCACCTCCGCTCGCGCCAGGCGGGCAAAGCTGGCGACGGCCGCCGCGCCTACCGCGACGGCGGCGTTGAGCGTGCCGAAACCGAGCAGAATGATGACCGTCAGCGACAGCAATAAAGAGGGGATCGCCAGCAGCACGTCGACCAGGCGCATAATTGCCGACTCCACGCGTCCCGCCAGCGCGCCGGCCAGCGTGCCCAGCGCGGTACCGATAAACAGGCCGATCGCCACCGCCGCCAGC
This sequence comes from Klebsiella sp. RCJ4, assembly GCF_009025755.1. Lineage (NCBI taxonomy): Bacteria > Pseudomonadati > Pseudomonadota > Gammaproteobacteria > Enterobacterales > Enterobacteriaceae > Klebsiella > Klebsiella sp. RCJ4. The sequence continues at coordinate 48,373 of NZ_WCIN01000038.1, forward strand.
GCGGCGGAAAGCGAATGAACGGCGCCGAAGACGATGCGGCTCCACAGATCGCGGCCCAGCTGGTCGGTTCCCAGCCAGTGGCCGGCCTGCGGGGCCAGCCGCTGGGCGCCGGGGAACCCTTCCAGCGGGCTATAGTCGGTAAACAGCTGCGGAGCGATAGCCATCAGCGCGGCAACGATCATTACCGCCCAGGCCAGCAGCAGACCGGGCTGGACGCGCCGTGTACGCCAGTTTGACGTGCGGCGGCGCGCGGCGGTTGCGTAATCCACCAGGCTCATACGGCACCTCCGATAACGGTTTTCAGGCGCGGGTCGAACAGCGGCATCAGCAGGTCGACCAGCAGGTTAATCAGCACGAAACCGAGGGCAGAGATCATCACCACCGCCTGCAGTACCGCGATATCCTGATTATTGACGGCCTGCTGCGTCAGCAGCCCCAGACCGCCGCGGCCAAACACGGTTTCGGTAATCAGCGCGCCGGCGATCAGTTCCCCCAGCAGCAGACCGGCGATATTGAGCACCGGCAGCAGGGCGTTGCCGGTAACGTGCCGCCACAGGGCGCCGGTTTCGCTCAGGCCTTTGGCGCGGGCAACGGCGACAAACGGCTGCGCGGCGACCTGATCCAGACTGCGCATCAGGATTTGCGCCAGCGGAGCGGAAATCGGCACCGCGACGGCAATAATGGGCAAAATCAGCCCCTCAATCGGCCCGGGATTGATCACCGGGATCCAGCGCAGTTGAAAGGAGAAAATCTGAATCAGGGCGATGCCGAGCCAGAACGTCGGCAGCGAGATAAACAGCGCCGGCAGGGATTGCAGCGCGTTGCTGAGCCAGCGCAGGCCCGGCAGCCGTGAGGCGAAGGCCAGCGCCACCGCCAGAGCAAAGGCGGGCAGCGCCAGGCTTAATGTTTCCGGCAGGTTGCTGGCGATAAGCGCGCTGACCGGCAGCCCGGCCTGCAGCGAATAGCCAAAATCGCCACGCAGCATGGCCATCAGCGTGTGGAAGTACTGTCTCCACAGCGGGCTATCGGCCCCGTAGGCGAGGCGCATTTCGGCGATCTGCTCAGGGCTGAGCCCCAGATCCGGATTCTGAAACTTGATCAGTACCGCATCGCCGGGTAGCACCTGTAACAGGATGAAGGAGAGGGTAAACGCGGCCCACAGCACCAGTAAACCCTGACCGGACCGCCGCAGAAGATAGTGGCTCATCGCGGGCTCCTTAGTGCTTTTCCAGCCACGCGCCGTAGAACGACGGGCGGCCTACCGCTTCAAAACTGACGCCTTTCACCCACGGCGCGCCGGCAAAGACCTGCGGCTCTTCAAATATCGGGATCACGTAGGCGTTGTCCAGCAGGTAGCGCTGGGCGTCGCCGGTGAGCTGGAGGCGTTTTTGCGGCTCGACTTCGGCTGAGATCGCGGTCAGCAGCGCGTTGAGCTTATCGTCACGGAAGCGTTGGACTTTGTCGCTGGAACCGCCTTTTTGCAGCAGCGCGTCGCGGTTAGCGGGGAAGAACATGCTTTTCACCACGTCAGGGTCGGCGCGGCCCACTTCCGACACGGTAAGCGGCGTTTTCAACGGGTCGAGGCTGTCCAGCGTACGGCTGCCGGCATCACCGGCTTTGACCGCCAGCGCAACGCCGACCTGGCGCCACTGCTGGGCGACAAGCTGGAGTACCTCTTTGTTTTGCGGCTGGGGCAGGGATTCATAGACGGTTAATGCCAGGCGCTGGCCATCTTTGACCCGTATACCGTCGGCGGCCGGTTTCCAGCCCGCCTCATCAAGCAGCTGTTTCGCTTTGGCCGGATCGAAAACCAGCTTATCGCTGAGGTTAACGTATCCGGCCGCGGTGCTGGCGACGACGGAGGTCGCCTGCGGATAGTTGGCGGAGAACAGGGTTTCAACCACCTGTCTGGCGTCGGTGGCGTGCAGCAGCGCCTGACGAACGCGCAGGTCGGCAACCAGCGGATTATCCGGGCGGAAGCTCAGGCTGTCGTTAACGCCGCGCGTCGGGGCGGCATAGATTTTAAAGCCCCGATCGGTTGCCTGCTTTTCATCATAGGCCTGCACCTGGCGAATAAAATCGGCCTGGCCTGCCAGCAGCGCGCCAACGCGTACGCCATCTTCCGGGGTGACGATATAGGTTATGCCGTCGAGATTCGCTGGCCCCTGCTGGGCGAGACTTTTCGGCCCCCATTGATAATCCTGACGTGCGACCAGAGCGAGTTCACGTCCCGGCTTTTCATCTTTAACCGTAAAAGGCCCGGAGCCAATAATATGGCGGGCGTCGCCCAGCTCTTCAAAATTTCGCGCCAGGGTGCTCAGGGAAACCAGCCCGGAGCCGATGGTCGCGGTGCCCTGCAGAAATCCCGGCGAGGGCTTTTTAAAGTAGAACTTAACCGTCAGCGGATCGATGACTTCGCTGCGATCGTAGTTATTAATCACCTCGGACACCGGCAGGCGGTGCGCTTTATTACCGAGGCCGTAGGTATCAAAGTTTTTGGCAACCGCATTGGCGTCAAGCGGGGTGCCATCAGAAAAGGTGACGTCAGGGCGAATCTTAAAGGTATATTCGGTTTTATCCGCGTTGGCGCTCCAGCTTTCGGCTATCCACGGTTCGACTTGTAAGGTTTTTGGATTTTGCCAGGTCAGCTTATCGGTTATTTGATTAAGAATACCGCCGTTAGGGTAAAAGCCTCCGGCCGGGGGATAAAGATTGGTATGCGGCTGCTGCTCCAGATAAATTAACGTGCCGCCTTTAACCGGCGCGTCGGCGGCCCACGCGGAAAACGCGCCGCTCAAAAAAAATGCCGCCAGCGCGGGCAGGCGAAAACGGGTGTGCATGGTGAATTCCTTTGTTATCTCTTGTTTGGCCATCATCGGGCGCGCGTTTTAACAAAGGAAGTAAGGATTTGCGCTAAGCATTTGCATAAAAAGCATTTATACCCGGCTCGATTTTTAGGGGCTGGTATTTACATGCCTTTCAGCTGAAACTCATGCTGGATAATTTAATGACTGAGAGATAGTCAGCGTAATAAAGGGAGAGCGACGATGCTGAAGTATTTACTGATGTTGGCGATGACGGTGCTGGCGGGCTGTACCAGCGCACCCAATTTGCCCTCTACCGATACCATTGTTAAGGTTAAACCTATTGAGTCGGGCATCATTGCCAATTCAAACAAATACAGCTATCGATTCTTCCGTAAAGGGGTGCCGCAGGAGTACCAGCGTTATAATACTTTCTACGAACGCTTCAATAAGGTCGCATCCGGCGTACGGGTGAATTTTGTCGTGAAACAGCATGAGGTTGTTGCGGAATATCTGGTGGTGCTCGACAAGCGCAGGCTGGATGCCAGTCAGCTAAGTCTGTTAACCAGCCAGTATCACGCGACCGCGCTGGACAACGACCATCTTGGCGTACTGTTTAAAGCGACCGGTTTCTGGTCAACCGTTGATCCCAATGAGCTGGATGACGCTTATCGGCTTGCCAGACCCGTCGTCGTGTCAATTAACGATAAAACGCAGACCATTAGCCCTCTGGGAGAGATTGCCCTGATCCCGCTGGTGCCGCTATTTCCGCTGGTGATGATGTACGGTTGCGCAACGGGGCCGTGCGTGTAAAGGGACAATTAAACCTCTCCCGTAGCGGGAGAGGTCCGAAGATTAGCGGCGGAAATCAATGACCATACGGCCGCGAATCTGTCCCTGTTCCATCTCTTTGAAGATGGCGTTGATATCGCCCAGCGGACGCAGGGTCACTTTCGGTACGACTTTCCCTTCCGCGGCAAACTGGAAGGCTTCGGTCAGGTCCTGACGGGTACCGACCAGCGAACCCACCACTTCGATACCGTCGAGGACCAGGCGCGGAATGTCCAGGCTCATCGCTTCCGGAGGCAGGCCTACCGCCACCACGCGTCCACCCGCGCGAACCGCATCCACCGCTGAGTTAAACGCCGCTTTGGCGACGGCGGTTACCACCGCGGCATGCGCGCCGCCGGTTTTCTCATGAATAATTTTGGCTGCGTCTTCGCTGCGGGAGTTGATGGTCAGGTCCGCGCCCATTTCCGCGGCCAGCTTCAGCTGTTCATCATTAACGTCAAGGGCGATGACTTTGGCGTTAAACACGTTTTTGGCATACTGCAGCGCCAGATTGCCGAGGCCGCCGAGGCCATAAATGGCAATCCACTGGCCGGGTTTGATATGTGAGACTTTGACCGCTTTATAGGTGGTGACGCCCGCGCAGGTGATGCTGCTGGCCGCCGCAGAATCGAGCCCGTCCGGCACTTTGACCGCGTAGTCGGCCATGACGATACACTCTTCCGCCATACCGCCATCCACGGTATAGCCGGCATTTTTCACCGAGCGACACAGCGTTTCGTTGCCGCTGTTACAATATTCACAATGCCCGCAGCCTTCGAAGAACCACGCCACGCTGGCGCGATCGCCCGGCTTCAGAGAATGAACGCCGGGGCCGACCTGCTGCACAACGCCCACGCCTTCATGGCCCAGAATGACCCCGGTTTTATCGCCAAAGTCGCCGTTCTTAACGTGCAGGTCGGTGTGACATACGCCGCAGCAATCCATTTTTAAAAGGGCTTCGCCATGTTGCAGGGGACGAAGCGTTTTTTCCGTAACATTGACCTGATGATCTTGCGTGACGACAGCAGCTTTCATTCTGTTCTCCTTATTGAACATAAGCGTATTAACACAATTTTGTTTTTTACGCATGCTAAGGTTTAGCTTAAATCTTCATTAAATCAAGGGAATAATAGATATTCCTTGCCGGGGTGAGCTTGGTGCGCCGATTTTTTAATCAGAATTATTAATGAAATTCGCGTCACATCACTGTCATCGTTACGTCATACACGCTTCATTTGCGGCCTCTATCGTTCTGTTTTTCAATTTCTTATAACGATAGAGCGACACGACAATGCATCTGGTAAAAACACTCCTTGCCTCAGGCCTTCTGCTTTCCGCTACCGTTCAGGCGCAGAACGTACTGGATTTCCCGCAGCCGAAAAACAACCCTGAAGAGTTTTATGCCGTGACCGAAATTCCCGCGGGCGGCATTATCAAATATGAAACCGACGCCAAAACCGGCTTTTTGATCGCCGATCGTTTCCAGTCAATGCCGGTGGCCTATCCGGCTAACTACGGTTCGCTGACGCAATCCCTGGCAGGGGATGGCGATCCGCTGGACGTGGTGTTTTATACCCGCGCGCCGATGGCGCCGGGAACGCTGATTAAGCTGCGCGCGATTGGCGTGCTCAAGATGATTGATGGCGGCGAGAAGGACGACAAAATCATTGCCGTTCCGGCAAGCAAAATCGACCCAACCTACGATGACATCAACACCATCGGCGATCTGCCGAAAATCGAGCAGGAGCGTTTGCAGGCTTTCTTCCGCGTTTACAAACAGCTGCCGGAAGGGCGTAAAAAAGTGGAGCTGAACGGCTTTAACGATGCCGCCGCCGCGAAGCAGGAAATTAAAGCGGCATGGGATGCCTGGAAAGAGAAAAATCCGCAATAAGCGGAAAAACAGGCATCGCCCGGTGCCTGTCGCTTTTTCTTCGCCTTATTCTCCGCAGAGTGAGGTAATACGGGGGACTACGCCGGAACCGCCGAAATTTCCGTTACCCTGCGTCCTTTTCTTCAGCCCCAGCGTGGCGACGATGCGCTCGAAATTGCTTTTTTCACGGGTAATAAGTCCAGGTCAATCTCACTGCTGACGTTGTCTCATATCACTGGTACGATATAAATCTCTTTCACGGCCCTTATACGTACATATTTATGACAGAAATACGCATTGGCTATGCCCGATGTTCAACTGACCGCCAGGATCTGGCTCAGGCTCTGGCGGCAGTTCGCCAGGGAGACACGCTGGTCGTACCGAAACTGGACAGGCTGGCCCGTTCAGTTCCGGATGCAAGAGATATTGCTGATGCCCTTCAGGCCCGTGGCGTGAAGCTGGCGCTGGGCAACAGCCTCTACGACCCTGCAGATCCGATGGGTAAGATGTTCTTTAATGTGCTGGCGACGTTTGCCGAGTTTGAAGGCGACCTGATACGTCTTCGCACGCGCGAAGAGATGGCCATCGCCCGGGCTAAAGGAAAACTGCGGGGGAAGCAGCCGAAGCTGTCAGATAAACAGCAGAAAGAGCTTTGCATGATGCGCGGAAGCGGCGAGTACTTGGCTGAATTATTCTCCGTCTCCCGCCCCACGGTCTATCGGACGCTTTCTCGTGGGAAATAATGGTTAACCGGATTTAATGAAATAAGCAAGGAGCGGCTATGTACTACAGAAATGAAGTTATAAGTTATTTGCAGGCTAATAAAATTCTTGCGTTAGAACTCGACCACGCATTAAAGGATGTAGGAAAAGACGTATCAAATCAGATTGAAAGGATCGGTGCAGGCGCAACGCGTGTGCTGTATTATACATCCTGCTTTACTGATGAATATCAGGACGTATGCCAGAAACAAAAGTCCGAAGATATCCGATTTACTAAAGGCGTTTATCATATTATAAGACATGGAGATGTTGTGTATGAAATGCTTAGGATTTACTTTGAAGACGTATTCCGATACAAAACGTCCGATCAACTAGAGCACATCAAACAACTGTTAATGGCAGTAAATATTCATATTGCCGCAAGTTCACTCACAAATACAGGATTTGCTTTAGCAACAGCATCATTTGTCGCTGCAGGCATGAATTTAAGCCTTGAACTCAGTGCACTGGCAGGGAGAAGAGCGGGAGGTGTTGTTGGGGTTATTGGTTTATATGGCGTTGTGCAGAAAGCGGCAGATAGTGCGCGTCGTCTTCATATTACTTGTCCAGCGTACTACTCGGCGCTATATGCACAAGAGCTGGAAATGATGTACTTCCTGATAGAGCCATTGTTTGAACGAGCTGAGGCGTTTAATGCACAATGGGTATCGGATGGTGAGATTGCAGACATCATCACCAGGATGATTCGATAATCATGATGAGTCTTATTAAAAGGTTTTTCAGACGGATATTCAGGTCATTGATATCGATGTACGGTCCTGCCTTATTGACACTTTTATTTGCAATTGTCCTTTTTCAAATTTTCCCTGATGGACCAATATGGCCTGTCCCCATATTCTGCATTTTTGTGATCGTTGTTTTTTATCGATACGTGAAATGGTAATCATCAAAACATCAAAATTTAGCATTGTTTGAAATTTATTTATAAGGAAATGCTATGTCTACACCCGCACATTTATGGCTCGAAGATGAAAATGGTTCGCCGATTGTTGGCAGTTGCCTAATGCCACTTCGCCTGGGTTCAATCGAATTAAAATCATTCTCTCACGGTGTCACTATTCCGGTTGACCCGAGCTGGGGAAAACTTACAGGTACACGCGTTCACCGCCCTATAACGATAGTGAAAGAATTTGATCAGACAACACCACTTCTGTACCGCGCGGTCTGTGAAGGCCGGACCATGAAAAAGGCTACAATTAAGATGTACCGCATTCTGGAATCGGGCATCGAGGCCGAGTATTTCAATATCATTCTTGAAAACGTCAAATTCACAACGGTCGCACCATTCCTGTCTCCTAACGGTATGAGTAGTACTCACCTTGAAACGCTTGAATTGCGTTATGAAGCAATTACATGGAAGTATACGGAGGGTAATATTGTCTATCGTGATTCATGGAACGATCGTTGTTGTGCCTGATGACAAGGGGTACCAAGGGAGGCCATTGCCTCCCTTGGCTCTGACGAGGAGATAAAATGATCGACTTAACCGCCAGGATTGATATCGTTACCGGCTATCGTCCGGGAATGATTGGCCGCATTACGCAGATGCACGGCGAGTACTATGCGAAGCATTATGAATTTGGTCACTTTTTCGAGAGCAAAGTGGCCAGCGGGCTAGCGGAGTTTTCCGGTCGTCTTGAGAAACCGTGCAACCGGGTTTGGCTTGCCGTTCAGGGTGAGCAGATTGTCGGATCGGTGGCGATTGACGGCGAAGATCTTGGTAATAATGAAGCGCATCTGCGCTGGTTTATCCTCGACGATAGCTGCCGGGGAAGCGGCGTTGGCCGACGTCTGCTGAATGAAGCGATGGCCTTTTGCGATAGCCAGAACTTCGCCGCGGTGCGGCTGTGGACCTTCAGCGGGCTGAACGCCGCCCGCAGGCTGTATGAATCCTTTGGCTTTACGCTGGATAAAGCGTGGCAGGGGGATCAGTGGGGGCGGATGATGACCGAGCAGCAGTTTAGTCGGGTCAAACCGGCTTCGCCTGCCGGCGCGGAATAATCTCCCGGCGCGGATCGCCGCGCCGGGAGAGCGCCTGTTAGCCTAATAACGTCGCAATCGTTGTTATCTCCTTACGCCACTGCGCCTGCAGCTGCGGTTTTTGATGTTTTGGCTTGCGCGCCAGATCGTCGGCCAGCAGCTGCTCAAGCGTGACTAACCGCTCCAGCAGCGCATCCTGGTCCTCCTCCGGTTCGCTACTGTTCACCGTCGCGGCCTGCGTCGCCGGACGACGAACGGCGGTGCGCAAAATCTCATACACCTCTTCGCTGCTGTGCCATTCGCTCAGCCCGCGCTCGTCGATAAGCCAGAAGCGATTGCAGCTGCGGTTAATGAGCTCGCGATCGTGGCTCACCAGCAGCAGGCCGCCGGGATAGTCGCGCAGCGTAGCCGCCAGCGCCGTTTTGCCATCCATATCTAAATGGTTGGTGGGCTCATCCAGCAGCAGCAGGCTATAGCGGGCCAGAGAGAGGCCGACGAACAGCAGGCGCGAACGCTCGCCGCCGCTTAAGGTGGCGACCTTTTGCCCGTGACGCGGCCAGCTGAATCCGGCGGAAATCAGCGCCCGCCTGCGCGCATCCGGGCCTGGTTCAAAGGGCTCCAGCGCGTCGAGAAGGGTATCGTCATCCGCCAGCTGATGCAGGGTCTGGTCGTAATAACCCGGCTTCAGCCGCGGATGCAGGCGCAAACCGCTCTCCGCCGTTTCCTGCTGCATTTGCCGCCACAGCAGACGCAGCAGCGAAGACTTGCCGCCGCCGTTACGGCCCATCACCGCCACCCGATCGCCGCTTTTCAGGCGAGCCAGGCCCGCGGTAAACAGGGCCGGCAGACCGGGCGCGGGGGGAACGGGGAGCTGTTCCATCTCCAGCAGTCGGTCAGCCCGCAGCATGTCGCCGTGGAGCGCCAGCCGCCAGGGGGTGCCCATGGTCAGCTCGGTTTGGCACTCCTTCAGGCGTTGAACCTGCTTCTCCATCTGCTTGGCTTTGCGGGAGAGATCTTCGTTGTCATAAGTCCGACCCCAGATAGCCAGCCGTTTGGCGCTGGCGGCGACCCGGTCGATCTCCTTTTGCTCGGCTTTATGGCGCTGCGCATCGCTGGCGTCCTGCTCTTCCAGCGCCCGGCGGGCGGCGCTGCAGGGCAGGGAGAAGGCGTGCAGCGTTCTGTCGCGCAGGATCCAACTGGAATTAGTTACAGCATCCAATAAGATATTATCATGCGACACCAGAACGAAGCTCCCCTGCCAGGTTAGCAGGAAGCTTTCCAGCCACAGGAGGGTCGGCAGGTCGAGGTGGTTTCCCGGCTCATCCAGCAGCAGGAGATCCGGCTGCTGAATCAGCGCCCTGGCAAGCAGCAGCCGGGTATGCTGACCGCCGCTCAGGGTTGACGCCCGCTGCGCGGCCTCATCTGGCGTAAAGCCCATCTCTGCCAATAGCCTCTCCGCTTGCCAGCGCTGACTCTCACGCTCAGGGGCGGGAAGTTTCGCCAGTACTACCTGCAGCAGGGGCTGCGCTAACAGCGCATCGGGTAGATGCTGTTCCACACGCGCCATCAGACAGTGACTGGCCAGCGCCACGCAGCCCGAACTGGGCACGATCGTGCCGTCCAGCACCTGTAGCAGGGTACTTTTTCCGCAGCCGTTATAGCCAATCAGGCCAATACGGTCGCCTTTTTTCAGGGTAAAGGAGAGGTTTGTGAACAGCGGGCCAAACGCCGTATCAACATGAAGAGATTGTGCAGTTAGTAATGTGCTCATTGTGAACTTACTCAAGAGTTACAGGCATGTGAATGCCTCGTCAAACATCGCTGACGATAACCCGGTAAGCCCGAGGGAAGGGAGTTAGTCTATGGTTTCTTCGCTCAAGCTGAAGTTATCGCAGCACGATACCGATAACGCTTGAGCAGGTGCGATCGCCAAATGCACGTGAAAAAAACATTTCACAGTACGACATGGGATCCTCCTTTTTTATTCAGTGAGTTGATGGGTGCTGGCAGTGTAGAGGGAGAAAGCGGTTTTGACCAGATGAGAATAAAAAAAGGCCTGCAAAGCAGGCCCCCTGTATGACTCATCTACCGGTTAAATCGACGTGCGGCGGTAGTTCCGGTACTCCGGCTGCCAGAAGTTATCGGCGATCGCCTGCAGCAACGCTTCGGCGGAGGTTTTCACCGCCACGCCCTGTTCCTGGGCGATTTTGCCCACCGCAAACGCGATAGCGCGTGAAACGCTCTGAATATCCTTCAGCTCCGGCAGAACCGGGCCTTCACCGTTATTCACCAGCGGCGAATGTTTCGCCAGGGTTTCGCTGGCGGCCATCAGCATCTCATCGGTCACGCGCGATGCGCCCGAAGCGATAACGCCGAGGCCAATTCCCGGGAAGATATAGGAGTTATTGCACTGGGCGATAACGTACTGTTTGCCTTTGAGGGTGACCGGGGCAAACGGGCTGCCGGTGGCGACCAGCGCCGCGCCGTCGGTCCAGCTGAGGATATTCTGCGGCGTGGCCTCCACCCGGGAGGTCGGGTTGGACAGCGGCATCACGATTGGCCGCGGGCAGTGCTTGTGCATCTCGCGGATAATCTCTTCGGTGAACAGCCCCGGCTGCCCGGAAACGCCGATCAGGATATCCGGTTTGACGTTGCGCACCACGTCGAGCAGCGACAGCACATCATTCGTGGTGTCCCACGCTTGCAGGTGCTCACGCTTTTGCACCAGTTTGCTCTGGAACGGCAGCAGGTTCGGCATGGCGTCGGTCAGCAGACCGAAACGGTCAACCATAAAGACGCGTTTACGGGCTTCCTCTTCGCTTAACCCTTCGCGCTGGATTTGCGCGACGATCTGCTCTGCGATACCGCAGCCCGCGGAGCCGGCGCCGAGGAAGACAATTTTCTGCTCGCTCAGCTGGCTGCCCGCGCCGCGGCTGGCGGCGATCAGCGTACCGACGGTGACCGAAGCGGTGCCCTGGATATCATCGTTAAAGGAGCACACTTCGTGGCGATAGCGGTTGAGCAGGGGCATGGCGTTTTTCTGCGCGAAGTCTTCGAACTGCAGCAGTACGTCCGGCCAGCGGGCTTTAATCGCCTGGATAACGTCGTCGACAAACTGATAGTACTCGTCGTCGGTGATGCGCGGGTGGCGCCAGCCCATATACAGCGGATCGTCCAGCAGCTGCTGGTTGTTAGTACCGACGTCCAGCACCACCGGCAGCGTGTAGGCCGGGCTGATACCGCCGCAGGTGGTATACAGCGACAGTTTGCCGATAGGAATGCCCATCCCGCCGATACCCTGGTCACCGAGGCCGAGAATACGTTCGCCGTCGGTCATCACGATAACCTTAACGTTGTGGTTCGGTACGTTTTGCAGAATATCGTCGAGGTTATTGCGGTTCTGATAAGAGATAAACACGCCGCGGGCGCGACGATAGATCTCAGAGAAGCGTTCACAGGCGGCGCCGACGGTTGGGGTGTAGATAACCGGCATCATTTCGTCAAGGTGGTTGCCGACCAGGCGGTAGAACAGCGTTTCGTTGGTATCCTGGATATTGCGCAGGTAGATGTGCTTGTCGATCTCGGTTTTAAATCCCTGGTACTGGATCCACGCGCGTTCGGCCTGTTCTTCGATGGTTTCGACCACTTCCGGCAGCAGGCCCAGCAGGTTGAAGCTGCTGCGCTCTTCCATGCTGAAGGCGCTGCCTTTGTTGAGCAGCGGAAATTCAAGCAGCACGGGGCCGGCGTAAGGGATGTATAGAGAGCGGTTTTTCTTATGAGTGAATTGCATCGCACTAACTCCTTGATAATCGCTTCAGCCCGGGCGCGGCGACAGGCGGGGGGCTGGCAGGGAATGGCAGCGGGCAGAGTATAAAGCAGAAGACATCAAAGGAGGGTAAACATGAGGCCGATAGTCTTAAAAAAACACCATCCCGGGGAGAGGACGGTGTTTTTATCATCATTCAGCTGAAAAGTTAGCCACCGCGGCGCTTGCGGCCGGTGGCGCGAACATGGTTAACCGTGGTTTCCGCATCGCCTTCCAGCAGCACTTTTTTCTGCTGAGAAAGCTTGTAGTTCAGACCAAGAAGATGACGTGCCTGTTGGTTCGATTTCATTCTTACTCCTTTATCCTGTGTCGGTTTCAAGGACAAGCCCGACGGGTGTCGGACGAAATTTAACCCTTAAGTACGCCGCGCATTTTTAGCGCGGCGATAATCATCGTGGCCCATTTTGCCGGGTTTAGCAACGTTGAGTCGGCAGATTAAGAACAGTCTTTTTAGCGGACCCCGGTTCGTCGGCCGGGCAGGTGGTCACCCGCCATCCGGCAGAAAGACCCGCACGTTAGCCAGTCTTACCACTTCATTTCGCCGGTATTCACTTTGGCGCTCAGATCCAGCGAACTCTCTTCCGCGAGTCCCGGCCAGCGCTGTTTCATCGCCTTGATAACGCCGGCGGAATCTTTGTGCGCGTTGAGCGCCTGCTCGAACTGGGTCAGATAATCGCGGGTAAAGGTAATCGCGCGGTCGCCTGCGGGCGGAGTCCTCAGGTAATGGCCGGGGATCACCTGCTGCGGATGCAACGCGGCCATCTCGTCGAGCGTACTTATCCACTGCTGGCGGCTTTCGACGCTCTGGGTGTCCGCCGTCCAGACGTGCATGCCCCACGCCACGCCGGTCCCGCCAAGAATGGCTTTATTCGCCGGGATCCAGACATAGGCGGCATAATTTTGCGGCTGGCGGATCTCAACCTTTTCGCCGTCGATGGTGAAGGTGTTTGCCGTCAGCGCTTGCGGGACGTAAACCTGCTTCGGCGCGCCGTCCTTCATCTGCGGGCCCCAGTAGGCCAGTTTGGCCGCTTTGGTGGCGTTAATGTGTTTAACCACTTCCGCGGTCGCCACCACGTTGACATCCGGGAAAGCCTTCACCAGCGGCTCGAGGCCGAAATAGAAGTCCGGATCGCCGGAGGTAATCACGATGCGGGTCAGTTTTTTACCGCTTTTCTTAATCATTTCAACCAGCTTCTCGCCATCTTTGACGCTGAATTGAGCGTCAAACAGCACCGCTTCATGCGGGCCGGAGGCGAGGGTGGAGTTAACCGCGAAAATGCCGTTCTCCTGCGGGTTGTAGGTTTGCAGCGTTAGGGGCGCGGCCAGAACCGACGTGCTGAACAGCGTGGTTGCGATAGCAAGGGCAGATAATTTCATATTCGTTTTCTCTTGGTCAGGTGAATGAGCGCTATTGTACGGATTTCATGATTTGCGAAAATTCCTGAAAAAAGAGATGCTGAGTTTCATAAAACGTGCAGATGGAAATCAGTTATGGATCGGGTAATTGCCGCGCAGGTGTATATGCGCATTTGTGAACTGGGGAGCTTAAGCGCCGCCGCCCGCGCGCTGGGGATGTCGCGTCCGATGGTCAGCCGCTATCTGGAACAGATGGAGCAGTGGGCGGGAACCCGGCTGGTCCATCGCTCAACCCGCAAACTGACGCTCACGGCTGCGGGGGAAAAGGTGCTGCAAAAAACGCGCACCCTGACGCAGCTGTCGGATGAGATCGCCGGGCAAAGCGAGCGTGCGATCCCCAGCGGGACGCTGCGCGTCGCCTGCGCTCACTTTACGGCGATGCAGCTGATTTCGCCGCTGCTACCCGATTTTCTCGCCCGTTATCCGCAGCTGCGCCTTGAGCTGGATATCAATAATCACCCGGTCAGCCTGATCGGCGAACGGATCGACGTGGCGATTCGGATCACCGACAATCCGGAGCCCGGGGCTATCGCCCGCCGCCTTGGCGTGTGTCGTTCGGTGCTGTGCGCGTCGCCGCGCTGGCTTCAGCAGAACGGTCCGCTGCAAACGCCGGAAGATCTCGCTCGTCACAACTGCCTGCATTACAGCCATTTTGCCAGCCAGACCTGGCAGTTTAGCGACGCCAGCGGCGAAAGCGTGGCGGTGGCGGTTTCCGGCAACCTTAGCGCCGGGATCTCCTCGCTGCTGATGGAGGCGGCGGTCGCCGGCTGCGGCATCGCGATGCTGCCGGAGCTGGAGGCGCAGCGGGCGCTCAACAGCGGGGCGCTGAAACAGGTTTTACCGGCCTGGCGGCCAAAAGCGCTAAGCGTATATGGTATTTACCTTTCTCGGGACTATCAGCCAACCGCGCTGCCGCTGTTTCTCGGTGAGATTCAGCAGAAACTGGCGCAAACTCACGATATAAAAGGAACCCTTTAATGATAGTGCTTCGCCCAATGCGCGATACGGAATACCCCGCGTATCTCGACTACTTTATCCCCGACTACGCGGCGGAAATCTCCGCCAATTACGCGCACTCGCCGGCGGCCGCGTTAGCCCAGGCGCAGCGCGAAATCGCCGCGGATCTGCCCGACGGCGTCAATACTCGCGGCCAGGTTTTATGCTGCTTATTCGATGACAGTGACGGCGCAGAAAAGCGGGTCGGCTATCTCTGGTACAAGCCTGACGAAGAAATGCGCTCCGCCTTTATCTGCGATTTTTATATTTATCCGGCGTTTCAGGGACAGGGCCTGGGTAAACAAGCGATGGCGGCTTTTGAGCATGCGCTGAAAAGCCAGGGGATCGGCCAAATTAAACTGCGCGTCGCCGGGGATAATCAGCGCGCGCGCCATCTCTACGACGCCGCGGGTTTCCGCGTTACCGGCGTTAATATGAGTAAAAATATCCCGACGGATTGATCTGAAAAACGCCGCGCGCCGCCCAAATGCCTTAGGGGGTTCTATACTTAACCCTTTCATATCAAAAAAGGAGCGATATTATGGCAATCCATAAGAAAGGTCAGGCGCACTGGGAAGGGGATCTGAAAAGCGGAAAAGGAACCGTCTCGACCGAGAGCGGCGCGCTGAACCAGCAGCCTTATGGTTTTAACACCCGTTTCGAAGGCGTCAAGGGCACCAACCCGGAAGAGCTTATCGGGGCCGCCCATGCCGCCTGTTTCTCCATGGCGCTCTCGCTGATGCTGAGCGAAGAGGGTTACACCGCCACCTCCATTGATACCGTGGCGGTGGTGACGCTGGATAAATCCGGCGGCGGCTTCGCCATCACCCAAATCGCGCTGCAGAGTAAAATTGTGCTGCCAGGCATCGAGGCCGATGCGTTTGACGGCATCATTCAAAAAGCCAAAGCCGGTTGCCCGGTGTCGCAGGTGCTGAACGCGGAGATAAGCCTCGACTACCAGCTCAATCCATAAGCTCGCTGGCGCCCGCTATCGGCGGGCGCTCCTGCCCTAAAAGCCATCGTTGGCAAATGCCCCCGGCGTTAATAAATGCTATCTTTCTCGCTCACGGATCAGAGCAGGTGGGTAATGACCAGCATACGCGGAATGATTGAAGCTCAGGTTCTGGGCTTAACCGGCATGGCGCTAAAAGAGATCGATTTTGAACACCCCAAAGGCGAACCGGGGCTATTTGGTCCGCAGTCGGCCATCTGGCAGGTTCATGGCGATTTTACCTCCATGCTCTGCGGCGGCGTCAGCGCGCTGCTGTTACAGATGCTGCATCCTCTGGCGCTGGCGGGCGTCTGGGATCACTCAAACTTCCGCGAAGATATCTTTGGCCGCCTGCGCCGTACCAGCCAGTTTATTTCCGCCACCACCTTTGGTACCACCGCCGACGCCGAACGGCTGATCGCAAAAGTGCAGGGGATCCACCTGCGGGTGAGCGGCAAGGATAAAGACGGCACGCCCTATCAGGCCAGCGACCCGGCGCTGCTCACCTGGGTTCATGTCGCCGAATGCAGCAGCTTTATGGCCTCGCACCTGCGCTACAAGCGGACCGTGGTCAGCGCCGCCCGCCAGGAGCAGTATTATCAGGAGGCCGCCGAAATTGCCCGCCACCTTGGCGCTCGGGATATCCCGGTAACGCCGCGTCAGGTTGCCGACTACCTGCAGGATATGCGCCCAACGCTGCGCTGCGATGAGCGAACGCAGGAGGTTGCCGACGTCCTGCTATCGACCCGTCTGCCGGGGCGCCTGAGTCATCCCGTCGGGCGAATGATGATGCGCGCCGGGATTGACCTGCTGCCGCCGTGGGCGCAGGCGATGCTCAATTTGCCGATGAGCGCGCTGCAGCGGCACAGCGCACGAATTGCGGTACACGGCGTCGCCCGCGTACTGCGCGTGTCGGTGCGTAACGGCGCGTATCATTGCGCAATGCGCCGGATGAATCAGTTTTAATTATTCCGGCTGCGTTTTTACGCCAAAAATATAGCCACGGCTATTATTGTCATGGCTATATTTTTTAAAAACAAACTATTCTCATTTATATATTTGACAGCAATAAAAATAAGTAAACATTCTCTTAACGGCGGCGGATTATTCAGGAAAAATTAAGCTAAATCGCGTACGTTATTTCTTTTTTTACGGGGACGTCATCATGGCGAAAATGACTGACGATGGTCAGCGCGCCCAGATTGCGCGTAAAACGACGCTGGTCAGCGTGGTGGTCAATCTTTTTTTATCCAGCGCCCAGGTTCTGGCGGGCGTTTTTTCCGGTTCGCAGGGATTAATTGCCGATGGTATTCATTCTCTTTCCGATTTAGTCGCTGATTTCGTCGTGCTGTTGGCCAATAAAAAAAGCGGCAAACCCTCGGATAGCGATCATCACTACGGACACCGGCGCTATGAAAACGGCGCTTCACTGGTGATTGGCGCGCTGCTGTTACTGGTTGGCGCGGGTATGCTGTGGTCCGCCTGCGGCAAACTGCTGCATCCGGCGTCTATCCCGAGCGTGCATATTACCGCTCTGTGGGTGGCGCTCGCCGCGCTGACCGCCAAAGAGATGTTATTCCGCTATATGCTCAGGGCGGCTAAACAAATTCAGTCGTCCATGCTGATTGCCAATGCCTGGCACGCCCGCTCGGATGCCGCGTCGTCGGTGGTGGTCGCGGTCGGCATCATCGGTAACCTGGCCGGCTTCGCCTGGTTCGATCCGGTGGCCGCGCTGGCCGTCGGCGCGCTGGTCACCCGCATGGGCTATACCTTTTCGTATGACGCCCTCCATGACTTGATGGATCGGTCAGTGGATAGCGACAGCGAGCAGCAGATAATCACCACTATTCTGGCAACGCCCGGCGTCGTGGCGCTGCATGACCTGAAAACCCGACGCGCCGGCGATGGGATCCTGGTCGATGTACATATCGAGGTGCCGGGAGATTTATCGGTGGCGGAAGGGCACGATATTGCGCTGTTGGCCCGCGCGCGGGTGCTAAACAGCCAAAACGTGCTGCATATGATGATTCATATTGACCCTTGCCGCGCGGATAGCGACGCGATTATCGCTTAGGTTATTCCCCTGAACGCTTGAGGGCTTTGTCAGCCTGCGGATAATATTGCCTGTGAAATAAAAAAGGACCATAATCCAGCGGCTATTCTTTCATCGCTGATAAATAGCCGGCTGACGCCGTGTCGTGTTTTTAAACAATATAAAAAGGCAATCGCATAATAGAAAGTATCTATTATTCGTTCGAAACTTCAGGAAGTAAAACAATGATTATCCGGCCAGAACAACACTGGTTCCTTCGCTTGTTTGACTGGCACGGCTCCGTGCTGTCAAAAATCGTCTTTCGCCTGCTGCTTAACCTGATGATGTCGATTATCGCGATCATCAGCTATCAATGGTACGAACAGCTGGGTATCCATCTTACCGTCGCGCCGTTTAGCCTGCTGGGGATCGCCATTGCCATTTTTCTTGGCTTTCGCAATAGCGCCGGATACAACCGCTTTGTTGAAGCGCGCAATTTGTGGGGAACGGTGCTGATTGCCCAGAGAACGCTGGTGCGCCAGCTGAAGAATATCCTGCCGGCCGAAAGCGCAGCCCATCAACGCCTGGTGAGCTACCTGGTGGCGTTTAGCTGGAGCCTGAAGCATCAGCTGCGCAAGACGGATCCGAGCGCCGATTTAGCGCGTCTGCTGCCGGCGCAAAGCGTGGCGGAAATTCTCGCCAGTTCGATGCCAACCAACCGCATTCTGCTGCTGGCAGGCGATGAGCTTGGGCGCCTGCGCGCAGAAGAGAAGATCGGCGATGTCACCTTCAGCCTGATGGACAATAAGCTTGATGAGCTGGGGCACGCGCTGGGCGGCTGTGAGCGCCTCGCCAGCACCCCGGTGCCCTTTGCCTACACGCTCATTTTGCAGCGCACCGTGTATCTGTTCTGTACGCTGCTGCCGTTTGCGCTGGTCGGCGATCTTCACTATATGACGCCGTTCGTGTCGGTGTTTATCTCCTACACCTTTCTGTCGTGGGATTCGCTGGCGGAAGAGCTGGAGGACCCGTTCGGTACCGCAGCCAACGATTTGCCGCTGAACGCGATGTGTAACACCATTGAGCGCAACCTGCTGGATATGACCGGCCAGCATCCCTTACCGGAGAAACTGGCGCCGGATCGCCACTACAATCTGACCTGATTTTTGTATGTTTATTATTCGTTAAATAAGTTAAATCTAACGCGTGATAGATAACATTGATTATACAGCCACCGCCCTGATTGTTATGCTTTCGTTAACAAAAAACACCCGTTACCCTGGCTGGTAACGGGTGATAAGAGATCGTGCGGCGTTTCACCTGCCATACGCCGCCGAAAGCGCATCAGGAGTGAACATGAGTAACAGAAGACGCGTCGTTCCCGGCGTCCATCCCTATGATGGTCCGGCGGGCGGCTGGGGTGCCTTAAAAGCCACCGCTATCGCCGTTCGTACGCAAATGGATGCGCTCGATGCCCCCGCCACGCTGCTGCGGACCAATCAGCCGGATGGCTTTGATTGTCCCGGCTGCGCCTGGCCCGACAAAGAGCATAAATCGACGTTTCAGTTCTGCGAAAACGGCGCCAAAGCGGTGACCTGGGAAGCCACCAGTAAACGGGTCACGGCTGAGTTTCTCGCGGCTAACACCGTGACGTCGCTGCTGGCGCGCAGCGATTTTGAGCTGGAAGGCTACGGGCGCTTAACCCAGCCCCTGGCCTACGATAAGGCCAGCGATACCCTGCGTCCGGTCTCATGGGACGCGGCGTTTACCCGCATCGGCGCCATTCTCCGTACGCTGCAGCCCAATGAAGTCGAGTTTTATACCTCCGGGCGCGCCTCTAACGAAGTGGCCTTCCTGTTCCAGCTGTTTGCCCGCGAATATGGCACCAACAACTTTCCGGACTGCTCCAATATGTGCCACGAGTCGACCAGCGTCGGCCTGCCGCAGTCCATCGGCATCGGTAAAGGGACGGTCTCCCTCGATGACTTTGATAAGACCGAGCTGGTTATCTCTATCGGCCACAATCCCGGAACCAACCATCCGCGCATGATGGGCACGCTGCACGAACTGGCGCGCCGGGGGGTGCCGATTATCGTCTTCAACCCGCTAAAAGAGCGGGCGCTGGAGCGTTTCGCCGATCCGCAGAACGTCATTGAGATGGCGACCTACGGCTCAACCAACATCGCGTCGACCTATTTCCAGGTCAAAGCGGGCGGCGACGCGGCGGCGCTTAAGGGTATCGCGAAGGCGCTGCTCCGGCTGGAAGCAGAGCAGGGCGATGTGCTGGATCGGGCGTTTATCGATGAGCATACGCTGGGCTTTACCGAGTTTGCGCAGGATGTGGACGCGACGCCGTGGCCGGATATTGAACGGGAGTCCGGCCTGACGCGCGGCGATCTTGAACGGGTGGCGGCGGCTTACGCTAAATCTAACGCCACGATTATCACCTACGGCATGGGCATCACCCAGCACAATAAGGGCACCTCTAATGTACGCCTGATAGCCGACCTGCTGCTGATGCGCGGGAATATCGGCAAGCCGGGGGCCGGGATCTGCCCGCTGCGCGGACACTCCAACGTACAGGGCAACCGTACCGTCGGCATCACGGAAAAGCCGAGCCCCCAGTTTCTCGCCAACCTGCAGCGGGTGTTTGGTTTTACGCCGCCGCAGGAGCATGGTCACGATGCGGTAAAAGCGCTACAGGCGATGATCGACGGCGAATCGAAAGCGCTGCTCTGCCTTGGCGGGAACTTCGCGGTGGCTATGCCGGATAGCGAACGGGCTTTTCCGGCGATGCGGGGGCTGGATCTGAGCGTGCATATTGGCACCAAGCTCAATCGTTCGCATCTTCTGGTGGCCAATGAGACCTTTATCCTGCCGTGCCTTGGCCGAACCGAACTCGATATTCAGGAGACGGGACGCCAGTCGATCACCGTGGAAGATTCGATGTCGATGGTGCACGCGTCGTCGGGCAAGCTGAAACCCGGTTCGCCAGAGCTGCGATCGGAGCCGGCGATTGTCGCGGCGATGGCCATGGCGACGCTGCCGGAAAGCAGCGTTGACTGGCTGTCGCTGGTCGCCGACTACGATCGCATTCGCGATCTGATCGAGCAGACCATTCCCGGCTTTGACCAGTACAACCAGCGTATTCGCCATCCCGGCGGTTTTCGCATGCCGCTGCCGCCGACGGAGCGTATCTGGCCGACGCCGACCGGCAAAGCGATGTTTTCCGTTTTTCACGGGGTGCACGAAAACCAGCAGGTAGCAGGGCATGACGTGATGCGCCTGGTGACGCTGCGCAGCCACGATCAGTACAACACCACCATTTACGCCATGGACGACCGCTACCGCGGCGTGTTTGGCCGTCGCGACGTGTTGTTTATGAACGAGCAGGATATGGCTGAGCAGGGATTCGAACACGGCGATCGGGTGGATATCAGCTCCGCGCTGCCGGGCCACCATCAGCGGCTGGAAGATATCACCCTGGTCGCGTACAGCATCGCGCCGGGCACCGTTGCCGCCTATTACCCCGAAGCCAACGTGCTGGTCCCTCTGGATTATCTCGATAAAGAGAGCGGCACGCCGTCGTATAAATCGGCGCCCGTCCGTTTAACGCTGCGCTCGAAAGAGATCCGCGCGCTGGCGGGGCTTCGCTAAAGCGCCGTTTGCCCGCGGCGATCGTCGCGTCGTGGGCAAAATCGCTACCTCTGCGCCAGAATCAGCTTAATCCCCAGCCCGACAAAACCGGCGGCAAAGCAGGCTCTCAGCCCCTGTAACACCCGCGGACGCGACAGCACGTATCCGCGCATCGCCGCCGAAAAGGCGCCATAGAGCATAAAAACCAGCAGCGTCATCAGCATAAAAACGGCGCTCAGGATCAGCATTTCCCCGATCGGCGAAGCCGAGCCGCGCTGGATAAACTGCGGCAGAAAGGCGAGAAAGAAGAGCGGCAGCTTGGGGTTAAGCAAATTAATCAGAATCGCGTGGCTGATGACCTGGCGCGGGTTGCGTTGCTCGACGCCTTCCACGTTCAGGCTGCCGCGCTGGGTCAGGGTGGCCCATGCGAGGTACAGCAGCCAGGCGACGCCGGCGTACTTCACCAGCTCGAAGGCGCCGGGGGTGCTGTGGAGGATGGCCGCCAGCCCGGTTATCGCCGCCAGCATATGCGGAATAATGCCCAGCGTGCAGCCGAAGGCCGCGGCAAAACTCATGCCTCTGCCCGCCGCCAGGCCGGTGGCAATGGTGTAAAGCGTCCCGGTGCCGGGGGCGATGACCACAATCAGCGAAGTCAAAAGAAACTCAGGGGTGATGAACGCCATGATGTCATTCCTGTTGCAGAGAATCGAGGCCCTGAGTATTTCGCAAAGCCGCGCGCCGGTATTGAACAAAATTGCACAGCGTCGGCTAGCGGCTCGCCTGATAGCTGCCTGGGGTCATGGCGAACTGCCTTTGAAACGCGCGGGTCAGATGGCTTTGATCGGCAAAGCCGGCCATGAAGGCGGTATCGGCGGGGGAGTGACCTTCGGCGAGCAGGCGGCGCGCCAGGCGCAGGCGGGCCTGTACCAGATAAGCGTGCGGCGTGATGCCGGTTTCGCGAGCGAAGCCGCGGATCAGCTGAAAGCGGCTGAGACCGCAGAGGGTAGCAAGCACCTCGAGAGAGATTTTCTCTTCGGGGGCATCATCGAGATATTGCCTGGCCAGCGCGATGGAGGGGGTACCGCTTTTATCAGGCCGCCGTGCGCAGAGATGGTATCGGCTTACCCGCATCAGGCAGAGCAGTAGCGCCTCTTCTACGGCGGTATCCTCGGGGGCGCTGGCGACAATCTCGCTAAACAGCCGCAGCATCAGTCCGCGCAGCTGCGGGTCCTCGACCACCGGGCGCAGGAGAATATCTTCGGCCTTTATCGCTCCCTGAAATTCAGCGGCAACCCGCTCGGGATCGAGATAGATCATCTGCCAGCTGCGCGGGCCATTCAGCGGGATACCGTCGTGCATCTCCCCCGGGTTAACCATAATGATATTTCCGGCGGCGGCCTCAATTTTGCCCAGATGGCTCCACGAACGCTGCGCGCCCTGAGTGAAAATCCCGATGCCGAACTGGTCGTGGGAATGGCGCGGAAAACTCTGTTCCGTGACTAACGACATGGCTTCCAGTCCCGGCATGGCGAGCCGGTGCTGCTGAACGTGATGAAGGCGAGTTTTCAACGGTTTCTCCTGCCGGGGCATAGCATGAGTGTAGCCTCAGGCACGCGGGACGAGCAACGGTCCACCGGCGCTTGAATTTCATCAACGCAGAACATAACATTTAGCTAACATTTTACCTGCTGCGCTGCCAGCAGATTGCGCAAACAGTGGATGATAATGGATATTAAACAGCTTAAGTACCTGATTGCGCTCGACAGAACACGACATTTCGGCCAGGCCGCGGCGGCCTGCCATATCACCCAGCCCACGCTATCGATGCGTATCCGCAATCTTGAAGAAGAACTTAATCTGACGCTGATTCAGCGCGGGCAGCGGTTTGAAGGGTTTACCCCAGAGGGTGAGCGTATTCTGGCCTGGGCGCGAGCGCTGCTGGCGGCGCACGACGGGCTGGAGGCGGAGGCGGCTATCTGTCGCGGGCAGATGGTCGGCCAGCTAAGAGTCGGAATGGTGCCTTTAGCCAGCCTGAATCCGATGCAACTGATCAAGCCGCTGGCGGATAAATACCCGGAGCTGCAGTTCAGTCTGCTGTCCATGACCTCGGAACAGATTATCGACGGCGTTAGCCGCAACCAGCTGGATCTGGGGATCTGCTATCTGCACCACGTCGATAGCCAACTGTTCAACGTGGTCTGGCTGCCGAATACCCGCATGGGGCTGCTGCACGATAGGCGTCATTATCAGTTTGCCGACGCGACGCCTGAGTGGGATACCCTGGCCGCGCTGCCGCTGGGCTTTCTGACCAAGGGCATGTACTACCGTGAATCGATTGAGATGAGCTTTAAGGCCAAGGGGCTGGCGCCAAAATACGTTTTTGAAAGCGACTCCACGTTTCAGATCATCCAGGCGGTGCAGGCCGGGATCTGCTGTGCGATTATGCCGCTGAACAACGGCCTCGAAGCGCTAAGCGATAATCTGGAAATCAGGCCGATCCCCGAGACGGAGGTCGACTCGATGCTGGCGCTGATCATGCGCAACAAAGAGCCGGTGTCGTCGCTGGCGGAGAAATGCTTCGCCGATGCGCAGGTGATTTTTAGCGAACGCCAGTCGGCTGACGGCGCTTAGCTGGCCATCTGCGACTGGATAAATTCAAGCCAGACGCGCGTTCTGGCGGGCATAAAGTGGCGCTCCCGATAGAGGGCGGAGAGCTGTAACGGCGCCGGCGGCAGCTCCAGCGTGACTTCCTGGAGTTCACCGCGATCGATAAACGGGCGGCAGGGTTTCTCCCCCAGAATAGCGAAGCCAACGCCGGCAAGCGCGGCATGCAGCGCCATTTCGCCGCTGTTGACGCGATAGTGCCCGTTGACGTTAACCTTTTTAAAGCTACCGTCCGCCGCGGCAAATTGCCAGGCTTGCCCCGCGAGGGCGCTGACGGTGGTAATGCAGGGCTGCGCGGTTAATTGCTCGCTGTGTGTCGGCATACCCGTTCTGGCAATCAGCTGCGGAGAAGCGACCACGCAGCAGGGAAACGAAAAGAGCGGGCGCGCAATGACGCTGGCGTCTTCCATTTTGCCGCGGGTGATAATCACCGCAATATCCACATCCTCTTTTAACACCTCCGTTCCCGCCAGATTCGTGGTACAGCTGACGATTATTTTTGGATAGCGCATGGCAAATTGCGCCATCAGCGGCGCAAACAGCGAGGGGCCAATTTCGTTCGGAAGACACAAGCGTAGCGGCCCTTCGGGTTCGGCCTGCTGCTGCGTCAGTTCAGCTTCCGTA
Organism: Klebsiella sp. RCJ4; assembly: GCF_009025755.1. Lineage (NCBI taxonomy): Bacteria > Pseudomonadati > Pseudomonadota > Gammaproteobacteria > Enterobacterales > Enterobacteriaceae > Klebsiella > Klebsiella sp. RCJ4. The sequence goes on from NZ_WCIN01000038.1 coordinate 72,825, forward strand.
GCGGCAAGTTGCTCCAGCACCGGTCGCATACTGGCGAGCAGCGTCTGACCGGCAGGGGTCAGCTTCATGTGCCGGGTACTGCGCTGTATCAGGCGCAGCTGAAGGCTCTCCTCAAGCTGCGAAATCTGTCGGCTCACGTTCGATGAGGGCATCTGCAGCGCTTTTGCTCCGGCGCGAAAGGAGCCATTTTCCGCCACGGTGACGAACACCCGCAGGGCGTTGAGATCCAATTTTTTCACTCTCGATTATCCCGATTTTGATAATTAACAACGTCATTTTTACCGTCTTATGCCCGGTTTTGCCAGACGCTAGACTCTCCGCATTACATAGTCAGGAGTCTTACATGCCCGGATATCTGGTACGAATAACGTTGATCGTGGCCTTTGTTCAATTCATCAACGCCCTCGAATATATGATTTTTAATCCCTTATTTACCTGGATGGCGCCGACGTTTCAGGTGCCGGTAAGCCAGGCGGGTTACGTCACCGGCGTTTATACGCTGGCTTCCGTCATTGCTGGGGTAAGCGTCTGGCGATGGGTCGGTAACGTTAAACCGCGGCGCTTTTTGCTCTGCAATATGGCCCTGTTGGGGGGATTAACGATGATGACGCTGACTACCACCCGGTTTGACGTATTATTGTTCTGGCGTTTTCTTGCCGGTCTGGTTGGCGGGACCACAATGGGCGTGGGCAGCAGTCTGTTAATCAACATTATGCCGCCGCACCTGCGCCCGCGGGCATTGGCCTCCACGATTGCCGCATTCTCGCTGGTCAGTATTGTCGGTATGCCGACGATGCTATTTCTCAGTGCAAAAATCGGCTGGCAGATAGCCCCCGCGACGATCGGCGGACTCTGCTTAATCGCGTTACCGCTGATACAACTGGCGCTGCCGGAGCAACCCATCGAGGCGAGCCGTCAGGCGGGTTTGCGCTGGTCGTCATCGGTGCTGTTTTACGCCTCCGGCAACGCGCTCGCGCAGTTCAGTCCGATGTTAATCATTCCGCTGCTGATACCGTTACTGACGGTGAAAATGGGGGCCAGCGGCGATGAATTGCCGTGGCTCTTTTTCGGCGGAGGCGTGGCCGGACTATGCGCAACTAAACTCACCGGCAAGCTATGCCAGCATTACAGCGGCTACCGCATCAGCCTGCTGGCCAGTCTGCTGTTTATACTGAGCCTGAGCATCGCTTTTACCTGCAACCGCGGAGGCGCACTGTTTATGGTGCTGTTTCTGGCCGCCGCCTACTGTCGTCTGGTGGCCTCATCGGCTGTGGCAATGCGTTTTCCAGCGGATAGCGCCAGGTCCGGGTTTACGCTTTTACAGAATACCCTGATGTCATTAAGTACGGCGGCGGCCTTTCTGCTTTCATCGTGGGTGCTCTCGGTTGACGGCAACGGCGAGCGGGCGATGCAGGGGATATTGCTGCTCTGCGCCCTGAGCGCATTGCCGCTGCCGTGGCTGCTGCGGGTTCAGGAGAAAAGATTAGCCACGCGCGCCGCCGGCTAACCCGGCGGCGGCTACCGTCAAATATTCTCCAGGCTGATCCCGCGGGTTTTCGGACCAAAGATGCCCACCGACAGCATCACCATCAGCATACTGGCGACGATAAAGCTAATCACGCCTGGGGTACCGGCGTATTGCAAAATAATGCCGATCAAAATGCTGGTGATCGCCGTCGACAGCCGGCTGAAGGAGTAGCAGAAGCCGACCGCCCGCGCGCGAATATGGGTCGGGAAAACTTCGGCCTGGTAGGCGTGATAGCTAATGGTCAGCCAGGCGTTTGACCAGGTGATCATAAACCCGCAAATCACCAGCAGCACCGGGCTGTTCTGCAGGGCAAACAGGGTACCAAACACCACCGTCATCAGCGCGGAAAGCACAATTTGCCATTTGTTTTCAAAACGATGAACGAAGCGGGTGCAGAACAGACAGCCAATCGGATAGGCGAGGGTAATAAAGAACGCGTACAGCAGGCTGTGGGTGATGCTCGCCCCCTGACCGGAAAGCAGGGCCGGTAGCCAGTTGCCGAAGCCAAAGAAGCCGATGGCCTGGAAGAAGTTCATTACCATCAGCATGATCGTACGTTTGCGGTACTGCGGCGCCCAGATCGCTTTAAAGCTTCCCAGCCCGCGCGGGTTATCCTGCGTCTCAACCTGGTGGCGCGGCGAGGGAGAAACGCCGCAGCGCTGTTCCATTTCGCACATCACCTTATGGGCTTCCTCGTGGCGGCCTTTTTCATCCAGCCAGCGCGCCGACTCCGGCAGCTTCTTGCGGATAACCCAGATAATCAGCGAACAGAGCGCGCCGAAGATAATCACCCAGCGCCAGCCGGTCAGGCCGAAAAGGGTAATCGGCACCAGCAGCCACGACATCAGCGCCACGGCGGGGACCGATAAAAACTGAATAAAGAAGGCGAAAGCGAAGGCTTTATTGCGCAGATGCGTCGGCACCCATTCGCTTAAATAGGTGTCGATGGTCACCAGCTCAATGCCGAGACCGACGCCGACCAGAAAGCGGCAGAAGATAACCCCTTCGGCGCTGCTTTGCAGGGCCATCATCAGCGAAAATACGCCGTACCAGGCGAGGGCAAACATAAACGTCAGGCGGCGGCCCAGTTTATCCGCCAGCGGCGCAAGCAGGCTGGCGCCAATAAACAGCCCCATAAAGGTGGACGACGCGAAGGCGGCCTGGTCGGAGATACCGAAGATACCCTGCTCGCCGGTATGGAAAATATCCTCTGCCAGCAGCCCGGTACTGATATAACCGGTCTGAAAAAGATCGTACAGCTCGAAGAAGCCGCCCAGCGCCAGGAGGGTGATAAAAGACCACAGGCCAACGGAGGCGGGCAGCGCATCGATGCGAGCGGTCAGGCTGGAGTGGGGATGTCCTGGGGCGGCGAACGCGGCGTCGCCCAGAACCTGGGTGGTAGACATATTATTATTTTCCTCAGATAAAATGTTTGCCTGCTAATGTTATTTGATTGTTAATGGTTTTAAATTTTTAATCGCATCGGGGGAGAGAGATTTGCAGAATAAAATAATGCCAATGTGGTTTGGCTGGCGTTGTATGCTGGTTTTCGCCTGTGGCCCGGCCGCGGAGTGAAGGAATTCACCATCGGGCCGCAAAGTTTGACCTGAAATAAATTTAAGATAACGAGAGATTGTTGCGCTCAGGTTATTCACCTACATTCAAAGCGAGTACTCCCACTCAGGAAAATAATCATGTCTAGCAAGAAAATTTTACAAGCAGCGCTGGCGGCGGCGCTTTCGCTGTCAATGATGGCCACGCCGGTTTTCGCCAACCCGGGTAATGGCAACGGCGGCGGTAATCATGGGAATAGCGGTAACCATGGCAATAACGGTAACAACGGCAATAGCGGTAAAAACAACGTTGATAAGGGCAACCAGGGTCATAAAGAAGGAAATCCGGGGCAGAGAAAAAACTACGGCAAACCCGATCATGTCTCCGCTGATATCAGCTTCTCCAGAGCGCGTTCGCTGGCGGTAAACTACGGTTTAACCGGCTATCAGTCGCTGCCGCCGGGAATCGCCAAAAATCTGGCTCGCGGTAAACCCTTACCTCCGGGGATTGCAAAAAAAGCGGTTCCGGCATCGATGCTCAACGAACTGCCTTACTATCCTGGCTATGAATGGCGCGTGGTGGGCCAGGATTTAGTGCTGATCGCGCTGAGTACGGCGATCGTGACGTCGATAATTAATGGCGTCTTTGACTAGTGAATTAACCCCGGTTCGCGCCGGGGTTAATCCTGACGGGCAGGCTTAGCGCATTAAGGTCATTCTAAACAAATCGTCACTAAAGCGAGATTTTAACTTTACTCAAATAATTGAATGACTATAATGAGCACAAATTCACACAGGAGAAATATGTTGGACAGTCACCCTTACTTAAACATCAAGGCAAGCTGACGCTATTTTTTCTGCGCTGCTTGCCAACCGGCGGGCAGCAATCTCCTCATCCAGACGATTGCATCCCATAAAAAATAACGCAGCATGGCTGCGAGGATAATCGTCATGTTCATGTTTAAAAATACATTATTCCCTCCACCGTCAACGCGACGTTAATCGCCTCTCTGGCGACAATTTGTCGTGTGCTTAATAAAGCACGTAGTTAATTCTTCCAGCAAAAATGGAGGAAGCTATGTTGATGTTTCCTTATATCGCAAATTTACTCGCCGCGATGCTGTTGGGCGCGCTGATTGGCGCCGAAAGACAGTGGCGTCAGCGGATGGCTGGCCTGCGCACCAATGCGCTGGTCGCCACCGGCGCGGCGGTTTTTATTCTGAGCTCTATCTCCACATCGCCGGATAGTCCGGGACGTATTGCCGCGCAGGTGGTTTCCGGAATTGGTTTTCTCGGCGCCGGGGTCATCATGCGGGAAGGCATGAACGTGCGCGGCCTGAATACCGCGGCAACCCTGTGGTGCTCTGCGGCGATTGGCGTCCTGTGTGGCTTAGGCCAGTTCTGGCAAGCGGCGGCGGCAACGCTGATCATCCTGTGCGCCAATATTCTACTGCGCGAAGCGGCGCAGAGAATTAATCAGATCCCCGGCGCGACAGAAGAAGAAAAATGCTACGTCCTGAATATTATCTGTCATAGCGAACATGAAAACGCGATTCGTCAGCTATTGCTTAATATCAGTAAAGAGATGACGCTCAGCTTGCAGGGGCTGGTGTCGATAGCAGCAAAAGAACAAGGACATAAAGAAATCCGCATCGAACTGGTTGGTAATACCGACTCCCGCAAAGCGCGAGATCTTATTATGTCAAGAATTGGCGGTGACGAAAACATTACGTCAGTGCGCTGGTGCGTCGAGGGGAGTTAGCCTCCCTGATATTCTACTCTGGCAATGATTTGTCTAAGGAGGGAATGATGGATATTCCCAGGCAATTAAAGTAATAAGCGTTTAATAACGTAAAAATGAATTATGCATAAGTCAATTATGCAGGGATAACGACGTCTTAAATTTGAGGAATAATCATGACTGACATGAAAATAGAAAACCGGAAAATAAACCGGTCTGCGTCAGAAAATGATAAGCAGCATAAAAAAAGCTTCGCCATTGAAACCGAGGCATTTAACAGCCCGGATCATACGCTGGCGCGGCTCAACAGCAGCCGTCAGGGGCTCACCACCGAAGATGCCCTTGAACGTCTGAATGAATATGGCCGCAATGAAGTCGCGCACGAGCAGGCGCCGCCGGCGCTAATCCAGCTTTTGCAGGCATTCAATAACCCGTTTATCTATGTCCTGATGGCGCTGGCCGCCGTCAGCTTTGTGACCGATTACTGGCTACCGCTGCGTAACGGCGAAGAGACCGATCTGACCGGGATTATCATTATCGTCACGATGGTCAGCCTGAGCGGGTTATTGCGTTTCTGGCAGGAGTTTCGTACCAACAAAGCGGCGCAGGCGCTGAAATCCATGGTTCGCACCACGGCGACGGTGCTGCGTCGCGGTCCTGGTAACATGGGGCCGGCGCAGGAGGAGATTGCCATTGAGGAACTGGTGCCCGGTGACATCATCTTCCTGGCGGCGGGGGATCTGGTTCCGGCGGATGTCCGCCTGCTGGAGTCCCGGGATCTGTTCGTTAGCCAGTCGATACTTAGCGGCGAATCGCTACCGGTGGAAAAGTATGATGTTCTGGCCAGCGTGTCCGGCAAAGGGTGCGACAGGCTTCCCGAACCGAACAAAGATAAAAGCCTGCTGGAGATGGGCAATATCTGTCTGATGGGCACCAACGTGACCAGCGGCAGGGCGCAGGCGGTGGTGGTGGCCACCGGAAACCGCACCTGGTTTGGTTCGCTGGCGAAGTCCATTGTCGGTACGCGCACCCAGACGGCGTTCGACCGTGGGGTAAACAGCGTCAGCTGGCTGCTGATCCGTTTTATGCTGGTGATGGTGCCGATTGTGCTGCTGATTAACGGCTTCAGCAAAGGAGACTGGGTTGAGGCATCGCTGTTTGCCCTGGCGGTCGCGGTGGGTCTGACGCCGGAAATGCTGCCGATGATCGTCAGCTCAAACCTGGCGAAAGGCGCTATCGCCATGTCGCGGCGCAAAGTGATCGTCAAGCGGCTGAACGCTATTCAGAACTTTGGCGCCATGGACGTGCTGTGCACCGATAAAACCGGCACGCTGACGCAGGACAATATCATTCTTGAGCATCATCTTGACGTCAGCGGCAGCGAGAGCGACCGGGTGCTGACGCTGGCGTGGCTCAACAGCAGCAGCCAGAGCGGGGCGCGCAACCTGATGGACCGGGCGGTGCTGCGCTTTGGCGAGGGGCGGATTGCGCCAGCGACCAAAGAACGCTTCGTAAAGCTTGATGAACTGCCGTTTGATTTTGTCCGCCGTCGGGTCTCGGTGTCGGTGGAAGATGTCCGCCACGGCGATAAAAGCCTGATCTGCAAAGGCGCGGTCGAAGAGATGCTGATGGTGGCCACGCATCTGCGCGAAGGCGACCGCGTGGTTGCGCTGGATGAAACCCGCCGCGATCTGCTGTTAGCCAAAACGCAGGATTACAACGCCCAGGGTTTCCGCGTGCTGCTGGTCGCGACCCGCAAGCTGGATGACTCCGCCCTGACAACCCCGCTGTGCGCCGCGGATGAGCAGGGGCTGACGGTCGAAGGGATGCTGACCTTCCTCGATCCGCCGAAGGAGAGCGCGGGAAAAGCGATTACCGCGCTGCGCGATAACGGCGTGGCGGTCAAAGTGTTGACCGGCGATAACCCGGTGGTCACGGCGCGTATTTGCCTGGAAGTGGGGATTGATGCCCACGGTATCCTGACCGGCGCACAGATTGAAGCGATGACGGATAACGAACTGCAGCGCGAAGTGGAAACGCGTTCGGTATTCGCCAAACTGACGCCGCTGCAGAAGTCGCGCATCCTGAAAACGCTGCAGAAAAACGGCCACACCGTCGGCTTCCTCGGCGATGGCATCAACGATGCGCCGGCGCTGCGCGATGCGGACGTCGGAATTTCGGTCGACAGCGCGGCGGATATCGCCAAAGAGGCATCCGATATCATCCTGCTGGAAAAGGATTTGATGGTGCTGGAAGAAGGGGTGATCAAAGGGCGTGAGACCTTTGGCAATATCATTAAGTACCTGAATATGACCGCCAGCTCTAACTTCGGCAACGTCTTCTCGGTACTGGTGGCCAGCGCGTTTATTCCGTTTCTGCCGATGCTGGCGATTCATCTGCTGATCCAGAACCTGATGTACGATCTCTCTCAGCTCTCGCTGCCGTGGGACAAGATGGATAAGGAATTCCTGCGTAAGCCGCGCAAGTGGGATGCGAAAAATATCGGCCGCTTTATGCTGTGGATTGGCCCGACGTCGTCCATTTTTGATATCACCACCTTCGCGCTGATGTGGTACGTGTTTGCGGCGAATCACGTCGAAGCCCAGGCGCTGTTCCAGTCCGGGTGGTTTATTGAAGGGCTGCTGTCGCAAACGCTGGTGGTGCATATGCTGAGAACGCAGAAAATTCCGTTTATCCAGAGTCGAGCGACGTTGCCGGTGCTGCTCACCACCGCGGTCATTATGGCGATGGGCATCTACATTCCATTCTCGCCGCTGGGGGCGATGGTCGGGCTGGAGCCGCTGCCGCTGAGCTACTTCCCGTGGCTGATCGCGACGCTGCTCAGCTACTGCCTGGTCGCGCAGGGCATGAAGCGTTTCTATATCAAACGCTTTGGTCAGTGGTTCTGATGATAAGGAGGCGCAGAGATGAATCGTTCTCCGGACACCCTCATCGCGCTGATATTTTTCCTGGTGGGTCTGCTGGTGCTGTTGCTGGCTATCTGGCAAATCCTGTTCTGAAAAAGGGGGCGCGATGCGCAGAGGATCGCTGGATAAAGTCTTTATTCAGGTGGCGATTATTGCGGCCATCATTATTCTGCTGACAATCTGGATTAGATAAGAGGAGCCCGGGCCATTGGCCCGGGTTTAGCATTTCTGCCGGGGAAAGGATTACAGATCGAAGCGGTCGAGGTTCATCACCTTGGTCCATGCGGCAACGAAGTCATTCACGAACTTCTGCCGCGCATCGCTGCAGGCATAAACTTCAGCCAGGGCGCGCAGGACGGAGTTGGAGCCAAACACCAGGTCAACGCGGGTCGCGGTATATTTCTCTTCGCCGCTCTTACGGTCGCGGCCGATAAACAGCTCAGCGTGCTCGTCAGCGGCTTTCCAGACGGTCCCCATATCGAGCAGGTTAGCGAAGAAATCATTGCTCAACACCCCCACGCGGTCGGTAAATACGCCGTGTCGGCTGCCGTCGAAGTTCGCGCCCAGCACGCGCAGACCGCCCACCAGTACCGTCATTTCCGGCGCCGTCAGCGTTAACTGCTGCGCTTTATCAATCAGCAGCGTTTCGGTGGAGATGCCGCCGCCAACGCGACGATAGTTGCGGAAACCATCGGCCAGCGGCTGCAGCAGATCCATCGCTTCCACATCGGTCTGATCCTGACGCGCATCGACGCGGCCAGGGGCGAAGGGAACGCTAACCTGAACGCCCGCCGCCGCGGCAGCCTGCTCAATGCCCACCACGCCGGCCAGAACGATAATATCGGCCAGCGACGCTTTACCGGATGCCTGCTGAATCCCCTGCAGGGTCGGCAGCACGCGGGACGCGATGGCGTTTACCGGCCAGGATTTCTGCGGTTCCAGCGCCAGACGCGCGCCGTTGGCGCCGCCGCGTTTATCGCCGCCGCGGAAGGTGGAGGCCGATGCCCAGGCAACGGAAACCAGCTCGCTGACCGAAAGGCCGGCGTCGGCAATGGCGGTTTTCAGCGTCGCGATATCCTCTGCGGTTGGGGTGTGGACCGCCGCCGGTAGCGGATCTTGCCAGATCAGATCTTCTTTCGGCACTTCCGGGCCCATGTAGCGGGACTTCGGCCCCATATCGCGGTGGATAAGTTTAAACCACGCGCGGGCAAAGGCTTCGTTAAAGGCCTGCGGGTCGTTAAGGAAGCGGCGGGAAATCTTGTCGAACTCCGGGTCGAAGCGCAGCGTCAGGTCGGTGACCAGCATGGTCGGCTTGCGTTTTTTCTCCGGATTAAACGGGTCTGGAATAATTTCCGGGCCGTCTTTCGCTTCGAACTGAATCGCGCCTGCCGGGCTGCGGGTTTGCACCCACTCATATTTGTACAGGTTTTCGAAGAAGTAGTTGCTCCACTGGGTCGGCGTTTGCGTCCAGACCACTTCCAGACCGGAGGTGATCGCGTCGGCGCCCGCGCCGCTGCCGTAGCTGTTCGCCCAGCCGAGTCCCTGCGCTTCAATCGGCGCCGCTTCCGGCTCTGCGCCAACGTGGCTGGTCACCGCGGAACCGTGGGTTTTGCCCAGCGTATGACCGCCGGCGATCAGCGCGACGATCTCTTCATCATTCATTGCCATATTGCCGAAGGTCGCGCGAATCGCGGAGGCGGCGGAGAGCGGGTCGCCGCTGGCGTTGGGGCCTTCAGGGTTGACGTAAATCAGCCCCATTTCGGTCGCGCCAATGGCCTGCTGATTCAGGCTTTCCGGATGACGATGGGCCAGCCATTCGGTTTCGTTACCCCAGTCGACGTCCAGATCCGGTTCCCAGACGTCTTCACGACCGGCACCGAAGCCAAACGTACGGAAACCGGCATTTTCCAGCGCCACGTTGCCTGCCAGCATATAGAGGTCGGCCCAGGAGATTTTTTGCCCGTATTTTTGTTTTACCGGCCACAGCAGGCGACGGGCTTTGTCGAGGCTGACGTTATCCGGCCAGGAGTTGAGCGGTGCGAAACGCTGCTGGCCGCGGCCCGCGCCGCCGCGTCCGTCAACGGTACGATAGGTACCGGCGCCGTGCCACGCCATACGAATAAACAGCCCGATATAGCTACCCCAGTCCGCTGGCCACCACTCCTGAGAATCGGTGAGCAGGGCGCGCAGATCGGCCTTCAGGGCCGAGTAGTCGAGCTTCTTAAACTCTTCGCGGTAGTTAAAGTGTTCGCCCAGCGGGTTTGAACGATTGGAGTGCTGATTCAGCAGATCCACCCGTAGTTGATTTGGCCACCAGTCGCGGTTGCCGGTGCCACCGCCCGCGCTCTGGGTGGGCGTCGCCGTCTCGGCGTGGAAAGGGCATTTCCCTGCCGACGGGGTATTCGAAGGATCGTTTGACGTGCTCATATCAGGCTCCGTTTGCTTTTGTGAATGCCATTACGATATACACTGCTACCAATAAGCGATATTTGAATGAGTCTACGGATTTAATAGTTATTTCCGTTCAATGCCTTTGTAAAAACCGAACATATATCATTGTTCAATGATTGATTGTTCAGTATTGACTCAACCACAATAGTCGTAACATACGCGTAAAGGAATCGTTAAGACATCATCCCCGCCAGCGAAGAGCGATTGTTTGAGTTACGACAATTTTAGTGCGTAAAACGGCTTAGCGCTGCCAGTATAAAGGCGTACCAAAAACGTCGATAAAATAGTCAATTACCGCACGTACGTTTAACGAAGGATGGCGGGCATGAGGGTAGATCGCCGACACCGGCGAGGAGCTGCTGCCGATCGCCGCGCTGTAGTGAGGCATCAGCTGAACCAGCCTTCCAGCCCCCATGGCTTCATTGACCATCCAATCGGGAAAGAGCACCACCCCCATGCCTCCCAGCGCAGCGGTCAGCAGCGCATCGGCGTTATTTGATGCCAGCCGCGGCGTTTGCGGATAGTGAACCCATTCTCCCTCCGCGAGGCGGAACAGCCAGCGGTTAGGTCCATTTGAACCGCTGTAGACCAGCGTGCTGTGATGGCGAAGATCTTCCGGTTTCTCCGGCGTGCCGCAGCGCTGCAGATAGTCCGGAGCCGCAACCAGATAGTGATGCTGCATACCCAGTACTCTGGCATGAACGCTGGAGTCCGGCAGGCTGCCGATGCGGAAAATCAGGTCGGTCGCTTCGCGGTGCGGATCGATAAAATCATCGGTCAGCGCCAGCGCAATTTGCATCTGTGGATAGCGCTGCGTCAGCCCCGGCAGCCACGGCGCGATATGGCGCTGGCCAAAATAGACCGGGGCGTTGATCCGCACCAGTCCACCCGGCTCAAGACGACGGTCCTGCAGGTCGCGCCTGGCAACGCTGAACCGTTCGCCGAGCCCTCTGGCATGTTCAGCAAACAGGCGTCCCGCTTCGGTGGGAACCACCGCCCGGGTATTACGATAAAAGAGCTGCTGGCCGAGCGCATCCTCAAGCTGGTGAATGACGCGCGACACCATCGAGGGCGAAACGCCTTCCCGCCTCGCCACTACGGAGAAACTCTGGCTGTCATAGACGGCGATAAACAGCTGCAGCGCCCGAAAATTCACATTACCCGCATCGCTCATTAATGCAATATCCGCAAAAGTGTTTCCCTGATTGTATCGTTTTTCACATTACTTCGCTGCTTTATGCTCTGCCACTCAATCAATAATCGGATATCAACGATGCAGTTATTACTTATTTTTCTTGTGATTGCCGGCGGCATGGGGTTATCCGTGGAAGCCGGACTACTCGGGCCGCTTGCCGGTCAGGTAGGGGACCTGTGGGCTACCTTCAGCATTTTTAGCGTCGGGAGCGCGCTAACCTTTCTGCTGATGCTGCTGTTTGGCCCCAGGCAGGGCCCCTCGTTCTTCTCCTTACCGGGCTGGCAGCTTACCGGGGGCGTACTGGGGCCCATTTACGTCGTCATCTTAACCATCGCCGTACCGGTTATCGGTATCGCCATGACGATGATCGGCATTCTGGCCGGTCAGGTATGCAAAAGCCTGCTGATTGACCATTACGGCCTGTTTGGTTCGGCAAAACGTAAAATCGATGGACGGCGGGTTATCGCGCTGCTGTTTATCATCGTCGCCCTGATTCTGATCGCCACAAGCTGAGGAGTTAACATGAGTAGCATAATGATTTTGCTGGCGCTGGTCGGCGGCGCGATGCTGAGTATGCAGGCGGCGATTAACGGCCGTTTGGGCAGCCAGGTGGGCGTATTTCGCAGCGCGTTTCTCACGTTTGCGGTGGGCGCCTTGATCACGGCGCTGCTGATTTTTTATTTTGCCCCCCATCAGTCGACAACGCTGCTGGATGTGCCGAAATGGCAGCTGCTGGGCGCATTTTGCGGCGTCCCCTATATCGTAATTATGGTGGTGGCGGTGCAGCGTATCGGTACCGCGACGGCCACGGTGGCGGTAATTTTTGGCCAACTGGCCATGAGTCTGCTGATCGATAATTTTGGCTGGCTGGGTAACGACGCCATTGCCTTTTCAGCGGGGCGGCTGGGGGCCATCGTCTGTCTGGGGCTGGCGCTGTTCTTTATTTACCGCTCCAGCGCGGCGGCAAAAGCTGAAGATAAGGAGAGTTAGCCCACCTGTTCAGGTGAGTTGTCGCGCATCGCCAACCGCGGTCATACTGTTCGTCACCCTGTGACTGGCGCTTTAAACAGGTACTGTCGGGGAGCATGGGGATCGCCGCCGCGCGCCTGGGCATCACATCACTTTACCGGAGATACGCTATGCCTGAGATACCGTCGCTGCTGACCTTCGCGCTTGTTGCCCTTGGCCTGGTATTGACCCCGGGGCCGAATATGATCTATCTGATTTCACGCTCGATTTGCCAGGGAAGAAGGGCCGGACTGGTCTCCCTCGGCGGGGTGGCGCTGGGGTTTGTGTTTTATATGCTGTGCGCCGCGTTCGGTATTACCGCACTGATCTTCGCCGTTCCCTACGCTTACGACGCGTTGCGCATCAGCGGCGTGGTCTATCTGCTTTATCTGGCCTGGCAGGCGGTGAAGCCCGGCGGGCGCTCGGTCTTTGCGGTGCGCGACCTGCCTGCCGATAGCGGCCGTAAGCTGTTTATGATGGGCTTTATTACTAACCTGGCCAACCCTAAAATCGCCATCATGTATCTCTCCCTGCTGCCGCAGTTTATCTCGCCCGGACACGGCGGCATCCTTGCGCAGTCGCTGGTGCTGGGAGGGACGCAGGCGCTCATTAGCGTAGCGGTTAATGCGCTGGATTGTGGTGATGGCCGGGCAGGTGTCGCTGTTTCTCGCGGGGCGCCCGTTATGGCAGCAGTTTCAGCGCTGGCTGATGGCGACGGTGCTGGCGGGGATGGCGGTGAAAATTGCCTTCGAGGCGCGGAAGTAATCCCTGCGCCCGGCGGCGCTACGCTGCCGGGCGCAGGGGAATGGCTTTAGGCCCCTGGCCCTATCAGCTGTGAGCGGATCGTCGCCTCCGGCATCATCTCCAGCAGGCCGTTGCTCAGCATCTCTCCCGCCTCCTGCAGCGCGCTAAGCGGCATTTCCGGCAGGCTTTCAAGAATAAACCACATCCGCGGACTCTCCACGCTCAGACGAGTGCGTACTCCCTGTCGCCAGTTCCAGCGTCGGCAGGTCACGCCGCGATCGTCGCCCCAGACCACTTCTCCCGCGTCGGGATATTCGTGAACGATCTGCCCCTCTTTGACGGTATCGAACGGTTCGCTGCCGTCCGCGAGCTTGAGGTGCGGGGCGCCAACGTAAGCCGCCAGGTTTTCGCCGCCGACCGGCACGGCGTAGCGCAGGCTCACCGCATTATAGAGATCGACGATGGGATCGATCGCAGCCATCTCGCCATCGCGCAGCACCCGCCGGCGCAAGGCTTCCGCCGAGCAGGGCGTCCGCTTGGGTTTTGCGCCAAAGGCGCGGAATACCTCGTTCCAGGCCTGCAGGTGCGCCTCCGCCCACTGCGGCTCGCCGGCGATAACCGCCTGGCAGGCGGAGCGGAGCGCATCGGACCCGACCAGGGGGGCGCGTACGGCGGCGGAAACGACATCAATGCTCAGGGCGCGAAAGCCGGGGGCCAGCGCGGAGACCTGCGGGCTGATTGACGGTAATACGCTATTCATTGGATAATCCTGTAACGACCATTTTAAAGCATAATATCGACCGATGACCAATAAAGTCAATATAACGACCGACGCGGGCGCCGATGCCGCCATGATTAATGAAGCCGTTGCGGCGCGCATTAAGCGCTACCGGGCGGAAAAGAAGATCTCCCTGGATGAGCTGTCGCGACGCGCGGGCGTCAGCAAAGGTATGCTGGTAGACATTGAAGCCTGCAGGGCCAATCCCAGCATTGCGCTGTTGTGCCGTCTGGCCTCGGCGCTGGGCGTTTCCGTGGCCGATTTTGTCAATGTCGCCACAGCGCCGCCGGTAAAGGTGATTGCAGAAGGCGAGATTCCCACGCTGTGGCAGGGCGAGCAGGGCGGCAAGGCGCGGCTCCTTGCCGGTACCAGCGGTCCGGATATGGTTGAGCTCTGGCAGTGGAGCCTCAATCCGGGAGAAATGTTCACATCGCCGGGGCACGGGGAGGGGACGACTGAGCTGCTTTTCGTGACCGAGGGCGCCTTAACCCTGACGGTTAACGACGGGGTCTATCTGATTCGAGAGGGGGATTCCGCCGTCGCGCGTACCGACGCCCCGCATAGCTACGCTAACGCCGGGGATAAGATCGCGCGATTCACCATGACGGTGAGCGAAAAAGCGCGCTAGCAAGCGTTTCCCGGCGAGCGGCTATCGTCCCGACCGCTCGCCGCCTTCACGCCATACGCACCAAATCCATGCAATGCCCCATCATCACTCCCCATTTTTGGGAGCCGCGGCGGCGCCTGCCGTCGTAGGGCTGATTTTACGCGCGCTGCGCGCCTGGCATAGACCTTGCACACTCCTGTTCAGAAGGCAGCGCAACAGACAATTGAGATAACACAATAGCTGGCTAGGGTTCCGGTTCACTCAGGTGAACGTCTGGTCCGAGAGCTGGCGACCTCTGCGAGGTTACACGGCGGGACAAAAGCCCGGGAGACAGCAGCACCGTTGGGTGTCGCGCTGCCCCCGTTTCTCGTGCTAACCAGAGGTCCACCATGAAGACACCGCCGATCCTCCGCTCTCTTATCCTGTCGCTGGCGCTACTGGCCAGCGTCCCTTCGTTTGCCGCCGTCAAAAAAGAGTTCAACATCTGCTGGACTATCTATGCCGGATGGATGCCCTGGGGCACCATCAGCAACGAAAAAATCATCGATAAATGGGCCAGTAAATACGGCATCAAAATCAATATCGTTCAGCTTAACGACTACATCGAATCCATTAACCAGTACACCGCGGGCCAGTTTGACGGCTGCACCATGACCAACATGGATGCCCTGACCATTCCGGCGGCGGGCGGCGTTGATACCACGGCGCTCATTACCGGCAGCTACTCCGACGGCAACGACGGCGTGGTGCTGAAGGGGGCGGATAAAAAGCTCAGCGATCTGAAAGGCATGGCGGTGTATCTCCCGGAGCTTTCGGTATCGCACTACCTGCTGGTTCGCGGTCTGGAAAAAGCCGGGCTGCAGGAAAAAGACGTCAAAGTGGTCAATACCTCGGATGCGGATATCGTCTCGGCTTTTGGCACCAGCGGCGTACGCGCGGCGGTGGCCTGGAATCCGCAGCTTTCGGTTATCAAAAAGACGCCGCAAACCACGGAGGTCTTTAGCTCTTCGCAGGTTCCCGGCGAGCTGATCGACATGATGGTAGTGAATACTCAGACTCTGAAAGATAACCCGGCGCTGGGTAAAGCCCTGACCGGCGCCTGGTTCGAGATGATGGCCAAAATGCAGGCCGGAGACACGCAGGCGCTAAGCGCAATGGCCGCCGATTCCGGCACCGACCTCGCGGGCTACCGGGCGCAGCTCAAAACAACCCATCTCTTCTGGACGCCTGCCGATACCCTGACGTTTATCTCCTCGCCGGCGCTGGCAAAAACCATGCAGCGGGTGGCGCAGTTCTCTTTTGATAAAGGGCTGCTGGGAGAGGGAGCGCAGAGCGCTGACTTTATCGGCATGACCTTCCCCGGCGGCGTCACCGTCGGCGATACCGCCAACAGCAAACTGCGCTTTGACGACAGCTATCTGAAGCTGGCCGCGGCGGGGCAGCTGTAATGATTGACCTTGGGAGTCCACGCCATGCGCCACATTAACCGCTATCCCCGGCAGGGTATGCGCCTGACGCTGATGCTATTGCCCTTCGTCCTGATGATCGCCGCCTGGTTTATCGGTTCGGCGGTGCGGCTGGAAGCCAACCCGCAGGATAAGCTGCTGCCCGGCCTGTCGCAGATGATCGCGGCCATCGATCGGATGGCCTTCACCCCGGATAAACGCAGCGGCGAGTATCTGCTGTGGGCCGACACGCTGATTAGTATGAGCCGCCTGCTGATTGGTCTGGCGCTCTCGTCGCTGATTGGCCTGGGCATCGGCATCGCCGCCGGCGTGTTCCCGATGTACCGCGCGGCGCTGTCGCCGCTGATGACCGTGGTGTCGATGATCCCGCCGCTGGCGATCCTGCCGGTGCTGTTTATCGTCTTCGGCCTGGATGAGCTATCAAAAGTGATGCTTATCGTCATTGGCATTACGCCGATGCTGGCGCGCGACCTTGAACAGCGGGCGCGGGAAATCCCGGCGGAGCTGTTTATCAAAGCGCAAACCCTCGGCGCCAATAGCTGGACGGTGGTGCTGCGGGTAGTGCTGCCGCAGCTGCTGTCGCGGCTGATAACCTCCCTGCGCCTGCTGCTGGGCTCCGCATGGCTGTTTTTGATCTCCGCCGAGGCCATTTCCGCCACCGCCGGTCTCGGCTATCGCATATTCCTCGTCCGCCGCTATATGGCGATGGACGTGATTATTCCTTACGTCATCTGGATAACCCTGCTGGCGTGGCTGATGGATCTGGCTCTGCGCCAGCTGCACAAAGCCTGTTTCCCGTGGGCGGAAGGAGGCCGGGCATGAGCTTTATCGACATCAAAAATATCTGGCAGGAGTACGGCGACCACGTGGTGCTGGAGCGCATCAATTTGCAGGTGAAAGAGGGCGAGTTCTGTTCGATGGTCGGCGCGTCCGGCTGCGGGAAGTCGACGTTTTTACGCCTGCTGCTCGGCCAGGAAAAGCCGACTCGCGGGGAAATCACCCTCGACGGCCAGCCGCTGGCGGCGGAGCCGGACCGCAGCCGCGGCGTGGTGTTTCAGCGTTATTCGGTTTTTCCGCACCTCAACGTGCTGGATAACGTCGCCATTGGCCTCGAACTCCCGGCGTCACCGCTGTTTGGCCGGCTGTTTGCCGGCAGGAAACGCGACGCGCGCGAACGGGCGCAGCGGATGCTGGAGAAAGTCGGGCTGGGGCACGCGCTGAATAAATATCCGGCGCAGCTCTCCGGCGGGATGCAGCAGCGGCTGGCGATCGCCCAGGCTTTCGTCATGCAGCCGCGCGTACTGCTGCTTGATGAACCCTTCGGCGCGCTGGATCCCGGTATTCGCAAGGATATGCACGGGCTGCTGCTCCAGCTGTGGAGCGAAACGCGGATGACGGTTTTTATGGTCACCCACGACCTCGCGGAGGGCTTCAACCTTGGCACCCGGCTGCTGGTTTTCGACAAAGTGCGCATCGATCCGCAGGCGCCCAACGCCTGGGGTGCGCGCGTTACCTACGATATTCCGCTCAATGAAGCGCGGATGTCGCAGATGACCACCGGCAGCGACAATAACGTTTACGCATTAAGGAGATAGTTTGATGACCGCACTTTTTCACTCATCCCCCAGCCTGCGCGAAGAGCGGCTACCCGGCGGGGCGCACACCTCATTGATTTTGCGCAAAGGGCAGATCCTGCGCCTGACCGATATCGACGGCGGGGCCAACGTCAGCATGATGATGCTGAATCCCCATGAGAAGAGTGAGCGCCTGAATCTGCCGGATACCCTCAAGGGGCAGCACACCGCGCGCCTGACCGCCGGGCACTGTTTCTACTCCGATATGGGGCGCGTTCTGGCCGGGATTGTTGCCGACAGCTGCGGCTGGCACGACCCGTTCGGCGGGATACTCAACGCCGACGAGACGCGTGAAAAATATGGCGCAGGACGCTACCAGGAGCTGCGCAATGGCTTCTACCGCAACGGCGTCGATAACCTGCTGGTTGAAATGGGTAAATGGGATCTGGGCCTGGAGGACCTGCTGATGGTGGTTAACTTCTTCAGCAAAGTCACGGTCGATGAGGATGGCCGTTTTCAGTTTATTTCCGCCAACAGCCGCGCCGGAGATTACGTTGAGCTGTTTGCGCCGATGGATGTCCTCATGGTGCTGACCGCGCTGCCGCATCCTCAGGACCCTGCCGCTGAGTACGCCCCGCGGCCGATCCAGCTGAGCTGGTACCAGGCTGACGATGCGCAGGCGGCCGCGGAAGCGCTCTTTACCCGCGATGAAAACCAGCGCGCGTTCCTCAACACCCAACTTTTTGCCCTGTAAGGAGGCTGCGATGACCCTGATCGCCAGTAACCGTCGTCCCGAAGATGCCGTCTATCGCCATGTGATCCCGGCAGGGGAACCCTGGCTGTTTGAGGTACAAAAAGGGCAAACCCTGCGCCTGCTTGACCTCGAAGGCAACCAGGCCATTGATACCCTGTTTTACAACGCCGATAACCCCCGAGAACGCTACGATCCGCAGCGCACGCTGCGCCGCCAGGGCAATGCCTACCTGACCACCGGCAGCGTACTCTATTCCAATCTGGGCAATCCGCTGCTGACCATCGTTGCCGACACCTGCGGTCGCCACGATACCCTCGGCGGCGCCTGTGCCCAGGAGAGCAACACCGTGCGCTACGCCCAGGATAAACGCTATATGCACAGCTGTCGGGATAATTTCCTCTGCGCCTGCCTGCACGATGGCCGCCTGCATAAGCGCGATATCGGCGCCAACATTAATTTTTTTATGAACGTCCCGGTGACGCCGGAAGGCGGTCTGACCTTTGAGGACGGGATATCGGCGGCGGGGAAATACGTTGAGCTGCGCGCCGAGTGCAACGCCGTGGTGCTGATTTCCAACTGTCCGCAGTTAAATAATCCCTGCAACGGCTGGAACCCCACGCCCGCCGAGGTGCTGGTATGGAACTGACCCGCTGGCAGCGCTGGCGTCTGCTGGCCTTTCGGCTCTTCGCCGTCCGCGCAGACCGCCTGAACAGTACGCCGACGCGCAAACCTTAAGCGCCGGTTCACCCCGGGGACGACCTCAGGGGAACATCGAATTATTGCGGGACGACCCGCGACCCTGTGAGTTGCGCTTATGTTTGATACCTTACTGATTGCCAACCGCGGCGCCATCGCCTGCCGCATTCTGCGCACCCTGCGCGCGATGCAGGTGAAGGGCGTCGCCGTCTATTCCGAAGCCGACCTGAGTAGTCTGCATATCCGCGACGCGGATGAAGCGTTAAGCCTCGGCGACGGCCCGGCGGCGCAAACCTATCTGGTGACGGAGAAGATCATTGCCGCCGCGCAGCAGAGCGGCGCCAAAGCGATCCACCCCGGCTACGGCTTTCTGTCTGAAAACGCGGCCTTCGCTGAGGCCTGCGAGGCGGCGGGGGTGGCGTTTGTCGGCCCCACTCCGCAACAGCTGCGCACCTTCGGCCTGAAGCATACCGCTCGGGCCTTAGCCAAAGCCGAGGGCGTGCCGCTGCTGGAAGGCAGCGAGCTGCTGGCCGACAGCGGCGAAGCCTGCCGGGCGGCTGAGGCGGTGGGCTATCCGGTCATGCTCAAAAGCACCGCCGGCGGCGGCGGGATTGGCATGCGCGTCTGTCGCGACGCCCGTGAGCTGATTGAGGCGTTTGCCGCGGTGCAGCGGCTGGGACAAAACAACTTCAGCGACGGCGGGGTATTTCTCGAAAAATATATCGAACGCGCCCGCCATCTGGAGGTACAAATCTTCGGCGACGGGCGGGGAGAGGTCATCGCGCTCGGCGTGCGCGACTGTTCAGTCCAGCGACGTAACCAGAAAGTGATTGAAGAGACGCCCGCGCCGAATCTGCCTGACGGGATGGCGCAGGCGCTATGCGCGGCGGCTATCGCGTTGGGTAAAGCGGTGAGCTACCGCAGCGCCGGGACGGTGGAGTTTGTCTACGACAGCGCGGCGCGGCAGTTTTATTTCCTCGAGGTAAATACCCGGCTTCAGGTCGAACACGGCGTCACGGAGCAGGTGTGGGGCGTTGACCTGGTGCGCTGGATGATTGAGCTGGCGGCGGGGGAACTGCCTCCGCTACCTGAGCTGGCCGCCGGGTTACGGCCCCAGGGCCACGCTATCCAGGCGCGAATTTACGCCGAAGATCCGGGGCGGCAATTCCAGCCTTCTCCCGGACTGTTAACGGACGTCTTCTTTCCGCCGGCGGACGGCGCAGCCCTGCGTATTGACCGCTGGGTGGAGGCCGGGTGCGAAGTCCCGCCGTTCTTCGACCCGATGCTGGCAAAAGCGATCGCCTGGCGCCCCAGCCGCGATGAGGCTATCGCCGGCCTGGCGCAGGCGCTGGCGGAGACCCGCCTGTACGGCGTAGAAACTAACCGCGTGTACCTGCAACAAATTCTTGGCTTTGCGCCCTTTACCGAAGGCGAGCCCTGGACCCGCTGCCTTGAGCAGCTGCGCTACCGCGCGGCGACCGTGGAGGTGCTGAGCGCCGGAACCCAGACCAGCGTGCAGGACTATCCGGGACGTTTGGGGTACTGGGCGGTGGGCGTACCGCCGTCGGGGCCGATGGACGATCGCGCCCTGCGTCTCGGCAACCGCCTGCTGGGCAATGCCGAGGGAGCGGCCGCGCTGGAAATCACCCTCAACGGGCCGACCCTGAAATTTAATACCGACGTTCAGGCGGTGGTGTGCGGCGCGCCATTGGCGGTGACGCTCGATGGCGTAGACCAGCCGCTGGACTGCGTATTGACTATTCCGGCGGGGGCGACCCTGAAGCTGGGCGCGATAAGCGGCGCGGGGGTCAGAAGCTATCTCTGCCTGAGCGGCGGCATTCAGGTACCGGACTATCTGGGGAGTAAAAGCACCTTTACCCTCGGCCAGTTTGGCGGCCACGGCGGACGGGCGCTGCGCGGAGGCGACGTGCTGCATCTGGCGCCGCACGCCGCCGCCAGAAGCGGGGATCAACTGCCCGCCGCGCTACGCACAGCGCTGGCTGAGGTGCGGACGCTGCGGGTGATTTACGGCCCCCACGGCGCGCCGGAATTCTTTGCGCCGGAATATATTGCGACGTTCTTCGCCACGGAGTGGGCGGTCCACTTTAACTCCAGCCGCACCGGCGTGCGCCTGATTGGCCCCAAGCCGCTGTGGGCCCGCGACAGCGGCGGCGAAGCGGGGCTGCATCCGTCGAATATTCACGATAACCCTTACGCGGTGGGCGCGGTCGATTTTACCGGCGATATGCCGGTGATCCTTGGACCGGACGGGCCGAGCCTCGGCGGTTTTGTCTGCCCGGTCACGGTGATTGAAGCCGACCTCTGGCAGTTAGGCCAGCTCAAGGCCGGGGATAAGGTGCGTTTCGTGGCGGTGGATTTACCCACCGCCCGGCGGCTGGCGGAAGGGCGGCGCGCCGAGCTGGCGACCCTAAGTCACCAGGCGATAGCCTGGCAGCCCGCGCCGCTGACGTCGCCTGTCGTGATGACCTGCGGCGAGGCGGACAAACGCCTGGTGGCGCGACTCTCCGGCGATACGCATCTGCTGCTGGAAGCCGGGGAGCCGGAGCTGGATCTGGTTCTGCGTTTCCGCATTCACGCCCTGATGCAGGCCCTGGAAGCGCAATCAAGAGACGGCGCGATCGATATCACCCCGGGGATTCGCTCGCTGCAAATCCATTTTCAGCCGGAAACGTTGCCCCTTGAGACGCTGCTGGCGTGGGTGCGCGGCGAGTGGTCCACGGTCTGCCTGAGCGACGATCTGCAGGTGCCGACGCGCGTGGTGCATCTGCCGCTCTCCTGGGACGATCCGGCCTGCCGCAGGGCAATCGATAAATATATGACCACCGTGCGCCAGGACGCGCCCTGGTGCCCGAGTAATCTGGAATTTATCCGTCGCATCAACGATCTGCCCGATGAACAGGCGGTATGGAATACGGTATTTGACGCCAGCTATCTGGTGATGGGGCTGGGCGATGTTTATCTCGGCGCGCCGGTGGCGACGCCGCTTGACCCGCGCCATCGCCTGGTTACCACCAAGTACAACCCGGCGCGCACCTGGACGGCGGAAAACTCGGTCGGCATCGGCGGGGCCTATCTGTGCGTCTACGGCATGGAGGGGCCCGGCGGCTATCAGTTCGTTGGCCGGACCCTGCAGATGTGGAATCGCTATCGCGAGGTAGCGGATTTTGCCGGCAAACCCTGGCTGCTGCGTTTCTTCGACCAACTGCGTTTCTATCCGGTTTCGGCCGAAGAGCTGCTGCAAATTCGCCGCGATTTCCCGCTCGGACGCTACCCGCTGCGCATTGAGCACAGCACGCTGCGGCTGGCGGAATACCAGCAGTTTCTCCGCCGTGAAGCGCACAGCATCGGCGCGTTTCGCGAGCATCAGCAGCAGGCGTTTAACGCCGAACGCGATCGCTGGATAGCCAGCGGGCAGGCCCATTTTGACAGCCAGGAGAGCGCCGTGGATGAGGGCGGAGACGCGCCGCTGCGGCAGGGCGAACAGGGGGTGGAAAGCCCGATTTCCGGAAACCTGTGGCAAGTACAAACGGCGGCAGGCAGCCGGGTCCGCGCGGGGGATGTGTTGGTCGTGCTGGAGTCGATGAAGATGGAGATCCCGCTGCTGGCCCCCTGCGATGGCGTTATTCAACAGGTTCACGTGCAGCCGGGCAGCGCGGTACGCGCCGGGCAGCGGGTGGCGGTGATTATTGAGGAGAAGGCATGATGCAGCAGACGTTTGATTTACGCCTGGCAACCCTGGCGGAGCGTTACCGCACCGGTAAAACCACGCCGCGCAGCGTGCTGGCGGACATCCGCCAGCGGGCGCAGGCGCTTAACCCCGAGTTCCGGTTGTTTATCCATATTCTGAGCGAAGAGGAGCAGGAGCCGTTTCTGGCGGCGCTGGATGACCTCTCGCCGGCCGCGCTGCCGCTGTACGGCGTGCCGTTCGCCATCAAAGACAATATCGATCTGGCGGAGATTGTCACCACCGCGGCCTGTCCGGCGTTTGCGTATCGGGCGGAGCAGAGCGCGACGATTGTCGCTCAGCTGATTGCGCTGGGCGCCGTGCCGGTCGGTAAAACCAATCTCGATCAGTTTGCTACCGGTCTGAACGGTACCCGATCGCCGTACGGTCGCTGCCGCAATAGCTATCATGCGGAGTATCCCTCCGGCGGTTCCAGCGCCGGTTCCGCGCTGGCGGTGGCGCTGGGCGTTGCCAGCTTCTCGTTGGGCACGGATACCGCCGGTAGCGGCCGCGTCCCGGCAGGGCTGAATAACCTGGTGGGTCTGAAGGCCAGTAAAGGGCTGATATCCACCGCAGGGGTGGTCCCCGCCTGTCGTACGTTAGACTGCGTGACCTTTTTCAGCCCCACCGCCGACGAGGCCAGCCAGCTGCTGGCGCTCGTCGCACAGTGCGATCCGCAGGACGCCTGGAGCCGCCGTAATCCTCAGTGGAACAGCCGTCAGGCGTTCGGCAGGCCGTCCGCGGGGTTTCGTTTTGGCGTTCCGCGCGAGCTCAATTTCCTCGGCTGCCGCGCAAGCGAACGCCTGTTTTCCCAGGCCCGGCAACGGCTGACGGCGCTGGGCGGGGTGGCAGTTGAGATTGATTTCACGTCGTTTCTGGCGGCAGCCCGGCTGCTGTATGACGGGCCGTGGGTCGCCGAACGCTACGCGGTGGTCGGTCCGCTGATGGCGCGGCAGCCGGAGGCGGTACTGCCGGTTATTCGTGACGTGCTGGCAAAAGCGCCGGGCACCGACGCCACGGCGACCTTTACGGCGATCTATCAGCTACAGCAGTACAAAGCCCGGTGCGACGCGATACTCGAGACTCTGGACTGCGTGCTGACGCCAACCTATCCGCGCCCGGTGACGCTTGACGAGCTGGAGGCGGAGCCGATCGCGCGCAACGCCGATCTCGGGTACTACACCAACTTTATGAACCTGCTGGACTATGCCGCGGTGAGCGTGCCATGCGGATTTATGCCGGACGGATTGCCTTCGGGCGTCACGCTGTTTGGCCGGGCCTTTACCGACCAGTATTTACTGGGCCTGGCCGATGCGTTTCAGCGCGCTGAGCGGCTGCCGCTGGCGGGCGGAGCGCGGCTGGAGACCCCGCCGCCTGAACGCGTCGCCGGGCATGACCGAATGGCGCTGGTTGTTTGCGGCGCTCATCTCTCTGGCCTGCCGCTTAACGGCCAGCTGCTGGCGCGGGGCGGTCGGCTGCTGCAGGCGACCCGCAGCGCGCCGCACTATCGTTTATACGCTCTCGCGGACGGCAAACGCCCGGCGATGGTTCGCGCCGATAGCGGCGGGGCGTCGATCGCGGTTGAAGTGTGGGAGCTACCCAGCGCGGAGGTCGGTTCGCTGCTGGCGGCCATCCCCGCGCCGCTGGGTCTGGGAAAAGTTGAGCTTGCCGACGGACGTCGGTTAGCGGGCTTTATCTGCGAAGCCAACGGATTAGGCGAAGCCACGGAGATTACCGCCTACGGCGGCTGGCGCGCCTGGCTGGCACGTTAAACTACAACCCCTCCATCGCTTTTTGATGGAGGGGATTTGTGACACTGTCACCTTAAATTTCTAACATGCTGAAACATTTCTGCCAGATCATTAGCAACCTTTCGGTAGGGCTCCCGCTGCGATAACGCTATTCTTCCCCGCTTTTCCCTTTTCAGGCACTTTGTAACCCAGGTAAATGACCGCTAATGTCCCTAATGAGAGATGAAATTCGCGACCATTCAGCGGAAAAGATGCTATTTGTCCGCCGTGCCGTCATTGCGTTTCTACTGGTGGTGATTTGCTTCGCCATCCTGATCCTTAATCTTTACCGCCTGCAGGTGGATCAGCACGACTTTTATCAGACGCGTTCAAACCAGAACGACATTAAAATGCTGCCCATCGCGCCGAGCCGGGGGCTGATTTTCGACCGCAACGGCATCCCGCTGGTACAAAATATTACCCTCTACCGTTTGCAGGTGATCCCGAGCAAAATCGCCGATATGACGGCGCTGCTGCAGCAACTGACGCCGATCGTTGATTTAACCCCGCAGGATATCGCCGACTTCCGCGACGATATGCACCACAACAGCCGCTACAAAGAGGTGACGTTAAAATCGGACCTGAGCGATGTTGAAGTAGCGCGTTTTGCGGTCAATGAGTTTCACTTCCCCGGCGTCACGGTGGAGAGCTATCAGCAGCGCGCTTACCCCTACGGCGCCGAACTGGCGCACGTGGTTGGCTATGTCTCGAAGATCAACGACAGCGATCTGCAAAAGCTGGCCAAAGCCGGGGAAGAAGAGAACTACGCCGCCGACCACAATATCGGTAAGCAGGGCATTGAAGGCTACTACGAGAAAGCGCTGCACGGCACCACCGGCTATCAGGAAGTGGAAGTGGATAACCACGGGCGGGTCGTGCGTCTGCTAAAAGAGGTCCCGCCGGTGGCCGGGAAGAACATCTACCTGACGCTGGATCTGCACCTGCAGCAGTATATC
Source organism: Klebsiella sp. RCJ4 (assembly GCF_009025755.1). Classification (NCBI taxonomy): domain Bacteria; kingdom Pseudomonadati; phylum Pseudomonadota; class Gammaproteobacteria; order Enterobacterales; family Enterobacteriaceae; genus Klebsiella; species Klebsiella sp. RCJ4. The sequence continues at coordinate 98,338 of NZ_WCIN01000038.1, forward strand.
GAATCGGTGCTGAAGGGGCAGCGCGCGGCGGTGGTGGCCGTCGATCCGCGCGATGGCGGCGTGCTGGCCATGGTGTCGAGCCCCAGCTACGATCCCAATCCCTTTGTCAGGGGCATCGGCTATCAGGCCTACCGTTCGCTGCTCGATAACCCGGACCGGCCGCTGATTAACCGGGTCACCCAGGGCCTCTATCCACCCGCGTCGACGGTGAAGCCCTACATGGCGCTGTCGGCGCTGTCGGCGGGCGTAATCACGCCAACCACCTCCTTCTTCGGCGCGCCGACCTGGACGCTGCCGGGGACCCAGCGCCGCTACCGCGACTGGCTGAAGAGCGGCCACGGCATGCTTAACGTCACCAAAGCGATAGAAGAATCGGCGGATACTTTCTTCTATCAGGTGGCGTTTGAGATGGGTATCGACCGCATTCACGAGTGGCTAAGCAAGTTTGGCTACGGTCAGTCTACCGGCATCGATCTTAACGAAGAGTATGCCGGGGTGCTGCCGAGCCGGGAGTGGAAACAGCGGGTGCATAAAAAACCGTGGTATCAGGGGGATACCATTTCCGTCGGTATCGGTCAGGGCTACTGGATTGCCACGCCGATCCAGATGGTCAAGGCGCTGACGACCCTGATTAACAACGGCAAAGTGCAAAATCCGCATCTGCTTTACTCCATGAAGCAGGGTAATAAGGTCGAGCGCTATCAGCCGCCGCAGGATCTGCCGCAGGTTGGCGATCCGCATTCGCCCTACTGGGGCGTGGTGCGCAACGGCATGTACGGCATGGCGAACCTGCCAAACGGCACCGGCTATAAGCTGTTCCATACCGCGCCGTACCAGATCGCCGCAAAATCCGGGACGTCCCAGGTCTTCAGCCTGAAGGAGAACCAGACCTACAACGCGAAGATGATCCCGGTGCGCCTGCGCGACCATATCTTCTATACCCTGTTTGCCCCCTATCAGCATCCGAAGGTGGCGATGGCGCTGATTCTGGAGAACGGCGGCGGCGATGGCGTGGTTGCGGGGCCGACGGCGCGCGCCATCCTCGACCATATCTTCGACCCGGCCAACGCGCCGGCGGAACAGGGCGCGACGTCGACGGTGCCGCAGGTGGAGAGCGCCGACGCGCAGTAAACGTTATTCACTCTGAGCATAAGCGTTAGCGGATTGGTTATTTGCCGCCGCCGGCGCTTTTGCTCATAGTAGCGTTCTGTGTTGCTGTGAAAAAAGGCGCTCTGATGTCGTTAAGCCGAAATACGCTTCTTCTTGTACAAACCGGGACTCCGCCGGATGAAATCGTCTCCGACCACGGCGATCTTCCCCTCTGGTTTGGCAATTTACTGGCGCCGTGGCGCAATAAAATCAGCGTGGCGCGCGTCTATGCCGGAGAGCCGCTTCCCGCGCCGGATAACGCGACCATCGCGGTGATTACCGGCTCCTGGGATATGGTGACCGAACGCCTGCCGTGGAGTGAAATGACCGCGGCCTGGATCCGCGAGGCGATGGCGATAGAGATGCCGCTGTTTGGCGTCTGCTACGGGCATCAGCTGATGGCGCACGCCCTGGGGGGTGAGGTGGACTACCATCCAGCCGGACGCGAAGCCGGTAGTAAAACCATTTCCCTGTCCGCACACGGCCTGGCGGATCGTCTGCTGGCTGACCACCCGGCACCGTTCAGCGCGCACCTCACGCATATGCAAACGGTCACCCGATTACCGCCAGGGGCGAAGGTGCTGGCTTCGTCGCAGCACGATCCTCACCAGATTGTACGCTACGGCGCGCATGCCGTTTCTACGCAGTTTCATCCGGAGATCACCCCGGCGATTGCCCGCTCGCTGATCGCGTTCCGCCAGGCGGCGCTTCGCAACGAGGGGGTTGACCCGGACAGGCTGAGTCGTGACGTTGTGGAGAGCCCGGTGGCCTCGGCGATTCTGACCCGCTTTGTCGCAGGCTACCTGCAGCCAGACCTGAACCCGGCTTAACCTCAGCGCTGTTTTTCCGCGAGCCAGGCCGCCGTTTCACCGAGGATTTCGTCGGAAAACGCTGAATCCGCGGTCATCCGCGCCAGAATTAACGCGCCGACCATGGCCGACCAGCTGCCAATCGCCGCGCGGCGGCTGGCTTCAGCGTCCCGATCATCCATCGCTTCACTGAGCTGCGCTATCTGCTGCTGCAGCCGTGCGCTCATTTCGTCACGCGCGGGTTCGGACTGGCGGATGGTTTCCGCCGCCAGCGCCGCCAGCGGGCAGCCGCTGGCAAAATTATCCCGATGTTCGGGGGAAAGATAACGCTCGATTTGCGCGACGACGTCGTTTTTCGCCGCGTCGTTCTCTATCTTCAGTTCCGCGAGGGTTTGGGCGATCAGGTCATCCTTCGATTTGAAGTAGCCGTAGAATCCGCCGTGGGTCAGACCGGCAGATTTCATAATATCGGTGACCGTGACCGCGTCAAAACCCCGCTCGCGAAACAACCGCCCGGCGGCGGTCAGGATTGTCTGCTTATTCTCTTCAACCTGTTTTCTGCTCACTCTCATGGCGTCGTCCTGCTGCGAAATTATTTATGATGACCATCATATAACATTATTTACAGCATACCCAGCCCGTGCCATTATACATGACGATCATCATGTATAAATTGAGGAGTACACCTATGAGCAGTGAATCAGCGGTGCTGGTAACCGGCGCATCGACCGGAATCGGCGCAGTCTATGCCGAACGTTTTGCCCGCCGCGGCCACGACCTGGTGCTGGTCGCGCGTAATCACGAGCGGCTGACGGCGCTGGCCGAGCGGCTGCGCGACGAAACCGGCGTTCAGGTCGACATCCTGCAGGCCGACTTAACCCAGGATAGCGACATCGCCGCCGTGGAGCAGCGGCTGCGGGAAGACGCGCGTATCAGGATTCTGGTCAACAATGCCGGCACCTCGATTCCCGGTGATTTCCTCCACCAGAGCAGTGACGATATCACTCGCCTGATTACCCTCAACGTGACCTCTGTGGCTCGCCTGGCGAACGCGATCGCGCCGCGTCTGGCCGAGGCCGGAGAGGGGGCGATTGTCAACATTGCGTCGGTCGTTGGGCTGGGTCCGGAAATGGGGTTGACCGTCTACGGCGCCACGAAAGCCTTTGTGCTGTTTCTCTCGCAGGGGCTCGACGTTGAGCTGAGCGCGAAAGGCGTATACGTTCAGGCGGTACTGCCGGCGGCAACGCGCACCGAGATTTGGCAGCACAGCGGCAAAGACGTGGATACCATTCCCGGCGTCATGGAGGTGGATAAACTGGTGGATGCCGCCCTGGTGGGGTTCGACCGCCGCGAATCGGTGACCATACCGCCGCTGCATGATGAAACGCAGTGGCAGGCGCTGAACGCGACGCGTCAGGCCATGCTCCCCGGCTTTGCGCAATCTGAACCCGCGGCCCGTTACCTGTCGCGATCGTGAGTTTGTCGCACCGTGTATCGGAAAGGAGAGTCGATACACGGTGCGACAACATCCCGCCATGTCACGCCCGGCACGGATACAGTGCCTCTGGAAGGCAGTGCTGCGCACAGCCATCATCGGGCCGGTAGCCCGGCGCCGCCCCCGGGAGAAGAGCGCTGAGTGGCAGAATACCCGGAGGCGGTGCTGCGCACCTGTCCGGGCTACAGGTTCACAGCCATCTTCAGGCCGGTAGCCTCAATATCGTGACAACGTCACAAATTCAGGGCGAAAACCAATAAAAAAGCCGATAAGGTGAGTTATCGGCTTTCAAGGTTAATGCGAAAACAAATTTACTGCGCCAGCAGCTCCTGGGCGGTACGCTCTACCAGACTCAGCAGCACCTTCACGTCCTCTAACGTCACGATCGGGTTCAGCAGCGTCAGCTTCAGACAGGTGACGCCGTTGTGCTCGGTCACGCCGACGTTAGCGCGACCGGAAGCCAGCAGCGCATCGCCAACCCGCTGGTTGAGCAGGGCGATCGCGGCATCGTCGCTGCCCGCCATCTGCTGCGGACGGGAACGGAACAGCACGCTCGCCAGCTGCGGCTGCATGACCAGCTCCAGCGTCGGCTGCGTTTTGACGTAATCCGCCACGTTCAGCGCCATCGTCACGCCGTGATCGATGATTTCCGCGTACTGCTTCTGGCCCAGCGCCTCCAGGCCCATCCACAGCTTCAGCGCGTCGAAGCGGCGGGTGGTCTGCAGCGATTTGGATACCAGGTTCGGTACGCCGTGCTCTTCATCAAACTCAGAGTTCAGATAGGCCGCTTGATAGCGCATCAGCTCATAGTGACGGGCTTCTTTTAACAGAAACGCGCCGCAGCTGATGGTCTGGAAGAACTGCTTATGGAAATCCAGGGTGATGGAGTCCACTAAGTCAATGCCGTCCAGACGATCGCGATACTTCTCGGACATCAGCAGCGCGCCGCCCCAGGCCGCGTCAACGTGCAGCCAGATCTGGTGCTCAGCCGCGACGGCCGCAATCTCGCGCAGCGGGTCGATTGCCCCCGCGTCGGTGGTGCCGGCGGTGGCGACGATGGCCATAATCTGTTCGCCGTTAGCCTGCGCCTCGGCGATTTTCGCTTTCAGATCCGCCACGTCCATCCGCGCGAATTCGTCGGTTTTCACCAGCGTCACGGAACGGTAGCCGAGGCCCATCAGCGCCATGTTCTTCTGCACCGAGAAGTGGGCGTTTTCTGAACACAGCACTTTGTACTGACGAATATCGCCCGGCAAACCATCCTGCTGGATGGAATGACCCCGGCGGGCAAAGAAGGCATCGCGCGCCAGCATCAGGCCCATCATGTTGCTCTGGGTGCCGCCGCTGGTGAAAACGCCCGCATCGCCGGCGCCGTAGCCGACCTGAGCGCGCAGCCATTCAATCAGCTTGATCTCGATGATGGTGGCTGACGGGCTTTGGTCCCAGGAGTCCATGCTCTGGTTGGTGGCGTTAATCAGCACTTCCGCCGCCTGGCTAATCACCAGGCTCGGGCAGTGCAGATGCGCCACGCACTGCGGGTGATGTACCGACAGGCTGTCTTTCAGGAAGTACTCGATCGCACGTTCAATCGCCGCCTGGTTGCCCAGACCCTGTTCGTTGAAATCAAGGGTGATGCGCTCACGCAGTTCGTCAACGCTTTTCCCCTGATACATTTCAGGCTGCTGCAGCCACTGCGCTACCGCCTGGCTGGTCTGGGCAATCGCTTGCTGGTAGGCATCAATACTTTGCGCGGAACCAGCAAGAATCGGATTCAACTTGGACATTGCGGTCACTTACTCCACTCAGACCGGTTTTACGCCGGCGGCCAGCAGGGCCTGTTCAAATTTGTCGAAGAAAATTTCCAGCTCAGCATTGCTGATCAGCAGGGACGGCAGCAGACGCAGCACGCAGCCGTGGCGGCCGCCGCGCTCGAGGATCAGACCCGCTTCGAAGCATTTCTTCTGCAGCAGCGCGGAAAGTTCGCCATCCGCCGGGTAGCAGCCCATGTGGTCCGGCGCTTCGTTCGGTTTAACGATCTCGATGCCGATCATCAGGCCCAGACCGCGAACGTGGCCGATAACCGGATAGCGTTTCTGCATCTCGGCCAGCTTGCCTTTCAGCCATTCGCCCTGAGCGGCGGTTTTATCCGCAATGTTATTGTCTTTCAGGTGGCGCAGGGTAGTCAGGCCGGTGGCCATCGCCAGCTGGTTGCCGCGGAAGGTGCCGGTATGGTGACCCGGTTCCCAGGCGTCGAACTGCTTTTTGATACCGAGAACGGCCAGCGGCAGACCGCCGCCAACGGCTTTCGACATCACGATAATGTCCGGCTCGATGCCCGCGTGTTCGAAGGCGAAGAATTTACCGGTACGCGCAAAGCCAGCCTGAACTTCATCGATGATCAGCAGAATGCCGTGTTCCTGAGTCACTTTACGGATGCGCTGCAGCCACTCGACCGGAGCCGGGTTCACGCCGCCTTCACCCTGAACGGCTTCCAGGATCACCGCCGCCGGTTTACGCACGCCGCTTTCGACGTCATTGATCAGGTTTTCGAAGTAGTAAGTCAGCGCTTTCACGCCGGCTTCACCGCCGATACCCAGCGGGCAGCGGTACTGGTGCGGGTAAGGCATAAACTGCACTTCCGGCATCATGCCGTTAACCGCCGCTTTTGGCGACAGGTTGCCGGTGACGGACAGCGCGCCGTGGGTCATCCCATGGTAGCCGCCGGAGAAGCTGATCACGGAAGAACGGCCGGTGTATTTTTTCGCCAGCTTCAGCGCCGCTTCCACGGCGTCAGCGCCGGACGGACCGGTGAACTGCAGGCAGTATTCTTTGCCTTCGCCCGGCAGCAGGGAAAGCAGGTATTCAGAGAAGCGATCTTTTAACGGAGTGGTCAGATCGAGAGTATGTAACGGCAAGCCGCTGGTAATGACACTTTGGATGCTCTGCAGCACATCAGGGTGGTTGTGGCCGAGTGCCAGAGTACCTGCGCCGGCAAGGCAGTCCAGATACTGTTTATTATCCGCATCGGTCAGCCAGACGCCTTCCGCTTTGGTAATCGCAAGGGGCAGCTTGCGCGGGTAGCTCCTGACATTCGATTCGAATTCAGCCTGACGGGCCAAAAAGGTATCGTTGTTTGCATCTAATAAATCTGCGCCTAAAGTATCAATACGGACTTTATCCGTCATCATATCACTCCCACAACCAGCGTTACGGTTGAGCGCTGGTTGAATAAATTGGTGTAAGAAATTGAATCGCCATGCATTAAAGCGGGCACAATATATGGCTTTTTAGATACGCATTCAACGTTTTATTGATTAAGGTATATTTACGTTATTTTTACACTGGCAAAAACCAACGTAACCATTTGATTTAAATCAGGTGTTTTAAAGGATAAAAGACCTTTAAAATTGTAATTATTAGTGAGGAAGTTTCTCGTTTTTTAATACTGCCGCGCGGGCATTGCTGGCGAAAAGTTTCCGCCAGCAATGGCATGACTCAATGCAGCTCAACCGCATAATTTGTTAAAGGTGTGACTTTTTTCACCAACTTATTGTTATATAAAAACTGTTCATAAGCTTCATACCGTGGTTTATCCAGCGCCGCCGGATCGCTGGCAAACAGAGGAAGGGTTTTCAGCCATGCCTGCTTGTTCAGTTCGGTATTGAGCTCGGGATGCGCGGCGGCAAACGCCTGCCAGGTCTCCTGCGGGTGAGCGCGCAGGTAAGCGACGCCTTTTTGCAGCGCCTTGAGGAAGGCCCTGATTTTCGCCGCGTGGACTTCATCCCGGTTGGCGACAATCACCAGTTCGTCGTAGGCCGGTACGCCGTAATCCTCAACGTTCATCACCTGCGGATCTTTTCCCTGCAGCTTCAGCTCCAGCGCTTCGATATTACGATAGCCGCCAATGACCGCGTCGACCTGTCCGGCCAGCAGGGCGCTGGTCAGCTGGAAGTTAACATTGATGAGCTTGATGCTTTTGGGATCGATTTTCGCATGCTGCGCCATGGTGGCCAGCGTCGCCTGTTCGATGCCGCTCACCGAATATCCTACTTTTTTGCCCTGCAGATCGGCGGGAGATTTTATGCTTTTATCCAGCGCGATCACCGTATTCAGCGGCGAATTAATCAGCGTGCCGACGCGGACCAGCGGCAGCCCTTCATCAGCAAAAAAATGCACCTGCGGCTGGTAGGTAATCGCCAGGTCCGCCTGGCGGGCGGCAACCAGCCGCGGCGGCAGCGCCGGGTCGGACGGCGGCACAATGTCGACGTCCAGCCCCGCGTCTTTAAAGGCGCCAATCTGTTCGGCCACCAGGATCGGCGCGTGGTCGGGATTGATATACCAGTCCAGCACCAGGGTGAGTTTCTCGTTGGCCAGCGCCTGACCGCTGAACAGCGCGGCAAGCGTCATACCGGCATAAATACGTTTACGCATGGTTAGTCCTTTTATTTAAGAGCGTTATTCCGGCGTCCAGTTAATCAGCCGGTGTAAGAAAGCATCCACCGCCAGCCAGAGCAGGACGGTCAGTAGCACCAGAATAAACAGGGCCGCAAAGCAGATATCGGTTTGCAGACGGGCGTTGGCGTTAAGCATCACGTAGCCCAATCCTTCGGCTGAACCGACCCATTCGCCGATGATCGCCCCGATGGGGGCGACGGCGGCCGCCATCCGCAGGCCGGAACCGAGTGCCGGAAGGGCAGCCATCAGGCGAACGTGGCGCAGCTGCGCGCCAAAAGAGGCCCCCATCGTGCGCGCCAGATCGAGATAGTCGTGGTTAACCCGGCGCAGACCGTCAAAAAACGCCGAGGTGACGGGAAAGAAAATCACCAGCACCGCCATCATGACCTTGGCGCTCATGCCGAAACCGAACCACAGCACCAGCAGCGGGGCAAGGGCGAAAACCGGGATCGCCTGACTGGTCAGCACCAGCGGCATCAGCCAGCGCTGAAGGCGAGGCGAGACAATCATGCACAGCGCCAGGATCACGCCGAGCAGAACGCCGAGCGCGAGGCCGCTGAGGATCTCGCTTAATGTGATCAGCGTGTGTTCGCCGAGGTACGCGCGGTTGACCCACAGAGCGCTTGCCACCGCCGAGGGGGAAGGCAGCAGGAAAGCGGGAATGCCGCTGCGGGTCGCCAGCCACCAGAGCAGCAGCAGGCCGCAGAACACCACGGCGGCGCGAAACAGTTTTGCGCTCATCCGTTAGCCCTTATGAGCTGTTGCAGCAGCTCCGCCTGGCTGGCCAACAGCGCCGGGTCGTCCGGCGCGCGCGGCGGCATGCCGGAGAGGTGATGCCCGTCGTCAATCCCGCCGGGAGCGGGGGAAAGGACCAGCAGACGGTGGCTCAGGCGGCAGGCTTCCATCGGGTCGTGGGTGATCAGCACGACGGTGCGGTTTACCAGCAGCCCGGCGGCCAGGGTCTGAATGCGCGTGCGGGTAATCGTGTCGAGCGCGGAAAAGGGCTCGTCCATCAGCACGATGGGCCGGTCTTCGTAGAGCGTACGCGCCAGCGCCGCACGCTGGCGCATGCCGCCTGAGAGGGCGGCCGGGCGGTCGCCGGCGCAGTGTTCAAGGCCAACCTGCTGTAACAGCGCAGCAACCCGCCGATGGTCTACGCGCTCCCCGCGCAGACGCGCGCCAAGCGAGACGTTGTCGCGCACGCTTAACCACGGATAAAGCAGATCTTTTTGCCCCATCCACGCCAGCCGCTTGTCTATTGGCTGCCCGTCGCTGGCGCGAACCTCACCGGCGGTGGCTTTTGCCAGCCCGGCGATAATACGCAGCAGGCTGGTCTTTCCGGCGCCGCTGGCCCCGAGCAGCGATACCCACTGGCCGCCGGGGATAGTGAACGTCAGATTGTCGAAGATCTGCCGCGAGCCAAAGCGCAGGCCCAGGCCGCGCACCTCAATTCCGGGAGCCGTCACGCCGGGCGCTCCGCGACGGCGTTAAGGCCCATCTGCCAGAAGTTAGCCTCCAGACGCGTGGCGGTGGTGAAAATAGCGCTGAGTTCAGCGAAACGCGCCTCGCCGCCGCGCTGCCGCCAGAGGGTTTCCAGCAGGCCGATGGCGTTATTGACGCTATTCAGGTAGCCCTCATCGCCGTAGTTGCGGATCCAGGAGGCATAAGGATTGGCGGTCAGTCGGGTCGCCGGATCGTGCAGCAGGCTGAGGCCGATTTCCGCGTAGCCGGCCACGCAGGGCATCAGCGCCGCCAGCAGATCCAGGGCGTCGCCGGAGTGGCCGATGTCCAGTACGTAGCGGGTGTAGTTGACGGTTTCCGCGGCTTCCGTTTCGGCGGCCATCGTCGCTTCATCCAGCCCCCATTCCCGGCAGTAGCCAACGTGGAGCGGCAGTTCGTCGAGAATGGCGTTCATCGACGCGGCGGCAGCGCGCATTTCCGCCAGGGTGCGCAGCTTGCTGACCAGCAGGGCGTAGCTGCGGGCGAAGTGGATCAGAAACAGATAGTCCTGCGTCAGATAGCGGCGAAAAGCGGGCTCGGGGAGGGTACCGTTGGCGAGCTGGCGGAGGAAGGGGTGGGCGACGTAGTGCTGCCAGTCGGCGCCGGCCTGCTGACGCAGACGACCATAAATACCCTGGGTAAACGCGGGAAGAATCACAGGACCTCCTGAAAAAAGGGAGATCCGGGCGTGCTGAAAGAAGTGTGAACAGGCAATGGCGCAAAACTGGCGGAAATGCCGACCCGTCCCTTCGCTGGCATGACCCAGATCAGGTTCAAAGGGTTCGGCTTACGCCATCTCAGCCCTCACGGGACACCCCTCGGTTTGGCCCCTGTTATACGACATTCCCTTTTTGATTACAATGCTGTGAATTTTATGATGAAAGGTGACGTTGTCACGTGTGAGAGTCGCGAGTAAGGGCTTTTTGCATCGTGGCAGCCCGGCGGCGGCTGATGCCTTGCCGGGCGCGTATTATCAAAGGATCAGTGAAATTCTACCCAGCTGGCGCCGCTGTCTGCTGAACGTACGCACTTCTCGACCCAGTGCACGCCGAGCGCCCCGGCTTTGGCATCCGGATACCAGAAGTTTTCCAGCAAAGCCGCGTCGCGACGGTCGGTTGCATCCATGGCGATGGCAAAGCGGCGATACAGATTCGACCAGGCCTCAAACAGCCCTTCGGGATGGCCGCCGCCGATCCGGTCGTCCTGCAGGGCCAGCGGATCGAGATAGGACATTCCGCGTTCGAGGATGCGCACCGGCTCGCCCTGAATTTCGTAGCGCAGCTGGTTCGGCTGTTCATCCCACCACTCCAGGCTGGCTTTCTCCCCGACGATGCGGACTTTCTGTCCGTGCATTGAGCCGCTGTTGACCGCCGAGCACCACATCGACCCTACGGCGCCGTTGTCGTACTCCATCAGCACATGCGCGTTATCCTCCAGCGGCGCGCGGCTTTTGACAAAGCTCTGGCGGGAGCACATCAGGCGAGTGATATTGAGCTTCGGCGCCATGGTCTCCGCCAGGAACAGCGGGTGGGTGGCCAGATCGCCCAGCACGTAGCTGGGGCCGACAAATTTCGGGTCCACCCGCCAGCGGGTGCTGGGGTTATCCTGCTCTACCGGCTGGTTATGGAAACCGTGGGCGAACTGCATATTGATGATGCGGATCTCGCCCAGCAGCCCCTGTTCAATCATCTGCCGCGCCTGCAGAATCAGCTGATGCCCGGCGTAGCCGTAGGTGACGCCGATGATTTTGCGCTGTTTTTCGCTCAGGGCCACCAGCGCATCGGCCTCTTCGCCGGTAAAACAGAGCGGTTTTTCGCAGACCACATGCAGTCCGGCCTCCAGCGCCGCGCGGCAAATAGCGTAGTGGGTGTTGTTTGGCGTGGCGATGGAGATCGCTTCAATGCCGTCTTCCCGCGCCGCCTCTTCGCGAAACAACGTTTGGTAGTCGGGGTAACAGCGCCCGGCCTCCACGCCCAGCTGCTGGCCAAACTCGCGCCCGCGCTGGGGGTCAATATCAAAGGCTCCGGCCAGCAGGGTAAACGATCCGTCACGCAGCGCCGCAGAGCGGTGAATATAGCCAATCTGGCTGCTTCCGCCGCCGCCCACCATGCCCCAGCGCAAGGAGCGGCCAACAGGTTTAATACCGTTAATCATGTGTTTTCTCCCGATTAAAAACCAACCGAGCGCAGGTAGCGCAGGCTTTCCGTGACCGCCTGCAGGCTGCCCTCGACGTTGCGCGGATCGCGCTCTTGCTCAATGGTGATCCAGCCCTGATAGCCCCGCTTGTCGAGAAAGGCGCGCACCGCCGGATAATCAATGGCGCCGCTGCCGAGCGGGCACATCACCCCCTCCGCGCAGGCGGAGAAGAAGTCGATGCCGCGGGAAATCACGCTCCTGAATACCTGCGGGTCGACATCTTTAAAGTGCAGGTAGTCAAGGCGGTCAAAATGGCGATCCAGCCAGCTGATGGGGTCCATGCCCGAATAGAAGAGATGGCCGGTGTCGAGACATAAACCGGCTACGTCATGGGGGATTTGCGCCGCCAGCAGATCGATTTCATCGGCAAACTCAATGCAGCCGCCGGCGTGAGGATGGATAACCGGGCGAACGCCGTACTCCTGCCACGCCAGTCGGCTGATGGTCACAATGTGGTCGACCATCCGCTGCCAGTCGGCGGGTGACAGGCGGGGAGCCAGCTCGCCGCGCCCGGCATATTTCGCCCGCTGCGGATTGCCGAAATCAATAATGACCAGATAAGGCGGCTGGAAGGGGTTGCCCGGCGTCTTTTCCGCCGACGGCACCTGCGACAGGTTGCGGCAGAGGTTATGCGTCAGTTCGACAATATTCGCGAAGTTCTCTTCGCTGACCAGATCGTCGAAGATCGTTCCGGCAACCAGCGACAGCCCCTGTTTATTCAGCGCTGCGCTGAGTTCATCGGCCCGGGTCGGCAGATAGCTCCACGGGCCCAGTTCAATGCTTTTATAACCGGCGGTCGCCGCTTCTTCCAGTACCTTGGACCACGGCGGCAGATAAGGATTTTTGGGATCATCGACGCCCCAGCTGCACGGCGCGTTGGCAATATGTATGGTCATGATGGCTTCCTTTTCAGATGAGGAGAAAACATGACCAGTATTGAATGAAAATTTCATATCCAACAATGATGAAATTTAAATTCTTTGATGGGATTCAAGGTTTATTTTGATAGCGTAAATGATAGTTTTTTATCAAATGCAGCACTGAAGCGGGGCGCGGCGACTTTACCCGCGCCTGCGGCAATCAGAGGTTTTCTTTAGTGAGGAGGTCAAACGGCTGCAGAGCGTTGATAAACGCCGCCTGCGGCTGGCTGGCGGCGTGGACAAACGCGTTGATGGTGGCGGCGGCAAATTCATCAAGCCGATGGGTAAGCATGAGATCGATAGTGCCGTCAATTAGCGCCAGCTCGCCGCTATCCACCGGGCCATGACAAATCAGGGTGACCTGATGCTGGCGCTGGCGCGCGCGCAGGGCGGCGACAATCCCTTCCACGCCGCCGCAGGGCGCGTAAATGGCCTTCAGATCGGGGTACTGTTGCAGCATCTCTTCCGTGACCTGGCGCGCGACATCGGCGCGTTCGTGGCTGCGCACCGGTTCAAGCACCCGATCGCCTTTGCCCTGTTCACGCAGGTAGGAGCGGAAACTTATCTCGCAGCTTTCCTGACAAATAAACCGGTTATCGCCGACGATAATGCCAATTTCGCCGTCGTCGTGGCACAGCCTGTCCACCGCCCAACCGGCGGTGCGGCCCGCTTTCTGGTTATCCAGCCCGATATAGCCGGTACGCTGCGGGATACTCATATCGGAGAGCAGGGTGAAGACGCGGACGCCTTTCTCGATGGCCTGCACGACCGCATGGCGGATAAGCGGATTATCCAGCGCGACAATACCGATAACGTCGACCGTATCGCTCAGACGGGCGATCGCGGCGGCCATATCGTCGATGGCGTTAATATCGTAATGCAGAAAAGCGGGGGCCTGCGCCGGGCTATGCCACGGTAACGCCGCCTGCTCCAGCGCCTGCGCCAGCTGATGGTAAAACGAGTGTGACTGCTGTAGCAGAATGAAGCCCATTCTGAGGGCTACCGCCGGCCGATCCGCCGCCAGCCGATAGCGGGATTGCTCCAGCGCGAAGCCTAAGCGCCGCGCGGATTCCAGCACTTTACGTTCGGTGCTCTCTTTCACGGGCGTGCGTTTATTGAGGACCCTGTCCACCGTCGCGATACCGACTCTGGCCTCTTTGGCGATATCCGCCATGGTGACTTTTTTTGCTGACATGATTCTCTTCCTTTGAGGGTAATGATAAAAAGCTATCATTATTGTGACAGGCAAACAGCGAGGCGGGTCAGACTTCAGGAAAATCATTTCGCCGCGCTGGCTTCATTGACCTGATATTCAACCGCCAGGGTCTACACTAAGTGCATCCCCACTCAGGAACAGGATGTTATGACGTATTCCCTCTCAAAAAAATTCCTCGCCGCCACCTCTGCGCTGCTACTGCTCTCCATGAGCGCGGTCCCGGCCAGCGCCGCCGCCGATAATAGCGACGCGGTCTCTCCGCTCAGCGCCGGAAATGGCTTAAGCGAAGCGGCAAAGCAGTATCTCCTGCGCTATCCCTCCCGCAGCGGCGTGGACGGCAAAACCGCCCGCGAAGATACCGCCGCGGTCTTTATTCCGTTTGGCGCCACACCGGAAGGGGGATGGCCGGTCGTGGTCTGGGCCCACGGTACCGTGGGCGTGGCTAATCACTGCGCGCCGTCGTTAAACCCGCGCAGCGATCGCGATAAGCAGTACCTGAACACCTGGCTGTCGCTGGGCTACGCGGTGGTCGCGCCGGATTATGCCGGTCTGGGTTCGTCTGGCCTGCACCACTATCTTAATGCCCGCGGCGAAGCGTGGAGCGTGCTTGATAGCGTTCGCGCCGCCCTGAAACAGTTCCCGCTGAAAAATGAACTCATTCTGGTCGGACAGTCGCAGGGCGCGCACGCCGCGTTCGCCAGCGCCGGATATCAACCCCACTACGCGCCGGAGCTGAATGTTCGCGCAACGGTGCTGACCGGAACGCCGTATTTTGAGAAGGGGACCACCGCAGCCGACATTCTTCCGCCGGCAGGCGGCAAAGCGCCGAGCGGCGGCGACCCGAAAATACCCTATATTTTCTATATTTACCTCTCGGCTGCCGATAGCAACCCGCAGCTCAATCCGGCTGATTATTTCCAGGATAAAGCGTTGCCGCTGCTGAAAGAGGCGAGCAATTTATGCATTACGCCGCTCAACGATGAAGTGATGAAGGCCGGTCTGAATGCGGCTAACGCCCTGAAGCCGGGGGTGGATTCGCTGTTAAACGCCAGCGTGGGCGCCATGCTCTACCCGACGCTGAAAATCGATCACCCGGTGTTTATCGGTATTGGTAGCGCGGATATTAACGTGCCGACGGCAATGCAAAAACGCTTTGCGGACGCGGTGAAAAGCGCGGGAACCCGTGCGGACGTGCATATTTATGAGGGGCTGGATCATAGCGGTACGGTTAACCCGTCTTTACGCGACTCGGTGCCGTTTTTGATTAAGACGCTCAACGATAAGCGGTAGCGGCGAAGGGATGATGAGCCGCCCTGAGCAAGGGGCGGTTCAGTACAGGTATGGCGTCGATTACCAGTATTTGGGGATCAGATAGCCATACATAACGACGGCGACAACAATCATCAGCGTAATAATTGCCCAGTCGGCTTTTAGTGATTTTACCGCGTTCATAAGTTCCTCTTTTTCAATGAATCACCGGGTAACGTTAGCGCCGTCGCGCCTGCATGTAGGTGATAGAGATCACATAAAAAATATTTGTCATACAAATAAAGTGTGTCAATTTTTTTACTATTCTCAGCAATATTTTGTCCGCTCATTCGTCTACCTCCGCACAGGGTAATTATTCAATAGCGTAATGAGGTAAACAGACGATGAGAGATATCGATATGCACGGTCAGCACCACCATCACCGCTTTGGCCGCCACAGAATGGCGAAGCCGCTTCTTATCGGCGTGGCGCTAATCGCCATACTTGGGCTGCTGGTGATGTCGCTGTGGAATGCGCTGCTGCCGGCCATCCTTGGGGTGAAGAGCATTGGCTTCTGGCAGGCGTTAGGTGTGCTGGCGCTGTCGCGGATCCTGTTCGGCGGCCTCGGCTTTCGCCCGGGAATGTTCGGCATCGGTAACGCGCGGCGTCGGATGCATGAACGCTGGATGAACATGAGCCCGGAGCAGCGCGATGAGTTTGTGCAGCGCTTTGGCCACCGCGGGCATCGCGGCCGCTGCGGCTGGCGCGACCGCCGCAGCGAGCATGCTCCGCAGCAGGAGAGTTCGGCTAAAAGCGCGGATCCCGAGTGAGCACAATGAAAAACAGGATCGTGGCGCCATCACGGCTTGTTTCCGCCCTCGATGCCTGCCGGTCGCGGCTGAAGGCTTTTATTCGCGGACGGACCCCGCTACGCGATGAGGCGGACGATATCCTGCAGGAAGTGACGTATCAGCTCATTCGCGTCGAGCAGCCGGTGGAGAATATCGCCGCCTGGTTGTTCCGGGCGGCGCGTAACGAGATGACCGACAGGGCGAGAAAAAAGCGCGAGCTGCCGCTGGCGGGCGGTTTCAGCGACGAGGAAGAGGGCGATTTTCCCGAGGATGAGCTGGCCGAAACGCTGTTTGGCGTTGCGCAAACCCCGGAGGATGAGTATCTGAAAGCGCTGCTCTGGGAGGAATTAAGTCAGGCGCTCTCGGAGCTGCCGCCCGCCCAGCGTGAAGCCTTTGAGAAAACCGAACTGCATGGCTACAGCTACCGGGAGCTGGCAGAGGAGTCCGGCGTCAGCGAACAGGCGCTGCTCTCACGTAAGCATAAAGCGGTACTCTACCTTCGTACCCGCCTGCGCGCGCTGTACGATGAACTGCTGGCCAGTTAGGCGTTCTCCGGCTCCTGCAGCAGGGGCCGGAGAGGTGCGTTTAAGCCGCTGATTGAATTATTGCCTGTAGCCCCAGGCCATGAGGAAGGCGCTAATCGCGCATTCGGCGAGCTGCTCCAGCCTCTCTGGCGCCACCGCTTTTTGCGCAATTAAGGCCCCCGGCAGCAGATAGCCCATAATCGCGCCGAGAAACGCCGTCGCCTCTAGCTCCGGGTCGCTGAGGGTCAGCAGACCTTCGTCTTGTTTCTGCGCCAGGATATCGCTCAGCGCCTGCAATACGCGGCCTGAGGGGCGCTGTTCGAGCGTGACGTAAAGCTCGGGCTTTTGCACCAGCACCTGGATCAGCAGGCGCTGAAAGTGAATATTCTCCGGCGCATAAAAGTGCTGTTGCACCACTTTTGCAAACCCGCGCAGCAGCGCGGGAAGATCCTGCTGACGATCCTGCAAAAGCTGGCGCAGGGGCGGCTGCATGGTGTCATTGAAAAACGCGAACGTCTCCAGCAGCAGCGCGTCTTTGCCGCCGGGAAAATGGCTGTACAGGGTCGGGCGCGTGGTACCCGCTTCGGCGGCAATGGTATCCAGCGACACATCAAGCCCGTGGCTGAGAAACAGCTCACGGGCGGTTTGTAAAATGCGTGGGCGGGCTTTCATTGGCCGCCCGCGTTGATTTCCCATCAATTGAGTCCTTACCGTTTGCGCCTTTCTTTGTTAATCATCAGATTCACTCCGTCAGTTTATTTACTTTACAGTAAAGTAAATAAACTGTTTAAACAAGCGTTCATCTGTACAAAGAGTAAACGGGGAAAGCGAGGGGGATGAGCAGGAAACGCCTGCTCAGGATTTAAAACATGCCGTTGCCGCTGGCGGTTTTTTGCGGAACGTTCTGGGTCACGTCCCAGTGTTCAACGATTTTATGCTGCTCGTCGACGCGGAAGATATCGATAATCGCCCGCGTCACGCCCGGCTCGCGACCGGTGACCTCAACGTGCAGGATCACATGATCGCCGTCGACAAACGCCTGCTTAATTTCGCTGTGCGAGTCGGGATATTTGTTCTTCAGGAAGGCGATAAATTGCTCAAAGCCTGCAACGCCGTCTTTCGCCATCGGGTTATGCTGTACGTAGTGGTCTCCCAGATAGGGTCTGGCGGCGGCAAAGTCTTTGTCATTTAACGCTTTATTATAAAAATCAATAACATTCTTTTTATTCAGCTGTTCATTTTCACTGTTGCCCGCAAAAACGGCGGGCGTCAGAGCGCAGAACAAGGAAAAGGCGACGATCGATTTTTTCAACATACATCCTCCGGTGGGGTTGATACCAGGCTCCTGGCCTGTCAGGTGAGTGCATCAGCTTCCCCAGCGGCTTTTCAGGTAGTTAACGGCCTGCTGGGTTTGCGGCTGATTGAGGTAATTCTCTCTGAATAAAATCGTGCCCTGAATTTGCGGCATGGATTCATTCAGATCAAGCTGCTTTTTCAGCTCCGGCACGCCGCCGCTAATCATCCAGTCAGGTTCGTTCTTCGATGGCTCGCCAACTTTGTACAGCGCCACGCCGATATAGAGGCGGGTATGGGTGGGTTTCACCACGTCAGCCCACCACTTTGCCAGCACATCGTAGCGGGCCGCGTCGCGGGCGAAAGGCCAGTAAATCTGCGGCGCGATGTAGTCCAGCCATCCCTGCTGGACCCAGAGGCGGGTATCCGCATACGACTCATCGTAGGCCGCTGCGCCGCGGGTATCCGAACCCGCCGGATCGTGGGAGCGGTTGCGCCAGACGCCTGCCGGACTGACGCCAAATTCAACATCGGGATTCAGCTGCTTGATGGTGCGGGAAACCTGCTCAATCAGCAGCTGCGTGTTGTGCCGCCGCCAGTCCGCTTTCGCGGCAAAGCCCTGGCCGTACTGCTGGAACGTCCGGTTGTCGTTAAGGGCCGATCCCGGTGATTCGGTGTAGAAGTAATCGTCGAACTGGACGCCGTCAACCGGGTAATGCTCCACAACCTCGGCCACGATGCTGGTGATCCAGTCGCGGACTTCCGGAATGCCCGGATCGAGCACGAAGCGATCGCCGGAGGTGCGAATCCACTCAGGGTGCAGGACGTATACGCTGGCGGGAACCTGCGACAGCGTGCTGTTCAGTTCGGTGACGGTTTTCGGCCGCGTATTGACCGAGACGCGATAGGGGTTAAACCAGGCATGAACGCGCATGCCGCGCTTGTGAGCTTCATCCAGCATAAACTTGAGCGGATCGTAGCCCGGATCCTCACCGATTTTGCCGGTCAGCATATCGGACCACGGCAGAATCTTCGATGGCCAGAGCGCGGTGCCATCCGGTTTCACCTGGAAGAAGACGGTGTTAATGCCGAGGCTTTTTAAATTATCCAGCTTGGCAACCAGCGCCTGCTGCTGCAGGGCGATGCGGCGTTCGGCGCTAATGCCGCCATTGACGGATTCCAGCGGCGGCCAGTCGAGGCGCGACACGGTCGTCAGCCAGACGCCGCGCACCGGCTCCTGGCTTTTGGGCAAGGTCGGCTGGCGGGTCGCGGGCGGCATGGGCGTGACAAGAGAAACGGGCGGTTTGCTACCGCAGTGGGCTAACAGCAGCGCGGCAGCTATAGCTACCGCGGATATTTTCACCTTGTTCAGAATAAACTTACGAGAGCGGATCGTCATCATATTTGCCAGCTTTTCTGGTCATCGCACAAAAGAGTCATTTTCGTATTATTCGGCTTTAAGTCAATCATTTAGCTACAGATGCGGCGGCATAAGCACGCAAACCTCAGACGCAGAAAACGCCTCCTGCGCCGCGCAATGGTTTGCCATGATATATCATTGATATGCATTAAAACTTGATCGGTTCAGGGCGAGTATAAACAGGACTTATTAAAATTTGGCCAAACAATTGACCTTTGGCCTTTTCCGGCGAGTCAAACTGGATTAGCACAATGAACTACTCATCATCACGCCATCGTCTGTGGATACTCCTGTTTCTGATTGCGCTACTGAGCCTGGGCACCGGGCTTTGCTACTGGCAAATGCAAAAAAAGGTGGATCAAGATATCCATTCGCGCCTGCAGCAGGCGATAGCCAGCCTTGATGTGACCGTCTCCCATGCGGAGCAGGCAGCCGATCGGGCTGAGCCTTTTTATGGTAAAAGCTGTAGCGAGAATGTCCTGACGGAGCTGCGTACGCTGGTGGCCACCATTCCCGATGTGCGCACGGTGAATTTAGGTAGGGATAACGAAATATACTGCACCTCGGTTTTTGGCGGGCGTAAATTTCAGTTCGATCGTCGCCAGTATACGCATGGCGCTCTGCGCCTGCTGAGCGGCAGCGAAATCACGCCGTTTCATCCCTTGATGGTTTACAGCGAACAGGATGAGCGGGGAAATACGATTCTGGTTGGCGTTGACGGCTATTATTTATACAACATTTTGACCGTTCTTGATGGCGATGCGCATCTCTATCTTCAGGTTGGCGATCGGATAATGACCCGCAAAGGGGAAGTGACGGCGACGCCGGATATCAAGGTTCCCGTGCGCCTGGCCTCTGAGCTGTTTACCTATTCGGTTATTGCCGACCGCGGCTACGCCTCTGGCGTCGGGGCGTTTATCCGCTATGAGCAACACACGCTTATCGCCATTATTCTGGCCTCCTTGCTGCTCACCTTTTTATTCAGAAACTACCTCCGCTACCGGAATACGATTGAGTATCAGCTCAGAAAGGCTATCGAACTGAAGCAGCTCAAGCCCTATATTCAGCCGATTATCAACAATGACAGCGGAGCGGTTATCGGCGGTGAGGTGCTGGTGCGCTGGGAACATCCGAAGCAGGGATTTATTGCGCCGGATAAATTTATTTCCGTGGCAGAGCAGACCGGCTTGATTAAAGACGTGACGGCGATTTGCTTTGCCGAGGTGATCCGTCAGCTTCGGCGCCATCAATCCGTTATCCCTGGAGGGTTGTTTATTTGCTTTAACACCAGTTCGGTAAACTTTCAGGACGACGAAATAGTGACCCTGTGCCAGACGTTTATCCAGCAGATGAAAGAGGCGCAAGTCCGCCTTGTTCTGGAGATAACCGAGCGCGAGTCGATCGAGAATACCCGGCAAACATCAGCGGTGACGGACAAACTCAGGCGTATCGGCGTCCAGTTTTCGCTGGATGATTTTGGTACCGGCTACGCGAACTACAGCTACATCCAGCAATTTAATCCTGAGATTATCAAAATCGATAAGGTCTTTACCCTCAACATTGTGACCAACACGGCTTCCGCGCTGGTGGTGAAGAATATGGTTAATCTGGCCAGGAAGTTTCATTGCCAGATTATTGCTGAGGGCATCGAGGATAAGGAGCAGCTCACGATGCTCAAAAATATGGGGATTACCCTCTATCAGGGCTATTACTTTTCTAAACCGGTGCCGGTCGATGCGTTTATTCAGATGCTTCCTCGCTCGTTTAGCGAGTCAGGAAGTCCCTAAAGGCGACGCTCTTGCCTACGCAAAACACAGGAAATTAAAAGGTGATCGACTCGGCAAAACCGAGTAATAATGACCCGTTCAAGCTGAAAATTTGACATTATTGAGAAACAACTCAACAACATGGAGGTTGTCTTGTTTGAATCTCATCTCAATATTTTTATCCGCGCGGTTTTCGTTGAAAATATGGCGCTCAATTTTTTCCTCGGGATGTGTACTTTTCTCGCTATCTCCAAAAAAATCGATGTCGCATTTCGCCTCGGGGTAACCGTGACGGCGCTGCTGGCCATTGCGACGCCGATTAACAACCTGATTTACCATTATCTGCTGAAAGAGAACGCCCTGATCGAAGGGGTTGACCTGAGCTTCCTCGATTTCATCACGTTTATCGGCGTTCTTGCGGCGCTGGTGCAGATCCTCGAAATGGTGATCGACAAATATTTCCACGCGTTAAACCATGCTCTGGGGCCGTTCCTGCCGCTGTTAACTATCCACTGCGCCATTTTCGGCGCGACGATTTTTATGGTGCAGCGTGAATACAGCTTCCTTGAATCACTGACTTATGGCACCGGGTGCGGTATTGGCTGGGCGCTGGCGATTGTGGCGCTGGCCGGCATTCGTGAAAAGCTGAAATATGCCAATATGCCGAAAGGCTTACGCGGTTTAGGCAGCGTATTTATTACCGCCGGCTTAATGTCGCTGGGGTTTATGTCGTTCGCCGGCATCTCGCTGTAGGCTGCGCTGAACGTCGGGGGAGAGATTCTGCCGTCCAGACCCTGGGGTTGTACGGCAGAAGGCGCGAAATTATTGCCTCAGCGTTTTACTACGGGTAGTTAAACGCATCCGGATGGTTCTCCAGGCTGCCGCTCAGGGCGGCAAAGAGCACCGTCTTGCCATCGATAGAGCGTTCATCTCCAACATTCAGCCAAGTCAGTGTCTCCTGGGCGGTTTTTTCGTCAACGGCGGAATAAAGCCCGGACATCTCTCCGGATTTTTCCGACCACAGCACGGCGAAGCGCTCCGCTGCGCAGTCGTGGGGCTTGCAGACGCTGAATACCTGATAGACCTCGGCGCCAAGCTTCACCGTCCGGGCAGGCGAGCCCGTGCCGCCGGACTTTATCCAGGCGGGCAGGGTATGCCCTTTAACCATCTGGCTAAAGGCTGCCGGTTCCTTTTTGGCCAGACCGTCCAGCGTCATATCGGTTTGCGCCATGGCGTGGGTGGATGCAGCCAGAAAAGCGATAGCGGTTAAGTGTTTAAGCATAAAATTGCTCCTGCGAACTCTCTGATTCCGTTTGATGGCCGGTGATAATGGCTCTGATTAGCTGTTTTTGGTCTGAACCCAAAAAGCGTGGATAAGGCCTGGAATATAGCCGAGGATCGTTAAAATAATATTGAGGATAAACGCCCAACCAAAGCCTTTACCCAGCAGTACGCCAAGCGGGGGTAGAATAATCGTCAACACAATTCGCCAAAAACCCATAATATCTCCCTGTTAAGTGAGTTAGCTCATAATTATTTTAGCGGTTGCGCCTGTTTTTGCAAATTTTAACTTTTTGAATAATAAGACTGCTAATATTACCCGCGCCTCGTTACTACATATTTAATAAATAGAAAAGCCCCAATTCACCTTTCTGACATATATAAGATTATTCCAGGGTGAGGCTTGCGTCAGCAACGCTGACAAAGCAAGAGTGTTCCATCGTAAACGCATTTAAACGTAAATAAGGAATGCAGGTAACGAGGCGGGAAGTGCGCTACACTGGCGGGGAGATTTATCCCATCATGAAATGGCGGCGGCATGGACAACATTATCCTTTATAAAGTTATCGTCATCCTGACCATTGTCGGGTGGGGCTGGAGCATGGTTAGAAGGAAGCAGAAAAAGCAGGTCCTGGAACCCGCTATTGCGCAGGCGAATGCCAGGGAGCGTTATCAGTGGCGTTATTTCAGGTGGGGCTGGAGAGTTTTGCAAATCGTCTGCGGTTTTTATTTGCTGATTACCCTCATCCAGTTTCTTCTCTGCGGCTAGCGTTCGCCGCTGCGGCGAGCTGGAACAGCGCGCGACAGCGACGAGCGCTTCTTTTATGCGACGCCGGTACCGCCGTCTGAGCACCAGACCTGACCGGAAGCGTACGAGCAGGCATCTGAGGCGAGGAGAACGTAAAGGGGCGCAATCTCGACCGGCTGTCCCGGCCTGCCGAGCGGCGTATCCTCACCAAACTGCTGAACTTTCTCTTGCGGCTGGCCGCCGCTTGACTGCAGCGGAGTCCAGTACGGGCCGGGCGCCACGGCGTTAACGCGGATACCGCGCGGACCAAGCTGCTTAGCCAGCGATTTGGTAAACGCCACGTTGCAGGCTTTGGTCTGGGCATAATCCAGCAGGATCTCACTGGGTTTAAACGCCTGCACGGAAGAGGTGTTAATGATCGCCGCCCCCTGAGAGAGATGACGAAGCGCGGCTTTGGTTATCCAGAAGGGCGCATAAACGTTGGTTTTAAACGTGGCGTCAAACGCGGCGGTCGTTAACGCCTCAATGGATTCACAATACTGCTGCCTGCCGGCGTTGTTGACCAGAATATCCAGCCCGCCCAGCTCAGCGACCGCTTTTTCAACCAGGGTATCGCAAAATGACTCAATCCGAATATCGCCGGGAATGGCGACGGCTTTTCTTCCCTCGGCCTGGATCAGCGCGATAACGGCAGCCGCGTCGGACTCCTCCTCCGGCAGGTAGCCGATAGCGACATCCGCGCCTTCCCGCGCGTAGGCAATCGCGACAGCCCGACCAATTCCCGAATCACCGCCGGTAATCAGCGCTTTTTTCCCCGCCAGCTTTCCGGAACCGGTATAGCTGGTCTCTCCGTGATCGGGAAGGGGCTTCATTTCGGATGCCAGCCCCGGGGGTTGCTGCGGCTGCTCGACAAACGGCGGAAGTGGATAGTGTAGCGTTGGGTTATTTCCTGTTGTCATACCGGCCTCCTTAATAAATGAAATTTAAGATTAGTCAATGACTGCGTTTGGGCGATAAAAAAAGCGCAAACCAGGAATAATTAACATCGTAAAACCAGGAATTATTTACCTGGCTTTTAAGTCAACATGTAATACCAGAACAACGCAATTTCATCTTTTTCCGGTAACGCGCTGTAGAGATAACGATCGTATCCGCCCAGGGTAAAGCCATAATTTCGATAGAAAAGGCAGGCGGGAACGTTGACGTTCTGGGTTTCCAGCTTTAATCCCGCCGCGCTCATGCTCCGAGCCCATATATGGGCTGCCGCCATGAGCTTGTTGGCCGCGCCCGTTCTGCGCTGTGAGCGCTCGATGGCGATATAATCCACGGAAATAAACTTGTTCCAGATCAAGGAAGCGGTGATAAATCCGGCCACTTGCCCCGCGTCGGTTTCCGCGATTAAAAATATAGCATCCGGATTAACGCAGTGGTTTTCCAGCGTCTGGATATCCAGTTCATAGGTTTTATTATAAGTGCTGGGAAGTGTTTCAATTTTCAGATCATTATTGACAAAGGGGCCGGTGGCAATCTGGCTGACGGTGAAGGAAAAATCACAATATTCCAGACGAGCCAGGTCGGAATTTAATCCTTTACGAATCTGCATAGCATTCCTTGTTTTTTAAGCGATTTATTAATCATAGACAACGCCTTTAAAAATATCAGCCTCGCCAGCAACAGCGCACGCGTTTAAACCTGGTCTAATCTTATATTCATGCCGCATTTTCCACAGGTCATTTGAGGATATTTAATGGAATCCAGAGTATTTAAAAAACATTGGGGGGCGGAGTTCATTGCCGCGGACACGGTCCGCTTTCGCGTCTGGGCCGAAGGTCAAAAAACGATGACGCTGAGCCTGACGGGGCGGGATATTCCGATGGACGCCGCGGGAGAGGGCTGGTTTCAGATTGACGTCCCCGGCGTAAAGCATGGTGATGAATATATGCTCCGTTTAGCCGACGGCACGCGCATTCCGGACCCGGCGTCGCGCGCGCAACGCGATGATGTTAACGGCCCCTCGGTGGTCATCGACCCCAGGCGTTTTCAGCCGGTTAACGCTGGCTGGAAAGGGCGTCCGTGGGAAGAAACCGTGATATATGAACTTCATCCGGGCACCTTTACGCCGGAAGGCACCTTTCTGGCCGCCATCGAAAAGCTGCCTTATCTGGCGGAGCTGGGGATCACCCAGATAGAGGTCATGCCCGTTGCCCAGTTTGGCGGTTCCCGCGGCTGGGGTTACGACGGCGTATTACTCTATGCGCCGCACGCAGCGTATGGCGCACCTGAGGATTTTCACGCCTTTATTGATGCCGCCCACGGGTTAGGGCTATCGGTGGTTCTCGATATCGTGCTGAACCATTTTGGCCCGGAAGGCAACTATCTCTCTCTGCTGTCACCGGGCTTTTTTCATCAGGACCGGATGACCCCGTGGGGTAACGCTATCGCCTATGAAACCGAGGCCGTGCGGCAGTATATTACCGAGGCGCCGCTGTTCTGGCTGACCGAATACCAGCTCGATGGGCTGCGCTTTGATGCTATCGATCAGATAGAAGATCGCTCCGCCAGGCACGTACTGATAGAAATAGCCGAAAATATCCGCGCCGCGATTCCCGACCGCCATATCCACCTCACCACCGAAGACAGCCGCAACGTGATTTTCCTCCATCCGCGCGATGAGAACGGACAGACGCCGCTCTTTACCGCCGAGTGGAACGATGACTTTCATAACGCCGCCCACGTTTTCGCGACCGGCGAAACGCACGCCTATTATCAGGATTTTGCGCATCAGCCGGCAAAGAATGTCGCAAGGGCGCTGGCCGAAGGGTTTGTCTACCAGGGTGAGCTTTCTGCGCAAACCGGAAAGCCACGCGGCGTGGCCTGCGCCGCTCAGCCGCCGCAGTTTTTTGTCGACTTTATTCAGAATCACGATCAGACCGGGAACCGTGCGCAGGGGGAGAGGCTGATTTCCCTTGCCGGCGCCGGGAAAACGCGCGTTCTGCTCGCCGCATTGCTTCTGTCGCCCCACATTCCTTTGCTGTTTATGGGCGAAGAGTTTGCGGAGACGAACCCCTTTCTGTTCTTTACCGATTTTCATGGCGACCTCGCGAAGGCGGTGCGGGAAGGGCGGGCTAAAGAGTTTGCCGGGCACGCGGGACACGATGCATCAGTCCCTGACCCGAACGATCCCCAAACCTTTATCCGTTCTAAGCTCGACTGGCAGAAGGCGGCAAGCGAGGAGGGGAAAGCCTGGCTGCGCTTCACGCGCCACCTTATCCAGCTGCGCCATCGCTACATTGTCCCGCTGCTCGCGGCGCGAGGGGCCGTGGAGGGCATGATCCTGCACGCGGCGGCGCAGGCGCTGGCGGTGAGCTGGCAATTCTCCGGCGGCACGCTCTCCGTAGCGCTGAATATCGGCGAGGAGCGGGCCGCGATGCCGGAAATACCGGGCGAGGTCATTTTTAGCTGGCCGGAGCGGCAGGAGGCGTTATCGCCAAACAGTATTGTTGTCCGTTTTGCACATGGAGAAGCCTCATCATGATCCCTTCCGCAACCTATCGTATTCAGTTCCGTAACGGCATGACCTTCGATCGCGCGGCGGCGCTGGCGCCGTATCTCAAAGACCTGGGAATCAGCCATCTTTACGCTTCGCCGATTTTTACGGCAACCAGCGGGTCAACCCATGGCTATGATATTACCGATCCTAACGAGATCGACCCGGCCATCGGGGGCCGCGAAGGGTTTGACCGGATGGTCAAGGCGCTGCGAAACGCGCAAATTGGCCTGATTCTGGATATTGTTCCCAACCATATGGCGACCTCGCTGGAGAATCGCTGGTGGCGGGACGTCATCGAGCAGGGCAAAAACAGCGCCTGGGCCCATTATTTCGATATTGACTGGACGCGTCCCGTTACGCTGCCGTTTCTGGGGGATACCTTTGAGGCAGAGCTGGAGAGCGGGGCGCTCGCGCTAAAACGCGATCCGGAAACCGGGAAGCCGGCGTTCGTCTACTATGACCAGGCCTGGCCCCTGAATCCTCAAACCCTGGCGACAGGTGAGCAACTACTAACATCTCCGGATCGCGACGCCATTCTGGCGCTGCACGAGGCGCAAAG
Source organism: Klebsiella sp. RCJ4 (assembly GCF_009025755.1). Taxonomy (NCBI): domain Bacteria; kingdom Pseudomonadati; phylum Pseudomonadota; class Gammaproteobacteria; order Enterobacterales; family Enterobacteriaceae; genus Klebsiella; species Klebsiella sp. RCJ4. Next base: position 125,318 of record NZ_WCIN01000038.1, read on the forward strand.
CTGGCGGCTGATGTCCTGGCGGGAAGCGCCCAGGCAGCTCTCCTGGCGGCGCTTTTTTGAAATTACCGGCCTGATTGGCGTCAGGGTTGAAGACCCGGCGGTGTTTGACGACACCCACCGGCTTATCCTTGAACTGGTGCATTCTGGCATCGTCGATGGTCTGCGCATTGACCATATCGATGGCCTTGCCGACCCGCTGGGGTATTTGCAGCGCCTGCGCCAGGCAGCCGGGCCAGAGTGCTACATTACGGTGGAAAAAATCCTCGCCAAAGGCGAGCAGCTGCCCGCCGACTGGCCCGTCTCCGGCACCACAGGATATGAGTTTATCGCTTCGCTGGCGGAAGTGCTGGTGGATGACAATAACCTCGATCAGCTGCAGCAGGTTCATGACGAAGCGCTCGGCGGAGCGATAGATCGCCACACCGCGCTGCGCGAGGCGAAAGGACTGATGGTGGATCGCAATTTTGAGGGTGAATTTACCACCTTATTGCGGCTGGCCACCGAGCTGGCGGAGCGTAATAGCATGGCGGTTGAGAGCGACGCGCTGCGCCATGCCTTGCGTGAACTGCTGCTGGCCTTCCCGGTCTATCGTACCTACGGTACCGCCGAAGGGCTGACCGCAGGCGATATTACGCTGTTAAACCGGGTGGTTGACCAGGTGAACGCCAGGGAAGATAAACCCGATGCCAGGGCGCTTGAGGTCATTATCGCCATCCTGACCGGCAATCTGCACGAAAGTAGCCTCGACACCGCGTCACTCTTCAGAACCCGCTTTCAGCAGCTGACGGGGCCGTTGATGGCTAAATCGGTCGAGGATACGCTGTTCTTTCGCCATAACCTCGACCTGGCATTGAACGAAGTCGGGGCCGATCCTACTCCTCGCGCATTTTCTCTCTCTCGTTTTCACCAGGAGATGCGCATTCGTCTTGCCCGCCAGCCCGACGCGCTGCTGGGAACGTCGACGCACGATACTAAACGCGGGGAAGATGCGCGCGCCCGGCTTTACACCCTGACGGAAGCACCGCAGCTGTGGGCGGAAAACCTTGCGCGCTGGCGTCAGATGAATCAAACCCAGGTGCGTTTTTTGAACGACGGTACGGCGCCGAACGCGGCGGATACGTGGATGATCTATCAGGCGCTCGCCGGCGTGTGGCCTGCAACGCTGCTGCCCGACGATACCGCAGGGCTGAAAGAACTCGAGACGCGTTTTCTTGCTTTTATGGAAAAAGCGCTGCGCGAGGCCAAGCAAAGAACCGACTGGATCGACAGCAATGAAAGCTATGAAAGCGTTGTGCTGAACTATGCGCAACAGCTGTTCGCTGCGGATAATTCGCTCTTTCTCAACGATTTTCACACCGCCCTGCAGCCTTTTATCCGTGCCGGCCTGGTGAACAGCCTCAGCCAGACGGTCATCAAACTGACCGCGCCCGGCGTACCGGATATTTATCAGGGGAGCGAGGCGCTGAACTTCAGCCTTGTCGATCCGGATAACCGACGTGAACCTGACTTCGCCGTCCTGGCGCATAACCTCGATAGCGAAGGCCCAGAGTTATTTGATAACGAAAACGCATGGCGAGACGGGCAGCTGAAGCAGTACGTCACCGCGTCGTTTCTCAGGTTAAGGCAGAGACATTCCGCGCTCTTCCATTATGGTGACTGGGTACCATTAAAGGTCACCGGTGACAGGGAAGAGAATCTTATCGCCTACGCGCGCATCAACGACGAGGAGGCCCTTATCGTGGTGGTTCCTCGCCTGGCCTTTGACGTCGCGGCGCACGGGTTGGCTGATTCCCCGGCCAGGCTGTGGGGCAACACTGCGGTAGCCATACCCGAAGATCTGGCAGGACGACATTATCGCGATGCGTTAACCGGCGAAAACCGTCTTGTCGAAGAGGCGCTCGATCTGGCGTCAGCAACGGGGTGGTTAGTAACGCTTATTAGTGAAAAGAAAAGTAGAGAGGAATAGTGTCAATGAAAGAAACGTTTGCAATAGAGCCCGGGGACGGCCAGCAGCTGGGGGCTAATTTTGACGGAAAGGGCGTGAACTTTGCGCTGTTTTCAGCGCACGCTGAGCGGGTTGAACTGTGCTTATTCGATCCTTGCGGAAAAACGGAAATAGCCCGGCTTGAACTACCTGAATATACACACGAAATCTGGCACGGCTACGTACCCGGTCTGCAGCCCGGAGCCTTATACGGTTATCGGGTTTATGGGCCGTACGATCCGGAAAACGGCCATCGCTTTAATCCACATAAATTGCTTATCGATCCCTACGCGCGGGAGCTGGAAGGCGATATTGAATGGAACGATGCGCATTTCGGCTACGAGATGGGCCATGAGGAGAAAGATCTGAGCTTTGATACCCGCGATAGCGCGGCTTTTACGCCAAAATGCAAGGTTGTCGACCCGGATGCCTTCGACTGGCAGGGGGAAAATCGCCCAGACGTCCCCTGGCCGCATGCGGTTATCTACGAAACGCATGTGAAGGGTTTTACCCAGCGCAATCCGGCGCTTCCCCCGGAGCTTCGCGGCACATTTGAGGGGCTTGGGCATCAGGCTTCCGTCGATTATATCAAGAGCCTGGGCATCACTTCCGTTGAGCTGCTTCCCGTACACTGGTTTCCGGACGATCAGCATCTGCTCGACAGAGGGCTAAAAAACTTCTGGGGTTACAATACGCTGGGCTTCTTCGCTCCCGCGTCCCGTTACTATGGACCTGCGGGTATCGCGGGCTTCCGCGACATGGTGCGCGCATTTCATGATGCCGGTATCGAAGTGATCCTTGACGTGGTTTACAACCACACCGCGGAAGGCAATGAGCTGGGACCGACGCTCTCATTTAAAGGCATCGATAATTTTTCCTACTACCGGACGATGCCGGATCAGCATCGCTATTACATAAATGATACCGGGACGGGGAACACGGTGAATACCTCGCATCCCCGGGTGCTGCAGATGGTCATGGATTCGCTACGTTACTGGGCTCAAGCCATGCACGTCGACGGCTTTCGTTTTGATCTGGGGACCATTCTCGGACGCGAACCCGAGGGCTTCGATCCGCGAGGCGGGTTCTTCGATGCGGTAACCCAGGATCCGGTTTTATCGAAGCTTAAACTGATTGGTGAGCCCTGGGATATCGGTCCCGGGGGTTATCAGGTCGGCGGTTTTCCGCCTGGCTGGGGCGAGTGGAACGATAAATATCGTGATACGGTGCGGGAATACTGGAAGGGGGATAATGTTTCCAATGACTTTGCCGCCCGTTTACTGGGCTCCGGCGATCTGTACGATTTACGCGGCCGTCGTCCGTGGTCCAGCGTCAATTTTATTACCGCCCATGACGGCTTCACGTTGAACGATCTGGTTTCGTATAACGAGAAGCATAATGAAGCCAACGGTGAGGACAATAACGACGGGCATAATGACAACCGCTCCTGCAATTATGGCGAAGAAGGCCCGACGGAAAACCAGGATATCGTCGCCGTCCGCGAACGCCAGAAGCGGAATTTCCTGACCACGTTATTGTTCTCCCACGGTACGCCGATGCTGCTGGCCGGCGATGAGTTTGGCCGTTCTCAGCAGGGCAATAATAACGGCTACTGCCAGGACAGCGAGATTTCATGGGTTAACTGGGAAGCACAGTCCGAGCAGGACCATGCGTTGCGCCATTTCACCCAGCGTCTGATAGCGCTGCGTGCGGAGCAACCGCTTTTACGCCGCGAAAGCTGGCGTGACGGGCTCGAGATACGCTGGTTTAACGCCGGCGGCGGTCTGCAGCAATCTGAACAATGGGATGAAGGTTCGACGTTAGGTCTCGCCATCAGCCGACCCGACCTTGAACAGGAGGAGGGCATCTGGAATGACGTGCTGATGCTGTTCAATCCCTTTGAGGGCGATGTTCCGTTCCAGATCCCGCAGTTTGGCGAAGGCGGCTGGGTTCTTGAGCTGTCGACCGCTGAAGAAAAAACGGACGGCGTCATCATTACCGAGACAATTGATTTTGTTCTGGCCGGGCGCAGCATTGCCCTTTTCAGACGGCCTTAAAGCCTCAGACAAACCCGGCGCTGAATGCCGGGTTTATATTGTCATTATTGATGCAGCGGCTGACCACTGGCGGCAAGGATGGATTCATGCATGGCTTCAGAAAGCGTTGGATGAGCAAAGATCATCGATAAGAGACTCTCATCTGTGGCCTCCAGATGATGCGCGATACCAAAACCCTGGATCTGTTCAGTGACCTGCTCACCAACCATATGCGCGCCCAGCAGTTCGCCGGTTTCGGCGTCGAAAACAGTCTTTACAAAACCCTCCGTCTCCCCGCTGGCCAGCGCCTTACCATTCCCCTGATATGCGAACTTACCGATCTTGATTGGCCGTCCCGTCTCGCGAGCCTTCGCCTCTGTCAAGCCCAGGCTGGCAACCTGTGGCCGGGCATAGATACAACCGGGCACATAGTCGCGGTTAAGAGGGCGTACGCCTTCGACGCCGGCCAGCGTCTCGACGCAGATCGCGCCTTCGTGGCTGGCTTTGTGCGCCAGACACGGCGGGCCGGCCACATCGCCGATAGCATAGAGCCCAAATACGTTGGTTCGGCAAGCTGCATCCGTCTTGATAAACCCGCGGTCCAACTCGACTCCCAGCGCTTCCAGCCCCAGGCCTTCCACATTAGGCTGTACGCCCGCTGCCAACAGCACACGTTCGACTTCCAGGGTCTGTTCGGCGCCGGTGGTTTTCAAGGTGCAGCGCACGCCCGTATCGGTGCGCTGTACCTGCGTCAGCAGCGTTTGGCAATGGACGTGTATACCGCGTCGTTCGAATGATTTACGCACGGTAGCGGAGACTTCGGCGTCTTCAACGGGCAGAATCTGCGCGGCTTGTTCGACCAGCGTCACTTTGCTGCCAAGATCGTTATAAAGGCTGGCGAACTCGACTCCGATGGCCCCTGATCCGATGATTAATAGAGACTCCGGTAAGCGCTCAGGCTGCAGGGCCTCAAAATAGGTCCAGATTCGCTCACCATCTGGCTCTACTCCTGGCAACGCTCGCGGCCGGGCACCAGTCGCAAGGATCACATGACCCGCGCGATAGTCTCGCTCTTCTCCTCGGGGATCGGCGACCGTGACTTGCCCCTTACCACGCAGCCGGGCGGTGCCGGTAATGACCGTAACGCCATTTTTCTTCAGCAGGTACTCGACACCTCCGGTCAGCTGTTGCGACACGGCGCGGCTAAACTGCACCAGTTTCTGCACATCGAAACTCACCTCTCTGAGACTAAAACCCAGCCGATCGGCATGCGCAATACTGTGCGCCACCTCTGCACCATGCAGCAGCGCCTTGGTTGGAATGCATCCCCAGTTCAGGCAGATCCCCCCTAAATGCTGCTTTTCCACCAATGCTGTACGAAGCCCTAGCTGGCCGGCACGAATGGCGGCGACATACCCCCCAGGCCCGCCACCTATTATCAGTACATCATATTTGTCGTGCATAGCTCGTCTCCTCGATAAACAACAGCGTCGGTGTTTCAACCAGCCGCTTGAGCGCCTGGAGAAAAGCCGCGCCTGACGCCCCATCGATGACCCGGTGATCGCAGGACAGCGATACGGTCAGTTGATGGTGGACGACGATTTGTCCATCGCGAACTACCGCTCGGGGCTCGCCTGCGCCAATCGCAAGGATCGCGCCCTGGGGTGGGTTTATGATGGCGTCAAACTGCCGTACTCCGAGCATGCCCAGGTTTGACACGCTAAAGGTGCCGCCCTGGAATTCTTCAGGCTTGAGCATGCCCGCCCGGGCTTTGGTTATCAGAGAATGAATTTCGTTTGATATGTCGCTTATCGATCTGCTGTTGGCCGAACGTACGATAGGGGTAATTAACCCGTCTGGCAGCGCAACGGCCACGGAAATGTCGGCATCGGCAAAACGGCGGATGCTCTGGGTAGCCTCATCAAACTGTATGTTGACGTCCGGCACGGCTATCAGCGCCATGGCGCAGGCCTTAACCAGCATATCGTTAACCGAAATCTTGACGCCGGGTACTTCGCTGTTGATTTCCTTACGCAATGCTAAGAGTCGCTCCAGATCGAGATCGACGGTCAAACGGAAATGGGGTGCATGTTGCTTGGACATTTGCAAACGGCCAGCGATCGCTCGCCGCATGCTGGACATCGGCAACGTCTCAAAGGCTGTCGCTGACGTGGCTTGTGAAGCCCCGGCCTGGGGTAGCCCATCAAGCAGCAAAGCAGCCGCCAGCACATCATCACGGCTCACCCGTCCGAGTGAACCGCTTTTGCGGCAGTCGTGCAGGTTGATCCCCAGTTTGTTGGCCAGACGGCGCGCCAACGGGGTTGCCGATACCTGGCTATCATCGGTATGCGATCGCGGCGCTTTGCCGGAACGAACGGGCGGCGGCGGAGAGGCGATGCGGCCGCCTGCGGCAACGATCGCGCTCTCCAGGTCAGCGACAGAGATACGCTCGCCGCGCCCGCTACCCTGGACCTTTTTCAAGTCAACGCCCAACCGCGCAGACTGACGTAACGCATGGGGAGTGGCATTCACCTGAGTCGGATCGGTTATGCCTTGCAGGCTGGTGGGTACCTCGGTCTGCCCAATGGATGCCGCAGGCTTACTGGCGGGGGCCGGTACAACGGAGGGCGCGACGGCCGCTACAGCAGGCTCGGTAGTCTGCGTGACAGGCGCTGCTGGCTGCACCGCGGCCAGGCTGGCGGCAAAGGCATCCAGTTCAGCATCGCTTACCGAAGAGTCAGCTACCAGCGCCAAAACAGCGCCGACCGGGAGGGTATCTCCCACCCGGGCGATTATCCTCCGTAGCGTACCGGCGAAGGGGGCCTCCAGAACATTGACGATTTTGCTGGTCTCAATTTCACAGATTTCCTGCCCTTTGGCAAAGCGGTCACCCTCCTGGATGGCCCACCGCGCGAGCACGCCTTCCTCCATTGAAAGGCCCCACTTCGGCATTTCAAGTGTCCTGATATCGCTCATAGCTTAATCCTCCAGTACTTGACGGACGGCAGCTTCGATACGTTCAACGCCAGGGATCCAGAGTTTTTCGAGAGCAGGGGAGAACGGTACCGGGGTGTGTGGTGGTGTCACCAGAACAACAGGCGCTTTGAGGAAATGGAATGCCTGGGAAGCAATCAGCGCTGCGACATCATGAGCAAAACCAAAACGCGCGGCTGACTCGTCGACAATGACCACGCGGCCGGTAGAAGCCACTGATTCCAGAATACCTTCTTCGTCCAGAGGCGAGATTGTACGTGGATCGACCACCTCCACCGAGATCCCCTCCCTGGCCAGTTTGTCGGCGACCTGGTTTGCTTTATGTACCATTGCAGACAACGCGATGATGGTGACATCCTCACCTTCACGGGTATAGTTGGCGACGCCCAGGGGGAGGGTATAAATCTCGTCCGGTACCTCGCCCTTGAGGTCATAGAGCATTTTATGCTCGCAGAACACCACCGGATCGTCGTCGCGAATCGACTGGATCAGCAGCCCTTTGACATCATAAGGCGTCGATGGCACGACCACCTTGAGCCCCGGTGTGGTAGCAAAAATATTATAGGGTGACTGCGAATGCTGGGCTGCTGCAGAAAAACCAGCACCGATCATGCCCCGCATCACCAGCGGCGCCTTGGCCTTGCCGCCAAACATATAGCGAAACTTTGCCGCCTGGTTGTACAGCGCATCATGGCTAACACCGAAAAAATCCATAAACATCAGCTCCGCCACCGGCCGCAGACCCGTTGCAGCGGCGCCGGCAGCCATGCCGACGATCGCCGACTCCGTAATGGGGGTGTCGATCACCCGGTCGGAGCCGAACTGCGTCCACAGCCCTTTAGTGACTCCGAGCACGCCTCCAAAGGCCTCTATCCTTGCTTCTTCGGGCGCATTTCCGCCGTGACCGCCGCGCAAGTCTTCACCAATCAGAACGACGCGTTCGTCGTGCTCCATTTCCTGGGCCAGGGCTTCCTTGACCGCTTCTCGATAGGTTTTTATAGGCATTGTTATCACCCTCAGTATGAGACGTAAACGTCTGTAAGCAGGTCTTCCGGAGCCGGATAGGCAGCGGCGCGCGCTTTGAATACAGCATCATCGACAAGTGCTTCAACCGCCGCGTCGATCGCCGCCAGTTCCTCAAGGGAGATGTGTTGTTTGACCCTGGTGGTGAAAATCTTCAGCGGATCATGTTGTTCACGCAGACGTTGAACTTCGCCCTCAGCGCGGTAAAGCGCCGGATCGCCCTCAAAGTGACCGTGCCAGCGGAAAGCTTTGGCCTCAATCACGCTTGGGCCTCCACCTTCTCGGGCGCGCTTGACGGCCTCTGAGGTGGCATCGTAAACGGCAAAGAAATCTGTGCCATCAACCGTCACTGCCGGTAAACCGAAGCCGGCGGCGCGCCCGGCGATATCACGACCACCGACGGCGTAATCATGGCCAGTTCCTTCGCCATAACCGTTGTTCTCGAAAATAAAGATGGCAGGGAGTTGCAGCACCACTGCCATGTTGATGGCTTCAAATACCAGGCCCTGATTAGAACCGCCGTCACCGGTAAAAGAGACCCCAACGTTACCGGTCTTGAGGGTTTTGGCCGTCAGAGCAGCGCCGATGGCTAACGGAGGGGCGCCACCCACGATAGCGTTCGCACCCAGCATACCTTTCGACAGATCGGCAATATGCATAGAGCCTCCCTTGCCCCGGCATAATCCGCTGTCCTTACCGAATATTTCAGCCATCATGCCGTGAATATCGCAGCCTTTGGCAATACAGTGGCCATGCCCACGGTGCGTGGACCCAATGAAATCAGCGTTAGTGAGATTTTCGCAGACCCCCACCGCAATGGCTTCCTCACCGGTATAAAGGTGAATGAAGCCCGGAATATCACCGCTGGTGTTTTCCTGATGCAAACGCTCCTCAAACGTCCGGATTTCGCGCATCTTACGGTAAGCCTGGAGTAAAGCCTGTTTGTTAAGCATCACTTAATTCTCCTCAGTAAAGGTCGTCAGGCGGGGGTTTGACAGGCTGGAAGCCCCTTAACCACGCCGATGCAATGAATCTACGAGTGCGACGAGGAGGTGCGAAGCCACCTTCATGGGGGGGTAGGAGGGGGTTTTCATGCTTGAGGTCAAACTTTATAAATTTTATGTATCTATCGAGAGGGGTGGCTCCATGCCATCCCGGGCTCTGGCGTACAATTGATAAAAAAATAATACGAGTAGATAACTACGGATGAAGCCATCGGATTTGAAAAGTCGCCAGGCAACTTCACTGGTCTCCGGGCCATTGCGGCTGACGAGAGATTTGCCGCTAATCCTGACCAAATTCGTTCCACCACGCTCTTCGATACGGCTGCTACAGCGCTCACGGCTTCTGCTCCTCCTCGATCGCATGCAGCGACGCCGTCTGGGCGTCGTTTGCGCGGGTGCTGGATTTGGCAAAACCACGCTGTTGGCGCAGTGGTATCAGCAAATGATTGCCCAGGGTGAACGCGTTGCCTGGCTTAGCCTCGATGAGGATGATGATGGCGTATGGCAGTTCATTCCTTATCTGCTGCAAGCATTGCGGCCGCTCTATGGCGATTGGGACGCCGACTTTTGGCGCAACATAGAAGAACAGACGCCCTCCAGTTCGCAACAGCTGCTGGCCGGGTTGATTAACCAACTACATTACTGTCCGCACGACCTGTATCTGATCGTTGATGACTTCCATATGATTAATGATGCTGGTGTATATGAAGCCCTGGGATATTTGCTCAAGCATGCTCCTGCCGCCTTGCACCTGATCATTGGCAGCCGTTTCCACCCCAGTCTGTCCCTGAGCCTGCTTCAGGCACAGGACCAGCTGGTGGAAATCTACGATCGAGACCTGCAATTTACGCTTGAAGAAACCAGGCACTATTTCAGCCAGACGATTGACATACCACTCAGTAATCAGCATGTACAGCGGCTACTTTCCGCGACAGAGGGGTGGATCGCCGGTATGAAAATCGCTTCGTTATCCCCAGAATTGCTCAATGATCCAGAACATCTGCTGCGCAATATTCGTGGTGGAACCCGCGCTATCGCCCGTTATCTGAAAGAGGTGGTACTTGATCCATTGCCACAGGAAGTTTTTGATTTTCTGGTCAAAACATCGTTTCTTAATCGTTTAAATGCCGGGTTATGTAACGGGGTTACAGAGCGTGATGATAGTGAAGCGATACTGGCATGGATTGAGCGGCACAATCTTTTTTTGTCAGCCCTGGACGAACAAGGCTGCTGGTTTCGCTACCATCCTCTTTTGCAGGAAACCCTGCGAACGATATTGCAGCAGAACAACGATATCAACCTCAAGCACTTACATGAATTAGCCAGTCATTGGTTCGTTGAACAGAGATTGTGGTCCGAGGCGGTACGCCACGCACTGGCAGCGGGCAAGCCGATCCATAACCCCGGGCAGGATGGCGCGGGCGCGCAGTCGCTGGCGGAAGAAGGGGATATAGATACCCTGGTTTCCTGGATGCATCACTTACCTGCGAGTACTGACCCTTCGCGCATTGACCTGCAAATCAATCTGGCCTGGGCGCTGGCGCACTATTTTCGCTTCGATGAATCGAGGCAGTTACTTGATAATCTTGACCAAATGGTCGTTAATCATCGTGATGATATAACCCCCAACGCCTGGCTCAAATTACGTGTCGTGCGCGCAATTTGCGAAGCTTTTGCCGAGAAAATCCCGGAAAGCCTGGCGATTGTTGAGCCGTTGCTGGCTAAAGTGCCCTGCGGAGACACCTGGGTCGATGGTCTCATATGCAATATTCTGAGCTACTGCCACGTGGTTAACCAGCGCTATAGCGACGCTCTTGAGGTTCAACGGCATATGCCTTGCCCGGAAAGTCCACTAGACAATCTATTTGTCTCGGTTTATCGCGCTTTTATCATCACTCAGTGCCATCTTGGTCAGGGTGACCTGGAGAACGCCTGGGGGCATGCAGAGAATGCATTGCGCCAGGCTGAACGTTATACCGGCCCTCAGTCGACCAGCGGCGCGACGCTTGCGCCGCTGCTGGCGGAAATGGCTTACGAACGAATGAACCTGGACTCATTAAATACGCTGTTAGCAGATAGACTCGAATTCATCGATCGGTTTGGTCCACCCGACGCCCTGAGTCGCTGCTATACCTATCTTGCGCGTCAGGCTTTGAATGATGATATGCCCCATGAGGCAGAACGGCTGCTGGAACACGCGCAGCGACTAGCGGTATCTCGCGGATGGCAACGGCCGCAGGCTTTATTGTTAGCAGAGCAGGCGAGAGTGCGCCTGCAGCGCGCGAATTATCCAGGCGCGGAGCAGCTGCATCGGCAACTCGAACAACTGGCGGCCCGTGCCACAATTGATGCCGAAAACCCCTGTCAACGCGCAATAGCTCAGCATGCCAATGTCAGCCGCAGTCGCCTGCTTCTGGCGTCAGGCCAGGCGCCACAAGCCAGCCTTTTGCTGGGCGAACTCGTGACTGAGCAGGAGCGTCGGGGCGACCGGCTCTCCGCAGCGCGTCTTCGTACGCTATGGTCATTATCCTTGTGGAATAGTGGCGAAAACGCGGCTGCCGTGGCTGCATTGCAGCCCGTCCTGCAATTAGCGGCACAACAGCATCTCAAACGTATTTTTCTTGATGCTGGCGATGCCTTGCAGCCTCTGCTTGTCCGTGTACGCGAAACCTCGGCAGCCAGCGAAGGGGATGACCCTTGGCCCGGGAAAGGGAGCGAGTCTGAAGGCAAGCGGATTCAGCATGAAAACCTTGATGTTAACCAGGAGCTCAGTGAGCGAGAGCTGCAGATATTACAGCTCATTGCTGACGGTCAGATGAACAAAGAAATCGCTCGCTCCCTGACTATCTCTACTGAGACGGTGAAATGGCACATCAAGAACATCTACACCAAGCTCAAAGTCAATAGTCGTACGCAAGCCATGAGTCGGGCTCTGGAAATGAAGTTACTGGATTAATAATGTCAGTGATGTGCGAATATAATCCATAAGTGAATATGTCAGTAGCATCTATTGGCCCTTTAATAAACATAAATTCCAGCGCCGTCCGTCGCTACGCAACTCGGTGATGCTCAGCGGGTGGATGTCGATACGCGCAAATGAGTGAAGCGGGGCGCCGAGAACGTCGACGATCGTGGCGCGGATTGCGGCGGCAGGCGCAATGGCACAGTGGCGACCTCGAATATCGACGTGTTTAGCCAGCCAGCTGCCACAGCGCGCCAGCAGCTGAGCACGTGACTCTCCGCCCGGGGGAGCGGCACCCTCCAGCCAGGCCTGGAACGCTTCGGCGTCTTGCATCATCACCTCACGTACTGGCCGACCGGCCCAGATGCCGTAGTCGGGTTCCGCCAGTTCCGTCACTGGCGTACCCTGTAAAGAGAGCGCGGCGGCGGTTTGCCTGGCGGCGGCGTCCGGGGCGAACCAGACGCGGTGATAACGGGCGACACTGCTTTGTAGCTGGCGCGCCCGTTGCCACTCCCGCGCCTCCAGAGGGTCATCACAAGGAAAGTGTGAACCTCTGGAGGCTGCCGTTTCTCCCTGACAAATCAGCGTTAGCGACGCTCTCATGTTGTTAACCGCGCCGGAAGGCCGGGCGATGTTCGCGTGTCGTCGGCGTGCGTTCGGCTAAAGCACCGAAAGCCACGCCGATGACGCCCCAGAGCACCAGATGCGTGCCGAAGGAACTTATGCGGAAACGCCATAGCAGGTCCGCCGGGAAGTGGTCGGAGACTTCGTTCACTGTCGGCATCAGGGCGCAAACCACGAGCATCAGCGCCACGGCGAACAGCGTTGCCCACATCATCGCATTCCCTCTGCCGAGGCGCGGCGTGAGCTGATGCGATAACCACGCGGCCGCGATGACGATGCCGATAGAAAGCAACATCATGACGAAATAGAGTCCGGTACGATAGCCGATGGTCTCCGGGTTGCCGACTGCGGGCGGATTGGGCGGGTATTTCAGACCTGGCATCAGGCTCATTGCCAGGAAGCCAGCCAGCGCCAGGCACAACGCCAGCACACGCGGGTCCGATGGCCCAAAGCGCTGGTAGCTAAAGGCCCACGCCAGCGCCAGACCGCCGCCCAGCGCGGCGCCAAACAGCGCCATGCCGGTCATCAGGCCGATCCCGGACTGGGTCTGTCGGCTAAACACCTCTTCTTCTTCGCCGTCTGCTGACGCGCCGTGATGGTGAGCGTGAGCTGACATGCTTTTTTCCAGGCCAATCGCGCGATCGACCTGCGGCTCGCCGAAATGGTGCGCAAAGGCAAATGCCACCATCCCGGCCAGAACGCCGGCCATCATCCCTTTAAATAACAGTTTGCCAATCATTTCCGCCTCCTCAGTGGCAGGGAAAGCCCAGCAGATGACGTGCGTCGTGGAAGAATTCATGCACCTGCGTGCCGGAAAACATCGACGTTGCGCCTTGTTCTGCGCCAACGAAATAGATGGCCAGCAGCGCCAGCAGGGCGGTGAACAGCGCCCAGGGCAACAGTTTCGCGACAGGAATGGGAGCAGCCAGGGTGTGGGCATTAAGGGTGATATCACTCATGGTGTAACTCCATTATCGATTTTGCTGTTGATAGAGAGTGCCGGACTCACCGTGACCGGCACGCCCGGCGAAAGGTGATGATGGCTATGTGCCGGCGGGCAACTGGCGTTCGCCAGTACAATCGGCTGGCCGTGGGGCGTGTTGAGATACGCTTTGCGCCACTCCTGCGTCCGTCGGCTGATTTCATCCGGCACCGTCAGGTTGAGTGCCGTCATCATGTTTTCCATCGCCGCCGTCCACTGACGATAGTAGGCATCATTCGCGCTTTCACCCGGTTGCGCCGGCGCCGCGTTGATCTCTTTACTGAATGTCTGTACCCATTCTGCCCACGGGAACAGCCCGGCCCGGTGGAGATGGACTATCAGGGAGAACGCTTTTGCCTGCCAGGGCTTATCGAACACCGGCCCTTCCTCATCGCGCGGTAACCCGAGGGCGGCGTAATCGTGTTGTGTTACCGTATTCATGCTTCCTCCAGATAGTCGTCCCACAGATCGATGAACACTTTGTCAGGGCGCGGCTCTCCCCACAGCGCCTGCGCGGTGAAACTGACGCTGTAAACATGCTGGGGATGTTCGCCCAGCCCGTGCGCCGCAGTATCTGGCGTGATAAACACACCGTGAGCGATCTCTATGCGACCGACTTTATCGCGTGCGTAGCGTGGCAGGCGGGTATGGGTGGTCGGGTTGAAATTTTTCGTTCGTACCCAATCGCCCACCCGGAAGCGGGGCGCAACATCGTGACTGACCCGAGCAGACCCGCCGGTGCTGACAACCATCGACACCATCTCCTGCGTCAGCACAGGTGTACCAGGCTTGCAGGGGGCAGGCTTCGCGCCACCCCACAGTTCTTCAACGGTGATCGCCCCCTTTGCCAGCAGCAGCGTTTCGAATGCATGCAGCCAGTGCTCGTAGTAGCTCGACTGCAAATATTCGGTCGGCGCCATACGTTCGATGGCGTGGCGAAATTCATCGACGTTAAAATGTCCGCCGACGAACAACGAGGCGAACAGAGGAAATACCCGGCGTTCCCACTCATGATGGAAATAGGGCTCGTTTTCCTCGGTAGGGATCGGGCCAAGGCCGTGCATCCCCCCCAGATCATGTATCCCGTTCATGGTTTTCTCCTTTCGTTATGGTGCGCTAACCACACCGGTGCCAATCATCGAATCGCGCGTGATGAGTTCGCTCAACTGCGCTTCGCTCCAGCCTTCCGTGCCTGCCGGACGTTCTGGCAGGACCAGATAGCGCAGCTCGGCGCTGCTGTCCCAGACGCGAATCTCTTTGTTTTCTGGTATGTGTAACCCGAACTCGGCGAGAACGCCGCGCGGGTCGATGACGATACGCGAACGATAGGGCGCTGATTTGTACCACACCGGCGGCAGACCCAGCACCGGCCAGGGGTAGCAGGAACAGAGCGTACAAACGGTGACGTTGTGCACGTCCGGCGTGTTCTCCACGACCAGCATGTCTTCGCCCTGTATTCCGGAGAAACCCAGTTCAGCAATAGCGGCAGTGGCGTTTTCCATCAGTCGACGTTTGTATTCCGGGTCGCTCCACGCTCTGGCGACAACCTGTGCGCCGTTTCGGGGGCCGACTTTGTGCTCGTAGGTGTCAATCAGCTCATCCAGCGCAGCCGGGTCGATCAGGCCTTTTTCCTGCAGCAGGGATTCCAGTGCGCGGACGCGTAGCTCGATATCAACGGGGGGTTGGGTATGGTCGTGGTCGTGTTTATGGCTCATTTTAGGCTTCCCGAGAGTTAAGGTTAAAACGTCCGCCAGTCACCGCAGGCTTCGAAAGCGGCGGCGGCCTGATAGAGCGTGTTTTCAGCGTAATGACGTCCTACCAGCATCATGCCCACCGGGAGTCCGTCGACCATGCCACAGGGGATAGACATGGCCGGGTGACCGGTGATGTCCTGCGCAGCGGTGTTACCGATCATTTCGAAAGCGCGCGAGATGTATTCGGTGATGGAGCAGTCCGGGTCTGGTATCGGCTGAGCGAGGACAGGCACGGTAGGCATCACCAGCAGATCGAAATCGCTCAGGGCCCGGTCGTAGCCGGCGCGGGCCCGACGCGCGATATTCTGCGCTCTGGCGTAGTAGCGACCGTTATAGCGCTCCAGCCCATACTGGCCGACGAACATGCAAACTTTGAGCGACGGGGAGAGGGCATCCGCGCTGTCGCGCCATTGCGCGTGTTTGTCCAGCAGGCTGACGTCGTACTGGCCTTCCCAGTTAAAACCCATGCCGTTGCCGTGCATCATCTGGGCGGTCAGACCTTCGCAGCCGATAGGCGACCAAAGCGCGCCCGCCAGCTTGTGTTCCGGCACGGAAATTTCGCTAACGATGGCGCCCAGCGCTTGCAGGCGGGCGATGGCGTCCCGCACCTTCCTTTCTACCTGCGGGTCCATATTCGGCAACTGGAATCCCTCGGTCAGAATGCCGATTTTCAGGCCGCGCACACCTTTTCCGAGGGCGGCGGTATAGCTCTCAACAACGGGCGCGTACTGACGCGGGTCAAGCCCGTCACTTCCGGCGATGGTTTCCAGCATCAGCGCGTTGTCGCGCACGTTGGCGGTGATGGGACCGGCGTGGTCGATGGTCGCCTCAATCGGCATGATGCCCGTGTAAGGCACCAGACCGTGGGTCGGTTTCATACCGTAGGTACCACAGAAGGCGGAAGGGATACGGATGGAACCGCCCTGATCGCAGCCTATCGCCATGTCCACTTCGCCAGCCGCCACCAGTGCGGCGCTGCCGGAGGACGAACCGCCGGAGGAATAGCCATGACGATGGGGATTGTGCACCGGGGCCGGGTCGGAAGTGTGGCTGCCGCCGGAGAGGCAGAAGTGCTCGCAGGTGGCTTTGCCGAGAATCGTCGCCCCGGCATCCAGCAGGCGGGTGGCCACGGTCGCGTCGCAGGATGGGACGAAACCTTCGAGCGTGGAGGCGCCGTTCATCATCGGTACGTCGGCGAGCGAGACATTATCTTTCAGGGCGATGGTCCGCCCGGCCAGCGCGCCAGTCGCTGCCCCTTTTACCTCCGTTTTGTAATACCAGGCATTAAGCGGATTGTCCTCGCCAGTCGGACGATAGCCGGCGGCGCGCGGATAGCGGACCTCCGGGATATCGTCGGGAAGGGAGTCGATCAGATCGTAGGCGTCGAAGTTAGCCTGCATCACCGCCAGATATTCCTCGGCCTGCGCCGTCGTCAGGCTGATATGCAGCCGACTGGCAAGCTCCTGGAGTTGTTCGGCAGTGGGACGTTGAATAGCCATGTTGTTTCCTTTTTTCTGTGTTTGCTCATGCGCCTGTCTTGAACATAAGCCCGGAATGCCATCCTGACTTGGTTATCCGGGTCAGTCGTTTGGCTGAAATGGACACCCGCGCAGCCAGTGGGTGTCCGTAAGGTGCTAAGACGGCTTATCGGCTTTAGGCCAGTGGATACCGACACTTTTCATACCTTTGGTCACGTCCATATCCGGATGTGAGAGCACCACGTCGCGATACGAAGGACTGCCGATGACCGCGGGCTTGAATTGAGTCAGGAAAGCGGTGACCTCTTCACGAATATCCTGCGGCACATTGAAGTTTTCGTAACACTCGTCGATAGACTCGAATACGGCTTTCCAGTGCACCTCGGTCAGCCCCATGCCGCGGTGCGCGGTCACCATATCTCGTCCCCGATAGACGGTGTTGCCACCCCAGTGCTTGCACAAGAAATCAACGAAGTTGATATGCTCTTTCTGAAATGAAGACTCGGACACGTGCGCCCAGATATGGCCGATGTCGGGATGCTTCATACAGGTCTTCAACACTTCGCCTGCGAA
This sequence comes from Klebsiella sp. RCJ4, assembly GCF_009025755.1. Lineage (NCBI taxonomy): Bacteria > Pseudomonadati > Pseudomonadota > Gammaproteobacteria > Enterobacterales > Enterobacteriaceae > Klebsiella > Klebsiella sp. RCJ4. The sequence goes on from NZ_WCIN01000038.1 coordinate 142,732, forward strand.
GGCGTAGACGGCGTCATATCCGCCGAGACGTTCATAGAGAGACGGCTTTTGCTGCTGTTCGCTCATGGTGGATTTCTCCGTAACTTGTGAGTGGATGGGGGTGCATAGGTCTCTGTTCAATCAGAACAGTTTCATCACGCGCAGGGTGGTGTGGAGATCTTCCTTAAAACCGCCATCGACGTTGATGTCGCGTTGGAGCAAGCCCTGCACTTGCACCGTAGGGGTGATGAATTTCGACAATTCCAGCCTTACCTGATCCGAACGCGTCGCTTGTCCGTTTTCGACGCCGTCGATCTGCTGCTTACCGCCCCACAATTTGGCGTAACCGGCGGAGACGGTCCAGGTGGTGTCTGCGGGCGGCGTCCAGCTTACCCAGCCCTGAAATTGATAGGTGTTGTCTTGTTTGAGGCGGCCGGTGCCGATGCCCGTGGCATCGTCGTTGTCGCCATACCACATCGCATCAGCGGACAGCTGCGTGGCAAAACCGTTACCAAGCTGCTGCACGCCGCCAAGCTGCAGATCGAACTTCCAGCGGTTCTCACCGACGTTGAGCGTGCGCCCGGCATCGTAGGAACCGGCAGGGACGTACAGGTAGGGCACGAGGGCGAAGGTGGTGCTGGGGTTGTTCACCAGCCAGACCGGGGCGGCCAGAATGGGGTCGCCCAGGCCGCTGGCGGAATCGAGGCGGGCACCGCCCAGGGAGCCGTTATAAAGACGTCCGTAGGGCATCAGCACCTGCGGCGCGACCGTGAAGCCCCCCACATCCATATAGTGGACGTAACGTAAGATGCTGACGAAGGAGTCCATCCCGGTGCCTTGCTTAATTTCGTCGCCACCTGTGGGGGTAAAGCTGTCTCGCGTGGCGTAGGTGAAATACGCCAGAATGGCATCGGTACCGGCAGGAGCCGGAATGAGATCCTGTGAGTTGAGATCGACCGCATGGGCCGGGATCGTCGCCAGCCAGAGTGTGCAGGCGACCAGGCTGATACGAGATGTGGTGCCACTAACAGTCATAACGTTACCCTCATGTCTGATATCTCTTGTTTATTTCCCGGTACCAACGTGGCCGGAAGACCTTACGGTTACAGATATTAGGGAGAAATTTGCTGCGTACTTGTTTCATAAGGACAGTCGTTTGGCTGGCAGGGACAACGGGCGGGCAGGCTGAAAAGGCCCATAACGTGATGCTCCGTCATAGCGCAGATGTGCACACCTTGAGTGCGGTTCTCGCTTTTTCGACGCCATTCGCGACGTGGGACGCCTGGCGCATCGATGGAGCGTCAGCGATATTTCCACTGACTTAGCGCGGATGCGAGTGAGAGCTGGAGGGACATCTGAGTGCTGGCACGATAGTTGCTGTCTGTGAACCCGTGTCTGTTATTGATGCGGGAATTAAGGTGCGAGGTGAGCAATTATGAATAGCATCATGCCGTCTGCGGTCTGCTCCCACTATTCGACCATTGGCGTTGCCGAGTCGCGCCGCTTCGAGTATTGGAACGACGTGGTGTTGCGTCACTGCATTCCGGCCGCCAGCGTGCCCATGGCTGGGGTCGACTTTGACGCCCGGCTTGCGGTACGCGGGGTAGGGATGGTGGATATCTGTTCGTTGTCCGCGCCGTTGCACCGCTGGGAACGCACCGCACGTTATCTGAGGCAGGGGCCAGACGACGATCTGTGGCTGGGCTATATGCAAGGCGGATACGGCCAGCTTGAACAGGGAGGGCGCAAGGCGGCGCTGGCGGCGGATAGTCTGGTATTATACGACGCCGCGCAGACGTTCAGTTTCAGCCTGGGTGGGGGCGATAACCACCTGGTGCGGATCCCCCGGCATCTGCTGAGTTGTCGTTTGCCGAGGATTGAAACGCTCACCGCTATGGTACTGGACGACAGTCGGCCCGGCGTGATTCCACTGCGTGAAATGCTGCGTCAGGCGACAGCGATGCCCGCGTGTCTGGACAACCCAGATATTTCTGGCCGTTTCTCCCAGACGATGCTGGATCTGCTGGTGCTGAGTCTGGAATTGCAGGATCTGGATAACGTCAGTGCTGAGCGCGATCTGTACGCCAGGATGATGATTTATATTCGGCGGCAGCTTGTCGATCCAGATTTGAACATTGAGAGCCTGGCTCGGGCGCACCATGTTTCCATTCGCACCGTCACGCGTGCTTTCGCCCGCCACAAAAAAACGCCGATGGCCGTGATTTGGCAGGAGAGGCTGCGAGCAAGCCGAGAGGCCCTCGAACGCGGACGAGTCAGTAGCGTGTCCCAGGCGGCGCTGGATTTCGGCTTCTCTGATTTCTCTCATTTCAGCCACGCCTTCCGCAAAGCCTTTGGCATCTCGCCTCGCTCATTATTGCCCAAAGAGCAGCAGGGAGCGACGCCATCGAACAGGCACACCGGGTCAGACTCCTGAGTCTGCGCGATATGAGTGCGAGCTGCGCGTGACGGAAGGCGCTCCCAGGCGTTGCGGCGGCAGGTGGATGACACGATGGCGTTAGTGTTTTAGCGACTGGAAATGATTTGAATATCCCGGCTTAGCGCGGGGTAAGGTAAGGGTATGGGGGCGCATTGCGCAGACTCGGCTTCTTTAATCGCATTTAACATAATATACATTATGCGCATCAAGATTGTAGGGGCTCAATGATAATGTCTATTTGTGGCTCATTAGGAATGTCCAGGCTAAAGTTCTCAGACCTATATGCCTAGTCAACAACTCACTTTTCTTGATGAGGAGTTTTCTGTGGCTATACATGACACCGGGATGTTCACCGTGAAAGAAATCAACCGCCTCAAAATCCTTCAGGATGTCATCGACCGCAACCGTCAGTCCGGGCCACTGGGCATGAATAACCAGAGTCGTGGTCGCACCGGAAATCGCCTGCTTCCCGCATCATTGACTGATCAGGCCCTGAATATCATCCGTGAACGCTATGCCGATTTTGGTCCCACACTGGCGCGGGAAAAGCTCGCTGAAAATCACGGTATTGTTCTTGGTAAGGAAACACTCAGACGGCTTATGATAAAAACCGGGCTCTGGGTTCCCCGCAAGCAACGTGCGCCAAAAATTCAGCAGCCACGCTATCGCCGGGCTTGCTGCGGCGAACTGATCCAGATTGATGGTTGCGACCATCACTGGTTCGAGAACCGTGCGCCTGCCTGTACTGCCCTGGTCTACGTTGATGATGCGACGAGCCGCCTGATGCAACTCCGTTTCGTGAAATCGGAATCGACTTTCACCTATTTTAAAGCCACGCGGGGCTATCTGGAGAAGCATGGCAACCCCCTGGCGCTGTACAGCGATAACCAGTGAGCTTTGACAAAGATTGTAGCAGCTAAATTGAGATGTCCGTCTCTGACCAGATGCAGCTTCTCTTCGTCAGTTCGGAGTCCACGTTCACCTATTTTGAAGCCACCCGGGGATATCTGGAGCGCTACGGTAAGCCTCTGGCATTCTACAGCGACAAAGCCAGCGTCTTCAGAATCAACAATAAAAACGCCACCGGTGGCGACGGCTATACCCAGTTTCAAAATTCCTGACGGTGCAATATGACAAAGCGTTATATCTGATTGAAGATACTGAATTAAGCCGAAGGGCTATCGGGAAATATATCGAAGTCTGGCACTATCCTGATGGGAGAAAGGAGCTCAGGCTTAACGGGACAGCGTATCGACAGAATTATAATGCACTAATTATCAGAAATAATCTAATAAATAGAATCTTTAAATATTATAAATTAGAAGATTACCTCGATGCCATAAGGAAAGATGCTGATTCAAAGTATGATAAATGGGTTAACCACCTTACAAAAGATGAGTTCTGGGAGTCACATAAGCATACAAGAGTGTAAATACTGAGGTTCAACATTCTCTTGTAACCAGTTGTATAGAACGAAGTCATACAAAAAGATTGGTTAAGGGAAGTTATTATGCTTCCCTTAATGAACACTTTAACAAATTTGCAAACTATTCATATAAGGTATATATGAATTTTATTCAATAGGTAAATTGTGCTGTTTTAAGAAAGATAGCTTATCCCAATAGCCTCTTTGAAATATAATTTTATTATTTACTATTTGAAAAAAACCGCAACCCCTCAAACCTAATGGGGCACGCCACTCTAAAATTGCCCATTGTCCATCTTCGAAAATGTTTTCAACGATACAAACCATTTCTGGAAAAGAAAAATCTTGTTCAAACATTTTCTTTATAGCCTCTTTCCCAATAACTGGCTCATTGGCTACCTGATGGTTTATTGCATTATCATCATATAATTCTGAAATAATTTCTACATCTGCATTATTAAATGCGTCAACCCATTGGCAAAGTATTTCTTTTGGCGTCATATAAATTACCTCCAGACCTGTAAATAATTCTTTTCCATAGCATAACATCAAAATCCTATCAAGCTCAAAAATTATTGGCACGCTCGATGCCATGTTCCTCGACTACGAAGCGGCCAAAGATTATGCGACCCGCTTCAGGCTGGTCACGGCGGCGAATATCCCTTCTTTCGACGCGCCAGAATGATGTTGGTCTGGCCGGATTTTCACATGGCGGGAACCACGTTGTGTCTCAAAATCTCTGATGTTACATTGCACAAGATAAAAATATATCATCATGAACAATAAAACTGTCTGCTTACATAAACAGTAATACAAGGGGTGTTATGAGCCATATTCAACGGGAAACGTCTTGCTCGAGGCCGCGATTAAATTCCAACCTGGATGCTGATTTATATGGGTATAGATGGGCTCGCGATAATGTCGGGCAATCAGGTGCGACAATCTATCGATTGTATGGGAAGCCCGATGCGCCAGAGTTGTTTCTGAAACATGGCAAAGGTAGCGTTGCCAATGATGTTACAGATGAGATGGTCAGACTAAACTGGCTGACGGCATTTATGCCTCTTCCGACCATCAAGCATTTTATCCGTACTCCTGATGATGCGTGGTTACTCACCACTGCGATCCCCGGGAAAACAGCATTCCAGGTATTAGAAGAATATCCTGATTCAGCTGAAAATATTGTTGATGCGCTGGCAGCGTTCCTGCGCCGGTTGCATTCGATTCCTGCTAGTAATTGTCCTTTTAACAGCGATCGCGTATTTCGTCTCGCTCAGGCGCAATCACGAATGAATAACGGTTTGGTTGATGCGAGTGATTTTGATGACGAGCGTAATGGCTGGCCTGTTGAACAAGTCTGGAAAGAAATGCATAAGCTTTTGCCATTCTCACCGGATTCAGTCGTCACTCATGGTGATTTCTCACTTGATAACCTTATTTTTGACGAGGGGAAATTAATAGGTTGTATTGATGTTGGACGAGTCGGAATCGCAGACCGATACCAGGATCTTGCCATCCTATGGAACTGCCTCGGTGAATTTTCACCTTCATTACAGAAACGGCTTTTTTATAAATATGGCATTGATAATCCTGATATGAATAAATTGCAGTTTCATTTGATGCTCGATGAGTTTTTCTAACAGCTAGTCTTTGGTTTCCCTGTCAACAACAACACCAAAATGAGAAACGGCGATGGCCCGAATCGTATAGAAACACAAACCTGAATATTCCGGACGCCGCGCTTCAGGACATCGCTCAAGACGCCGATAGCGGGCAGTATCCGGACGGTTCTATTGAACGCCGGGGCAACGGTACTACCCTGCCCTTTATGACTGACGACCGGCTATCTCACCCACGCACTTCTCCCTGAAATTTAGCATCGTCGCGGTTAATGTCGAAAATTTGCCACCTGACGTGGTTGGCATCGAGGGTGAAAACTGCCGTGGCGAGGGTGTTCTCCTCATCCGGATCGTCGGCAGCCAGCCGGTAAATTGGCAGTTTGGCGTCATGGGTATCTGAGAGAATGGCTTTTGCCGCCGCGGCGTCAAACGGAGGTTGCGTTTCCCGCCACTGCACGAAGCGTAACTGCCGCGAAGCTGAACTGTCGGTAACGATCTGCTCAACGCCAGCCAGTGCCGCATGCACCAGATGGTTGGCATGCCCGGTTACCGTCGTCACGGATTCATGGCGTATCGTTATCATCCGTAAGAGTGGCTGCGGCGAAACCGGGCCGCAGAAAGGGATATATATAACCATAATTCGCCGTAATTGCATTATGGCAGAGACGGAGGCTCATCTCTGCGCCACGGAGTATCGCCCCAGGCGAATGATCCGAAGCCTCTTTATTCGGCGCCTGAAACCGCGGGATTCGCAGGAACGACCCTATACCCAACCCTTTGATGGCATTGGCAAAAAACATTGTCGCCGCTATCGCAAAAGAGAAATTATTCGCTTTATTTATAAATTGGCTTGCTAAATAATTAGTCAGGTTTTATTACGCAGTAGAGGAATTAAGATGCGTTTCAGTACCATGCCCGACAGTGAAATTATTTCTGAACTGTGCCGAAGAATTAAAGAAACGCGTATACAGCTGGGCCTGTCACAGATTGAGCTGGCCGAACGCGCTCAGGTCGGCGCGGCAACCATTAAACGCGTTGAATTAGGCGAATCCGTTACCCTCAGTACGTTGATTGGTATTTTGCGCGGTCTCGATCGGCTGCATCAGCTGGAGTCGATTTTATTTGACTCGCACATGCGTACATTTAAGGCACAGCTCAATGCCGGAACCCCTTCCCGTATCCGTATTCGGAAAAAAACGCATCAGCCAAAAGAGAAATTGCCCGCCGCTGCCCAGACCAACGAGGCTGATGCCACGATTAACGAATGGTACACCTCATCGGCTTCTAACAGCGTGGTGTGGTCTTTTACGCCGTCCGACGGCGAGAAAAAAAGCTAACAGGCTTCAGGTGATTTTAAAGACCAGGAAAGAGAAAACCGCCTGCGGCTCAGGCAGGCGGTTTTTAGGGGGCTCAGGATTCACACACCGCGACTTTAATCGCCAGACCGCCCCGGGCGGTTTCACGGTACTTGGCGTTCATATCTTTGCCCGTCTCAAACATCGTTTCGATAACTTTATCCAGGGAGACTTTCGGATCGCTGGTACGGTACATCGCCATACTGGCCGAGTTTATCGCCTTCACTGCCGCAATCGCGTTACGCTCGATGCACGGCACCTGCACCTGGCCGGCCACCGGATCGCAGGTCAGGCCGAGGTTATGCTCCATGCCGATCTCCGCGGCGATGCACACCTTCTCCGGACTGCCACCCAGCAGCTCGGCCAGTCCGGCAGACGCCATCGAGCAGGCCACGCCCACTTCGCCCTGACAACCGACCTCTGCCCCGGAAATGGAGGCATTCATCTTGTACAGAATGCCTATCGCGCCCGCCGTCAGGAAATAGCGCATATAGATTTCCGGCGTCACCTCTTTGATAAAACGATCGTAATAGGCCAGTACCGCAGGAACAATGCCGCAGGCGCCGTTGGTCGGCGCGGTTACCACTCGCCCGCCCGACGCGTTCTCTTCCCCCACCGCCATGGCGAACATATTGACCCAATCCATCGCGCTCAGTGGCGTAATCGACTGGCTCTGCGGCGCCAGCACGCGGTGCAGCGCAGAAGCCCGGCGCGGCACTTTCAGCGGCCCCGGTAAAATACCTTCCGTATTCATCCCCCGGTTAATGGCGTTTCTCATGGTCTCCCAGATTTTCGCCATATTTTGCTCAACGTTCTCCCGGCCGTGGCGGGCGATCTCGTTTTTCATCATCACGGCGGAAATCGACAGGCAGTTGTTCTGGCAGTGCGCCAGCAGGTTGCGGGCAGAATAGAACGGGAACGGAATATCAACCTCCGCCTCCAGGTTCTTACCAAAGTTTTCCTCCGTGACGATAAAACCGCCGCCGATGGAATAGTAAGTCTGGAAGTGGACGATTTTGCCATCGCAAAACGCCGTAATGCTCATCCCGTTTTCGTGCAGCGGCAGAAACTCATTGTGAAAGCGCATGCATTCCGCCACCGGGAACTGTATCTCGCGCTGGCCTTCTTCAATAAACAGACGATGCATGGTGTTGACATCGCGAATAATGCCCGGAATGGCGTCGATATCAACGGTATCCGGTAGATACCCTGACAGACCAAGAATAATGGCGATATCGGTATGGTGACCTTTACCCGTCAATGAGAGGGAACCATACACATCCACCACCAGCCGAGTCACTTTATGCAGCAGGCCTTTTTCCTGCAGGGTATCAACAAACTGTTTTCCCGCTTTCATCGGCCCAACGGTATGTGAGCTGGACGGCCCGATGCTGATTTTGAAAATATCGAAAACGCTAATCATATGGCACCCACGCGGTTACATAGCAAAACGGATGCGCCACCGGTGACAGGCGGCGCTGAAAACTTAGCTGAACAGAGAGAAGAAAATAGCGGAGATGGCAATCAGTCCCATCACCACCACAAACGCGTTGCTGATGTGGCCGCTGTACTTGCGCATGGCCGGTACTTTGTTGATGGCATACATTGGCATCAGGAACAGGATCATCGCGATGACCGGGCCGCCCAGCGTTTCAATCATCCCCAGGATGCTGGGGTTCAGGGTGGCAACAATCCAGGTGGTCACCAGCATGAACAGCGCGGTGATTTTGTTCAGTTTGTTGATTTCGATCGATTTCCCTTTTCCGCGCAGTGACTTAATCACCATGCCGTTGAAGCCTTCACGCGCGCCGAGGTAGTGGCCGAGGAAGGATTTAGTAATCGCAATCATCGCGATGATCGGCGCCATCCAGGCAATCACCGGCGCGTTAAAGTGGTTCGCCAGATATGAGAGGATGGAGATGTTCTGCGCTTTCGCTTCCGCCAGGTTTTCCGGGGAGAGGCTCAGTACGCAGCTGAACACAAAGAACATCACCGTCAGCACCATCATGATGTGGGCGAAGCCCAGAATACGGGAGCATTTGCGCTCGGCGTCCTGGCCATATTCTTCACGTTTAGCCACCGCAAATGAGGAGATAATCGGCGAATGGTTGAAGGAGAAGACCATGACCGGGATGGCCAGCCACAGGGTCATCCACAGACCATTTCCCGTTGCCGAAGCGCTGCTCAGCGACAGCGTATCCAGTACCGCGCCGTTCCATTGCGGGATCAAATACAGCGCCAATATCATCAACGCGAACACGAACGGAAACACCAGCACGCTCATGGCCTTAACAATCATTTTTTCGCCAAAACGGACAATCCCCATCATGCCGACAATTAAAATCAGCGACAAAATAGCGCGCGGCGGAGACACCAGACCAAGCTGGTGAGTAATAAAGCTATCGACGGTGTTGGTAATAGCAACGCTATAAACCAGCAGAATCGGATAAATAGCGAAGAAATAAAGCAGCGTGATAAGCTTACCTGCACCGGTGCCGAAATGTTCTTCCACCACTTCGGTAATATCTTCTCCCGGATTTTTGCCCGACAGGACAAAACGGGTTAAACCGCGGTGGGCAAAAAAGGTCATCGGGAAGGCAAGAATGGCCATGATGATTAACGGAATTAAACCGCCGACCCCGGCGTTAATTGGCAGGAAAAGCACCCCTGCACCAATTGCGGTACCGTACAGGCCCAGCATCCACACGGTATCACTTTTTCTCCAGCCGCTGCTCTCGCGAGCAACGAGGGTATTTTGAACGGTTTCCATAATATGGCCTCAGTAATATAGAGTAGGGTCAAATTAATTTGACTCTGATTCAGGTAATAAAAACGCTGTGTTTGTTTGGCTATTTTATAAAATGCAACTATGCTGATTCACTAACAGCGATCACATAACCTGATTTATAGTGGCATCTTTTAACGCATCAAAATTAATACTGAAATCTTATTATTTTTTAAAGTATCATTTTTAATACGTTATTATTTATATGGGTGTGCTTAACTTGCTGGATATTTATATAATTCACGTGCAGAGATAACAACCACTATTTGTCATACGATTAATAAAACGCAAAAAATCAGGGGCAAGGAAATAAACGCCCTCCCCCTCAATTTTCGCTAAAAGCCCTTGTAGTGCTCTTTACTCAGGCCATATTTCTTCATTCTGAGATAGAGTTTTTTACGCGGAATAAGCAGATACTCCGCTACTTCATTAATGCGCCCCTGATGGAGATTCAGCGCTTCGGTGATGATCTGCCTCTCTACGTCCTCAACCCGTCGATCGAGCGGCGTTGGCTCGCCGACGTGCATCAGCGGATTCACCGTATCCGCGAGCGGTAATACCCCCACCGCATACAGTTCGGCAGCGTTCGCCAGTTCGCGGACGTTGTTCGGCCACGCCCGACGTATCATCCCTTTTAACAGATGGCGATCCACCTCCGGGACGGGATGATTCAGTCGCTGACAGGTTTTTTGCAAATAGTGGTGGAACAGCGGCTCGATATCATCAGGCCGCCTTGACAGCGGCAGGCAGGCAATTTGCGTCATCGCGAAGCAGTAATAGAGCTCCGCCACGATCTGGCTACTGCCCGCCAGCGCCACTAGCGACGCGCTGCCGATACCAATCAGGCGAAAAGGCCGCTTCTCATGGCTCTGCGCCTGTACCAGCAGATGTTGTTGCTCATGAGTCAGGTGCTCCGGACGGCTTAATACCAGCGTTCCGCCCTGCGCCTGCGCGATCGCGTCATTCAGCTTATGGGCGTTGGCCGCAGTCAGTTCGCAGTAGACAAAAGGGCCTTCGGCGTTACGCCCCAGCTGGTGCAGGTAACGTGCGCCGGTCATACGCCCGGTTCCCGCTTCGCCGTAAAGCCAGACCGCAATATCCGTCTCTGCCAGCTGCTGTAAACGCTGGCGATACTGTTCCGTCCATTCGCTGCGCCCGATCAGCTCAACCCGTAATTTTTGCTGGCCGTACTGGCGACGCGCGATCACCGCTTGCCGCTGGCGCAACGCGGCGTCCACCAGCGAGAGCAGCTTACCCGGATCGACCGGCTTTTGCAGAAAATCCCAGGCCCCCTTTTTCACCGCATCCACCGCCATCGGTACGTCGCCATGACCGGTGATAAGCAGAATCGGCAGCTGCTCGTCATCCTGATGAAACAGCGTCATCAAATCGATGCCGGAGCAGCCGGGCATGCAGACATCGCTCAGCACAATGCCGGGCCAGTCCTTCTGCACCCACGCCCGCGCATCAAAGGGGTTATCGCAGGCGTGGACGTGATAACCCGCTTGCTCAAGCAGCTGCGTATAGGCATCCAGCACATCGCGATCATCATCAATCAGCAGAATCGAACACTCATTACTCAACATCATTTACATCCGTTAAATTAAATTGCAGCACCACGCAGGCATTGCGCGTTAACGTCGACGCCAGGCGCAGCGTCCCTTCCATTTGCGTCATCAGCGAAACAGAAATCGACAGCCCAATCCCCAGCCCCACATCTTTGCTGGTGGTGAACGGCTTCAGCAGTGACGGTAGCAAGGCCGCAGGCCAGCCGGGACCGTTATCGGCAATCAACACGCACAGGGTGTCGCCGTGGATTTGCCAGCTCACCGTTATTTTCGCCGCGTTCGGACAGGCGTCGAGCGCATTCGACAGTACGTTGACCAGCACCTGATGAACCCGCACTTCATCGCCGCGGATCCAGACGGTTTCATCCGGTATCTCCAGCGTCCCCTGCTGCGGCTTATGGCGCATCGCCAGCAATTCCCACGCCACCGTAAACGTCTGACGCAAATCAACCGGATGCAGCGGCGTTTCCAGTTCAGCGCGGCGGGTAAACTGACGCAGCGAGCGGATAATCGCGTCAATGCGGTTAATCAACCCTTCCGCTTTACTTAACGTCGCCCGCGCCTGCTCCGTCTGTCCCTGCTCAATCGCCCGTCCTGCCGTAAACAGATACATCGACAGCGCGTTCAGCGGCTGATTGATCTCATGCGCCAGGGTGGTCATCGTCTGCCCCACCACCGCCAGTTTAGCGGTCTGGATCAGCTCGTCCTGGGTGGCACGAAGATCGGCCTCAATCGTTTTTCGCTCGCCAATCTCCTGTTCAAGCTGCTGTTTTTGCGCGTTAAGCTGACCCAGCGTATGGCGAAGCAAACCGGCAATACGCCCCAGCTCATCCCGGCCATAAACCGGAATGGTGGCATCCGTCCGGCCTAAACCAATCTGCACCACCGCCTGGTTCAGCGCGGTAAAGCGTTTCACCAGCCGCGATCGGATGAAATAATGATTCAGCACCCACGCCAGCAGCAGCGCCAGCAGCGTCGCCACCAGAATCAACCCGCCGCTCACGCGGACAATCTGTCCCATACGCTGATTAAACATCTGCATTTGCTGATGACTGCTGCCAAGCTGGGCTTCAAGCAGCGTCCTGAAGCGCCCCAGCGTGGCTTCCCTGGCGCGACTGGCGTCCACTAACGCTTTTTGCGCTGTAACGTAGTCGCGCATGGTATCCGGCATCTTATTTTTCACCATGCCGATTTCCAGCAGCTCATCAATCGTTTGTCGCAGCGTGATCGTGCTCGGCCAGTCGTCAAGCGCGCGAATATTTTCATCCGACGTTTTCTTCAGGTTTTCGAGATAGCGGATATGCGTCTCCACCAGCATGCCGTCATCATTTCCGGATTTCAGTTCATTAAGCCTGTCGCGCAGGTCGTCAACGATTTGATTCTCAATGCGGGCCAGCGTATAGACCTGCTGCTGTTCATTCTGGACTTCTCTGGAACGCTTCAGGTACTGCGCCGCGTCGCCCTGGCGGGCTTCTATCTGATCGAGCAGCGTTCCCTGCTGCCAGGTAAAGTCCTGCACCAGTGAATTCAGCTCAGTGGTAAAATCATCGTGCAGCCAGTCGATACGCGCCGAGAGTTCCCCCACCTTTTCGCGTACCAGAAACATGTTGTAGAGCACGCGATCCAGCTCCGACAGCAGCGCGCGGCTGTCCTGTAAAATAACCCCCAGCTGCTGGCGTTCCGCGGGCGACAAGCCCTGGCTCAGCCGCTCGATTTTATCCAGATGCTGAATAATCTGGTTACGCAGCTGCAGGCGCACCGTGGTATTCGGCGCCAGCAGAAATTCATTCAGCTGATCGACCACCAGATTGAGATTGCCTTCAATCAGAAAAGCAGAGTGGATGCGGGGAAAATACTCGTCCAGCGAATAGCGTATCTGCGAGCTTTGCTCATGCCATGAATAAAGGCTGACGCTGCTGACAATCAGCGTCAGCAGCGCGCCCATCAGAAAGGCCCCGCGCAGGCTGCTGCTGATACTGATTTGCCGCAGACGTTGCAGTATGGAACGGGCCATCATTTCAGCTCTTCCAGTTTATTGATCGCCTGCCGCTGGTTGTTGAGAAACCAGAGCTGCCACTCCATCATTTGCTGCTCCGCAAAGCTCTTATTATCGAACTTAGCCAGCCAGGCTTCATCCTCGCTGCTTGCCGGATTGACCGGGACGCCGGTTAGCAGCGCGCGTATTTCGGGCAGCGGACGCTTAAGGCGAGCCTCCGCGCTGTGCAGCGCTCGCCAGGCATCTTTCAGCTGGGCGAGACGAAAGCTGATCGCCGTATCAAACATCCGCTGAACCAGACGCTGACGCTTAAGGATCAGGCGATAGTTCAACGGCGGTTGATTCATCAGCACCGCCTGCTGCGCCGCCCGTGGATTGCCTGCCGTCAGCGGCGTCACCGGGTATTTCCCGGTATTCGCGTCGGCGAGGATCCGCTGGCCTTCCGGGCTCAGCAGATAGCGAATAAACCGCCGCGCCTCGCTGGCGTGCTGGCTATTTTTGAGCACCGCGACGTAGGTAGGCGACACCGCCGACTGCGGAAAATAGATAAAGGCAAGGTGCGGATCGTTCAGCAACAGATTGGCATAGTTATCAATCACAGGACCGGCTACGCCCAGCCCGCTTTTGATCTTATCCGCCACGCCAAAGCTGCGGGATGAAATCGTCACCAGATTTCCCGCGCTTGCCAGCAGCGTTTGCCATCCCTTAAGCCAGCCCTTTTGTTGCAGCAGCGACTCCACCATCAGATGATTGGTGTCCGAGCGCGACGGGCTGCTCATCAGCAGCGCCCCCTGATATCGGGGATCGGTGAGATCGTCCCAGTCCGCTGGTGCAGGCAGATGCCGCGTCGCCAGCGCCGAGCGGTTAATCAGCAAGCCAAACCCCGACATCGCCACGGCAACGGAGGTGGCGCGGATGGATTCCGGCACCAGGCGTTGACTGGCCGCCGGCGCGCCGCTGAACGGCGCCAGCTTTTGATGCTCCTGAAGATGCTGCAGCAGCATCGGTGATGAGGTCAGGACCAGATCAACGTTCTCCGCATTTGCCGTATCAAGCAGCTGTTCCAGCGAGGCGCTGGTGCGGTTGAGGGTGCGAATCATCACCGACCCCGGCTCCGTTTGCCAGCGTGCGATAATCCACGCGGTGGCGCTGGGGGAAAATGTTGTCGCCATCACCAGTTCGTTCCCCTGCGCCGCACAGGAGCTGAATCCGGCGGCCAGCAGCAGCAACGCGAGCGTTTTGCCGGGCGCCCGACTCCGCCGCAGAAACATGTTTGTGATCCCGTTCATAAATATTGAAATACCGAAAAAAGAGCGTTGAGACAAAACTTACCCGTTTATGACGCCTGGCGGATTAATCACCGCTAGCCTCGAAATAGCCGCGCTGGCCTCCGGGAATATCAGCAAACATTACCAGATAATGAATGTGGAATTTGTTAATATCCGCACATGCCTGACATAAAATCAGCGGAAAATTAATTATTCGCTATTTCATTGATGTTCAATGCGTTAAAAATAACCCCTAAATTCATCAATTTGAGTCAATTTTGACCCATTTTGACGATTTGAGTTTTCTGACCACTTATTTCACTCTTCATGCCGAATACTCCTGATGTTCATATCAATATAAAATACAGGTGACGACATGTTATCAATATTAAAAAAAGGGCCGTCGGCAAATAAAGTGCCGGCTGAGAAAATTCAGGCAACTTATGGCCGCTACCGCATGCAGGCGCTGCTAAGCGTATTTTTGGGTTATCTGGCGTACTATATTGTGCGCAACAATTTCACCTTATCCACGCCTTATCTGAAAGAGCAGTTAGATCTGAGCGCCACCCAGATCGGTTTGCTCAGCAGCTGTATGCTCATTGCGTACGGGATCAGCAAAGGCGTTATGAGCAGCCTGGCGGATAAAGCCAGCCCGAAAGTCTTTATGGCCTGCGGCCTGGTGCTGTGCGCGATCGTCAACGTCGGATTGGGGTTCAGCACCGCATTCTGGATCTTCGCTGCGCTGGTCGTTCTGAACGGTCTGTTTCAGGGGATGGGCGTCGGCCCCTCTTTTATCACCATCGCTAACTGGTTCCCTCGCCGGGAGCGCGGTCGCGTGGGGGCTTTCTGGAACATTTCCCATAACGTCGGCGGCGGGATTGTCGCCCCGATCGTCGGCGCCGCGTTTGCGATTCTCGGTACCGAGCACTGGCAGAGCGCCAGCTACATTGTCCCGGCCTGCGTGGCGGTGGTGTTCGCCATCAGCGTACTGGCGCTGGGTAAAGGTTCGCCGCGCGAGGAAGGCCTGCCTGCGCTGGAAGAGATGATGCCGGAAGAAAAGGTCGTGCTTAACGCTAAACACGCGGTAAAAGCGCCGGAAAATATGAGCGCATTCCAGATCTTCTGCACCTACGTTCTGCGCAACAAAAACGCCTGGTATGTCTCCCTTGTGGACGTGTTTGTCTATATGGTGCGTTTCGGCATGATCAGCTGGCTGCCTATCTATCTGCTGACGGTGAAACATTTTTCCAAAGAGCAGATGAGCGTCGCGTTCCTGTTCTTTGAATGGGCGGCGATTCCGTCGACCCTGCTGGCGGGCTGGCTCTCCGACAAGCTGTTCAAAGGACGGCGCATGCCGCTTGCCATGATCTGTATGGCGCTGATTTTTGTCTGCCTGATCGGCTACTGGAAAAGCGAATCCCTGCTGATGGTGACGGTATTCGCGGCGATCGTGGGCTGCCTGATCTACGTGCCGCAGTTTCTGGCCTCCGTGCAGACCATGGAAATTGTTCCCAGCTTTGCCGTCGGCTCCGCCGTGGGACTGCGCGGATTTATGAGCTACATCTTTGGCGCATCGTTAGGCACCAGCCTGTTTGGCGTGATGGTGGATAAAATGGGCTGGCACGGCGGGTTCTATCTGCTGATGGGCGGGATCGTCTGCTGCATTCTGTTCTGCTACCTCTCTCATCGCGGCGCGCTGGAGCTTGAGCAACAGCGTAAGAACACGCAACAGCAAGAAGCCGAACTGGCGCTGGCCGACGCACAATAAGCGCCTGAACCCGGCAAAAGAGAGTGCCAGCTTACTGGCACTTTTAACCTTAAACAGGGTCGATAACCGTCACGCGGGCACCTTTAAATAGGGCGCAATGCTCGCTAATTTCTCCCGGGTTTCCGTCAGTTCGCGCTCCGGCGTAGATTGCTCGATGATACCCGCCCCCGCCTGTATCCAGCAGCGCTGGCTATCCTGAAACACGGAACGCAGTACTAACGCCGCATCGAAGCGCGTATCTTCCAGCAGCAGGATTGCGCCTGAATAGAGCTCCCGCGGCGTTTTTTCAATTTGCATGATCGCGTTGAGGGCCGCTTTTTTAGGGATACCTGACGCGGTAATTGACGGAAACAGCACGGTAAACGCATCCCAGGCATCCTTATCTTCCGCGAGCTGGCCGCTGACGCCAGACCCCAGATGCTGGACGCTGCCGCGCTGGCGAACCGACATCAAATCCTCGACCACCACGCTGCCGGGCTGGCAAACCGCCTCCAGTTCGGCAATGGCTTCTTTGACCGAGAGGATATGTTCAAGCACCTCTTTACCGTCGTGCAGCAGCTCCCTCTCATTTGCCTGATTATGCGCCATATCGCCCATGCGATCGCGGGTGCCCGCCAGCGGTTCAGTGACCACTTTCTTTCCCGTCACCGACATCACCAGTTCCGGACTAAAACCCAGCGCCTCGCGTCCTTGCTGGCGAAACATAAACGTACGGGTGGGCGTGTTGGCCTGTCGTCCATATAGCAGCGTAGCGGGCATATCAATACGCGCTGGCAGAGGAATCGCGCGTGAGACGATGACTTTAACGTAATCGCCGCGGCGGATCGCCGAAACGGCGCGCGCAACCTGCTGTTTATACGCTTCACCGTCCAGGGCGGTATCCACAACCATTGGCCCGCATGGTGTCGCCGTATCGACCTCTTTTACCCACTCGCACAGACGGCGGCATCCGTCGGCGGAGTCCGCGTAAACGGTAACATTTCCTTTCTCAAAAATAAGTTCTTCACGGGGAGCGGTTAACGTTAGCAGCGGCCACTCGCCGGCATCAAAGGCCATTCCCCGCGCATGAGCCGCAAAGTTGAACCCAACCTGGCCATATACCCGGCATCCTCTTACCCGCGGATGCGTCATAAAACGACGCGCGCAGTCGGTAATCGAATCTACCGCCCACTTTTGTTCTCCAGCATCATCAATGAATGTCGCCTGGGTGCCGTCGGCATTAATCTGCAGTTGCGCCTGGCATCCTCTACCTATGTACCAGCAAGGTTGGCGCTCATAGACATAGCACTCTTCATCTCCGAACTGACGTAAGACGCCAGAAATCATCGGCAGCCATTGCTCCTCTGGTAACGCCAGGTGTAAAAATTCACTGATTTTCATCCCTTACCTCTCTGTGTTATTCCCGGATCAATCAATTGAGCTTGTCATCAGTTCTTCTGCCGAACGCAGTCGGATAGAAACAATCCACGCCGCCAGCAACGTGAATACGCCGGCAAACAGGAAGCAGGCCGCATAGCCAAAGCGCTGCGCGACAACGCCGCCGACTACGCCGGCCAGAATGGCGATGGCGGCGTCAGTACATTGAAAGAGCGTAAAATCGACACCGGCCTGCAAAGGCGAAGAAAGCGCCATCAGCGTGGCGTAAAGACAGACCAACGCGCAGGCCAGCGAAACAGATTGAACAACGATCAACCCCTGGAGAATCGGCAGCAGTAGAGGACCCGGCGCTATCAGCAGCGTCATCACTACCGCCAGCAGCGCGATGCCCTGCACGCCATAAGCCGCAAACAGCGCTCTGCCGGGTGAGAGGTATTTCATCAGCAATCCACCCGCCAGCGTTCCGGCTATGCCCGCCGCAATATTCCCGCCGCTGAACAGCGCGCCGAGCGCTGACATGCTCAGACCATGATCCAACAGCAGCGGCGCCAGAAGAGGCAGCACAAACCGCATGCCGGAATTCAGCATCAATACCAGCATTAAGCCCAGCCGAGCCTGTCGCCTTCTAAGCGCATAACCCAGTGCCGGAACATGCGGAACAGATGCTGCGCGCGTTGGTTCGGCAATGCGCCACAGGGGTACGGATAAGACCAGGATCAGCGCCGCCATCATCAGCATGGCCGCAGGCCAGCCGACGGTCGCCGACAGCATCAGAAACACCCCACCGCCGCACATCATTCCCAGATAGCTGCCGCCGACCTGCACGCTGTTTCCCCAACCGTACCCTGCGCGGGTCAGCTGATCGACGCAAAAACCGTCGCTGGCGATATCAATAGTGGAGGCGACCGTACCTGCCACCATAAACAGCGCAAATAGCGCGACGACTAGCGTTTCGGGCAATCCGCCTTCTCGCCCTGTCCCGCCAATCGCGGCGGCAATCGCCAGGATCGCCGCGAGCGCAGCCTGCCCGCGCAGGATCAGCATGCGGGAACGGCGCTGCGGGCTGCCAGGAGGTAGCCGCCAGCGCTCGACCCACGGCGCCCAAATAAACTTCAGCGCCCAGGGCAGCATAAACAGGGTTGTCGCCCCGGCAAGCGCAAGCGATCCGCCAGCAGCGCGCACCAGCGCGGGCAAGGACTGCATCGAGAGCGCCGATACCAGACTCTGTGTCACATAGATGCCGGCAATGGCGAAAATCACCCGCCCGGTGGTTAACGTCAGCGGTTTCACATTCGACGGAACGTCACTCATGCGCCACCTCCTCTGATGTGGAACCCCCTTCGGCGCGCCAGACGCGGGCGGCCATTTGCGCGTGCCACAGCGCCTGGTAACGCCCATGAAGAGAGAGCAGCTGCGCATGGGTGCCCTGTTCAACCACTTTGCCCTCCTCCATCACCAGGATGTTTCCGGCCCCGACGATGGTAGACAGGCGATGGGCGATAATAATCACCGTCCGGTTGTGAACCAGGTTATCGATAGCTTTCTGTACCGCCAGCTCGCTATCGATATCCAGCGCGGCGGTCGGCTCATCAAGAATGACGATTGGCGCATCTTTCAATAAGGCCCTGGCAATGGAAATCCGCTGGCGCTCGCCGCCCGATAGCTGTCCGCCCATCTCGCCCATTGGCGTCAGCCAGCCTTGAGGAAGGCGGGTAATGAATTCAAGACACTGCGCCGCGCGGGCGGCCTCTTCCACTTCCTGCTGGGTCGCCTGCGGGCGCGCAATCAGGATGTTCGCCAGCAATGTGTCATCAAACAGCCAGACATCCTGGAAAACGACGGAAATCAGGCTGTTGAGCTGCTCCGCCGTCAGGCGACGAATATCGACGCCGCCGATAGAAATCCGCCCTTGCTGCGGATCGGCATAGCGCATTAACAGTTTGCTGACCGTGGTTTTACCTGCGCCGGAAGCGCCCACCAGCGCGCTCATACTGGCCGCCGGAAAGGTCAAAGAGAGGTCATTGAGCGCGGGATCGCCGCTGTCGTCATAGCGGTAATGAATATTGTCAAAGCGGATATCGTAACGTTCCGGCATCTCCCCGCGTTCGGCAACGGGAAGCGGCGCGATCGCCATAAATTGCTCAATACGCTGTAAGGCGCTGGCAATCAGTTCCACCACCGAGGTGTAGCTGATAAACATGGCCATCGGTTCAGCAAAACGCATAATCATCGCGGCGGCGGCAATCAGAAAGGCGAGGTTCAATGTGCCCGTGACCACCCAGATAATTCCGCACAACACCACCACCTGTAGTCCCAGCTCCACAACGCCGGCGATCAGCATCGTCGCGCCCGCGCTCTGGCGGTGAGTGCGGGTCTGTAAGTTTTCCAGAGCATCAAAATGATCCCGCAGCGCCCGGCTTTTATCGGCATCGCTACCGCAGGCACGCAATACCATCATCCCCTGCGCAAATTCAACAATATCCCCGCTCAGCCGCTGGTGCGCTTCGCCCAGGGTCTGCATTTGTCGCCGCATCGCCGGGCGGCGCCAGTAATAAAACGGCGCCAGCAAGGGGAAGATCAGCAGCATCACCAGCCCCAGCCGCCAGTCGATCCACAATGTCGCCAGCGACGCCGTCAGCGGCGTGACGATGGTCAGCAGTAAAATATTGGCTATCGCAATCACATAATTTAGGTTTTCATCCACGGAGCCCAGCAACAAGGCGTTCGTTTCGCCCGCTCTGCCGCGCTGGAGCCTCTCCAGCGGCACGCGGCGTAATTGTTCGCCCAGGCGCAGGCGCAGCTCATGGGTGGCCTGCGCCAGATGCCCGCGGTATTCAAAGCCCAGCCCATACCAGCGGAGCGCCAGCGTCACCAACGCCGCAATGCTGAAGGCCAAAGCCCAGTGAAGAAGCCGCGATGCTTCATTCCGTAGCAGCGCATCAACGATCGGATAGAGACAGGCGAAGGCGATCCCCTGCATCAATGCCGCCAGCAGCAGAGCAACCAGACTGCGCCGCAGCGTTCCCGCCTGACTGCCCACGCTGGAGATAAGCTGGCGCCAGATCGCGCGCCAGGCCAGATTATCCGCCGGGTTAGTGTCTTTCATTTTGCACCGCCTCTTCCTGCGTTCCACCCGGCGCCCACTGCTGCGCCTGCTGATAGCGTTGCCATAGCCGTTGATACAGGCCACCCTGCACCAACAGCTGCCCGTGGCTCCCGCTTTCCCGGAGCTGACCGTCGGAAAACAGCAATATCACATCGGCCTGAGTCACCATGGAGAGACGATGCGCGACCATGATGACCGTCCGGCCGCGCATGGCCGCCGCGAGGGCTTTGATAAGCGCCGCTTCACCTTCCGGATCGGCAAACGCCGTCGCTTCATCAAGCACCAGAATGGGACGATCCTGCAAAAGCGCCCGGGCGATGGTGATGCGCTGCCGCTGCCCGCCGGAGAGAAATACCCCTCGTTCCCCGACCCGCGTGCTGTAACCCTCCGGCAACGCGCTTATAAACTCATGCGCCTGCGCCACTCTGGCCGCCGCTATCACCGATTCCAGCGGCGTATCCGGCGCGCCCAGACGGATGTTATTGGCGATCGTGTCGGCAAAAAGAAAGTTGTCCTGAAACACAAACGAGATTTGCTTCATCAGGGTCTCTATCCGCATATCGCGCAGATCCACGCCGCCAATACGAATATGGCCTTTGTCGGGATCGGCGTAACGCAGCAGCAGCCGCGCCACGGTGCTTTTCCCGGCGCCGCTTGGCCCTACCAGCGCCACAATTTGCCCGACAGGCACATGAAAGCTCACCTCCTGCAACGCGGCGCCACTCCGCGCTTGCGGATAATGAAAGCTTACCTGCTCAAAGGTGATACTCGCCTCTTCCGGCTGTCGCTCGGCTCGCGGCCGCGAGAGTTCCGGCATCGCGAGAACCTGATAGATACGCTGAACGCTTAAACGCGTTTGCGCGACCAGGTTATTAAGCATCATCATCGGCATTACCGCTTCGGCCATTCCGCTGGCTATCAGTAAAACGGCTACCCAGGCGATAAAATCGAGACTGCCAGCGTGCAGCAGGCCGTATCCGCACCAGATAAGAACGAATATGGTCGGCAGCGGGTTCAGAATTGAGAATGAAAAGCGCGCTGAAAATCCGGCCTGTCGATACCAGCTTTTGAGCACATCGACCCACTCTTCGAGGGCATGTTGATAGCGCAAAAAGCTGGTACTGCCGCTATCAAAGGTCCTCACCACCGGCATGGCCTGTACGAACTCAATCACCGCGGCGCTGACCCGTTCACGCGCCTGATGATAACGCTGAGCCATGTTTTCCGAGCGCTGACGGGCGAGTACCAGCACCACCGAACCAAACGCCAGTACCCCCAGCGTCGCGATGGCCAGTCGCCAGTCCAGCCAGAATACGAGAACAACAGTCGCCAGCGGCATGATTATGGCGCGGGCATAGAGCGGTGTGCTGTCAGCAACAAAAATATGTAACGACTTCACATCATCCAGCATTACTTTCGCCACCGATCCGCTGCCCATTTGCTGTAACGCGCCCGGCGCAAGCTGTAGGGTCTTTCGAGCTAATCTGCTGCGCAGAATATTCTCCAGATGGAAAGCCGCATAATGAGAGGTATTGAACGCCTGCAGACGCAGGATAAAGGTCGCTATCACGCAGCCGACTACGCCGCTCAGCGGCCAGACGGGGATGATGTCAGGCGCCCCGCGCAGATCGCGCAGGCACCATGCCAGAAAAAGCAGCGCCCCCAGGCTGGTGAAGGCCGCCAGCCCCGCCAGCGCCATAGCCAGGAGCACCTTCCGGCGAACCGGGGTAATCACCTGCCAAAGAGGAAATCGGGACAGCGATTCAGTGTTGGATGAGTGAGATGACATGGGAGCGACTGATTTTCCTGATGAATTTTTATGGACGCCAAAAACACTATTTCAAGGTGGCGTTCCGGGAATTAATGTGAATAATAACCATTATCAATTACTCATCTACCCCATTCGGTTCTATTTATACCCGCATTGGTCTAAGCCACAGGGAGATAACCCGGTCATGACGGAGTCACCACAAACGCAATCTGCAATCTCTATTCACCAGCTAGTGGTTGGAAAACCCGCGAACGACGGCACTATTCCTGCCCAGTGTGAGCTGCTGCGCTGCTCGTTGCAGGAAGGTATGGATATTTTGCTCTGGCGGGGCCACTTTGCTCAGCCCGAGACGTTGCAGCTGCACGACGACCTGGGCAGGATTAACTTCTCTTGCATTCTGGAAGGCACATCGCGCTTTGCGATCCAGGGACTCAGCCGCCACACCGACTGGGAACTCGCGCGCGATCGTCATTACATTACCCATACGCCAGACTGCCGCGGCAGCGCCTCCTACTGCGGCCGGTTCGAGAGCATTACGCTCTCTTTCAGCCCTGAAGCCCTCGCGCTGTGGGTGCCGGATATTAGCTCGGTCATTAAAAATAAGATCGACTCCCACTGCTGTTGCCAGCAGCAGCGTTGTAATGCCGAAACTCACCTAACGGCTCAGGCCCTGCGGCACGCGCTGATGCGGATGCACGGCGGCTTCAGTCATGAACAAAAACCGTCGACGTTATGGCTACAGGGACAAAGTCTGGTGATGCTCAGCCTGGTGCTGGATGAACATCGCGAGGACGCCAGCTGTTCCTCCTGCCACTTCAATCCGATGGAGCGCCAGAAACTGCTGCGGGCAAAGGATCTGCTGCTGGCCGATTTGACGCAGGCGCCGGGGGTCACCGAACTCGCCAGAGAGTCCGGTTTAAGCGTGCTTAAAATTAAGCGGGGATTTCGCGTTCTGTTCAACAACAGCGTCTATGGTCTTTTTCAGGCTGAACGCATGCAGGAGGCAAGAAGACGGCTGGCCAATGGCAATACTTCCGTTATGACGGTGGCGGCGGATCTAGGCTATGCCAACGCCAGCCATTTCTCCGCCGCATTTCAGAAGCAGTTTGGCGTCACGCCGTCGACCTTCAAACGTCTGATCTAACCAGGGCTTACCCCAGAAACTCCTCCGTTAACAAGGCCCGGATTTGCCATCCGGGCCTTGTTTTTTGCCGACCGTAAACCGAAACGGGCACAAATAAACCCGATTCGGGTAGCGCTCAATTGTTAATAATAATTATTCTCATATAAGCAATGCTTTTGGTATGACGTGCCATCAGGAGGAAGAATGATTTCTGGCGCCCCCTCTCAGGACCCGCTGTTATCGGACAACGGCGAAGCGGCCGATTATCAACAATTACGCGAACTGTTATTACAGGAACTGAATGTAGCGCCGCAGCAGCTACAGGAAGAGAGCAATCTGATCCAGGCGGGCCTGGACTCCATAAGATTAATGAGATGGTTACACTGGTTTCGTAAAAAGGGCTACCGCCTCACCCTTCGCGAGCTGTATGCCGCCCCCACGTTGGCAGCATGGCGCCAGCTGATGCGCAGCCGTTCGGGTGAAAAACCGGATGATGCAAGCTCCCCGGCGGACGCGGCGTGGCCAGTCATGAGCGAGGGTACCCCCTTCCCGCTGACGCCGGTACAGCATGCCTATCTGACGGGCCGAATGCCCGGACAGACGCTGGGCGGCGTCGGTTGCCATCTGTATCAGGAGTTTGCCGGCCATTATCTGACGGCGCCAAAGCTGGAGCAGGCCATCACGATCTTACTGCAACGCCACCCGATGCTGCATATCGCCTTTCGCGCCGACGGGCAGCAGGTCTGGCTACCGCAGCCATACTGGAACGGCGTCACCGTTCATGATTTACGCCAGACCGACGAGGCAAGCCGCCAGGCCTATCTGGAAACATTGCGCCAGCGCCTGAGCCACCGTCTTTTACGCGTGGAAATGGGCGAAACCTTTGATTTCCAGTTGACGCTCTTGCCGGACAATCGCCACCGCCTCCATGTCAATATCGACCTGCTGATTATGGATGCTTCCAGCTTTACGCTGTTTTTCGATGAACTTAACGCCCTGCTGGCCGGAGAGTCGCTGCCGCCCGGCGACCCCCGCTATGATTTCCGCGCTTATCTGCTGCACCAGCAGAAGATCAAACAGCCGCTGCTCGACAAAGCGCGCGCGTACTGGCTGGCGAAAGCATCAATGCTGCCACCCGCGCCGGTTTTACCGCTAGCCTGCGAACCCGCCACGCTGCGTGAAGTCCGTAATACCCGACGCCGCATGATTGTCCCGACAACACGCTGGAACGCCTTTAGCCAACGGGCCGGTGAGAATGGCGTAACGCCGACAATGGCGCTGGCGACCTGTTTTGCTGCCGTTCTGGGGCGCTGGGGCGGCCTGACGCGGCTGCTGCTCAATATCACGTTATTTGACCGCCAGCCGCTGCACCCGGCGGTTGACGAAATGCTTGCCGACTTCACCAATATTCTTCTGCTGGATACCGCCTGCGATGGCGATACCGTCAGCAACCTGGCGCGTAAAAACCAGCTCACGTTTACTGAGGACTGGGAGCATCGCCACTGGTCCGGCGTCGAGCTCCTTCGTGAACTCAAACGCCAGCAAAGCCATCCCCACGGCGCCCCGGTGGTATTTACCAGCAATCTGGGGCGCTCCCTGTACAGCAGCCGCGCCGAGTCGCCGCTGGGCGAACCGGAATGGGGCATCTCGCAGACGCCGCAGGTCTGGATAGATCATCTGGCGTTCGAGCATCGGGGCGAGGTCTGGCTACAATGGGATAGCAATGACGCGTTGTTCCCTCCGGCGCTGGTCGAGACGTTGTTCAACGCCTACTGCCAGCTGATTAACCAACTCTGCGATGATGAAAGCGCCTGGAAGAAGTCGTTCGCGGACAGGATGCCCCAAAGCCAGCGGGAGATACGTCAACGGGTTAACGCAACCGACGCCCCCGTTCCTCAGGGCTTGCTGCATGAAGGCATTTTCCGCATCGCCCTCCGGCAACCGCAGGCGCTGGCGGTAACGGACGCGCATTATCGGTGGAATTATCGTGAGCTGACCGAGAACGCGCGCCGCTGCGCTGGCAGGTTAATCGCGTGCGGGGTTCAGCCCGGCGACAATGTCGCTATTACAATGTCGAAAGGCGCGGGGCAGCTGGTTGCGGTCCTCGCCGTGCTGCTGTCCGGGGCGGTGTACGTTCCGGTTTCGCTCGACCAGCCCGCCGCGCGGCGCGGGAAAATCTACGCTGACGCCAACGTCCGGCTGGTGCTCACCTGCCAGCACGACGCCAGCGCCTGGTCAGACGATATTCCCCACCTGACCTGGCAGCAGGCCATTGAGGCGGAGCCGCTAGCCGACCAGGCGGCGCGCGCGCCGACGCAGCCGGCCTACATTATCTATACCTCCGGGTCGACCGGCACGCCGAAAGGCGTGGTCATTTCTCACCGTGCAGCGCTGAATACCTGCTGCGATATCAATAGCCGTTACCAGGTGGGTCCCGGAGACAGAGTGCTGGCCCTCTCCGCCCTGCATTTTGATTTATCGGTTTACGACATTTTTGGCGTTCTGAGCGCCGGCGGCTCGCTGGTTATCGTTATGGAAAATCAACGGCGCGATCCCCGCGCATGGTGCGAATTGATCCAGCGTCATCAGGTTACGCTCTGGAACAGCGTCCCGGCGCTGTTCGATATGCTGTTGACCTGGTGTGAAGGTTTCGCCGACGCCGCGCCGGAGAAACTGCGGGCGGTCATGCTTTCCGGCGACTGGATCGGCCTCGATCTTCCTGCCCGCTATCACGCCTTCCGCCCCCAGGGACAGTTTATCGCCATGGGCGGCGCCACCGAGGCGTCTATCTGGTCTAACGCCTGTGAAATTAACCGGGTCCCCGACCACTGGCGCGCCATCCCTTATGGTTTTCCGCTGGCCAACCAACGTTACCGGGTGGTGGATGAACTGGGCCGGGACTGCCCGGACTGGGTTCCGGGCGAATTGTGGATTGGCGGTATCGGGGTCGCGGAAGGCTACTTTAACGATCCTGTACGCAGCGAGCAGCAGTTTGTAACGCAATCGAACGCGCGCTGGTATCGCACCGGCGATCTCGGGTGCTACTGGCCAGACGGTACGTTAGAGTTCCTCGGTCGTCGCGATAAGCAGGTCAAAGTCGGGGGATATCGCATCGAGCTGGGTGAAATCGAAAGCGCGCTCAGCCAGCTGGCGGGAGTGAAACAGTCAACCGTTGTGGCGATCGGCGAAAAAGAAAAGACCCTGGCGGCCTGGGTTGTGCCTCAGGGTTCGGCTTTCTGTGTTACCCATCATCGGGACCCGGCGCTGCCCCAGGCGTGGCGCGGGCTTGCCGGAACGCTGCCCTGCTGCGTCTGCCCCCCGGAAATCTCCGCCGGCCAGGTCGCTGATTTTCTTCAGCATCGCCTGTTAAAACTGAAACCGGGTCAAACTCCTGGCGCCGATCCTCTTCCCCTGATGAATGCTCTCGCTATCCAGCCTCGCTGGCGGGCCGTGGTGGAACGCTGGTTAGCCTTTCTCGTGACCCAACAGCGGCTGCAGCCCGCCGCTGAGGGTTATCAGGTTTGTGCGGGGGAAGCGCCGGAGAATGACCCTCCTTCTTTCAGCGGGCATGACCTCACCTTAACGCAGATCCTTCGCGGCGCTCGCCACGAACTGTCATTACTGAACGATGCGCGGTGGTCGCCGGAAAGTCTGGCTTTCGACCATCCGGCCAGCGCCCTGTATATCGAGGAACTGGCGACAATCTGTCAACAGCTTTCCCGGCGTTTACAGCGCCCGGTACGCCTGCTAGAGGTGGGTGTCCGCACCGCCCGCGCCGCAGAGTGCCTGCTAACCCGGCTCAGCGCTGACGAGATTGAGTATGTCGGGCTTGAGCACA
The DNA here is from genome assembly GCF_009025755.1 of Klebsiella sp. RCJ4. NCBI lineage: Bacteria > Pseudomonadati > Pseudomonadota > Gammaproteobacteria > Enterobacterales > Enterobacteriaceae > Klebsiella > Klebsiella sp. RCJ4. The sequence continues at coordinate 170,148 of NZ_WCIN01000038.1, forward strand.
GCCAGGAGCTGCTGCTGAGCGCCCGACAGCGGCTTGCACCGTGGTCTGACGCCCGTCTGGCCCTCTGGAGTGCAGACACGCTGGCGGCGCATGCTCATTCGGCGGACGTTATCTGGCTGAATAACGCCCTGCATCGTCTGCTGCCGGAAGAGCCCGGGCTCCTCGCGGCATTACAGCAGCTGGCCGTTCCAGGCGCGCTGCTCTATGTGTTGGAGTTTCGTCAGTTAACGCCCTCCGCCCTGCTCAGCACGCTTCTGTTAACCGATGGTCAGCCCGAAGCCTTACTTCACAATAGCGCTGACTGGGGGGCGATATTTACCGCCGCCGCTTTCAACTGCCAGCACGGCGATGAAGTCGAGGGATTGCAGCGCTTCCTCGTACAATGCCCCGTTAGCCAGGTACGCCGCGATCCTCGTCAGCTGCAGTCCGCTCTCGCCGAACGTCTGCCGGGGTGGATGGTACCGAAACGGATCTTCTTACTTGACGCCTTACCGCTGACGGCGAACGGCAAAATTGACTATCAGACGCTAAAACGCTGTCATACCCCGGAAGCTGAAAACCGGACTGAAGCGGATTTACCCCTGGGCGATATTGAGAAGCAGGTTGCCGTCATCTGGCAGCCGCTCTTGTCGATGGGCGCCGTCAGCAGAGAAACCGACTTCTTCCAGCATGGCGGTGATAGCCTGCTAGCCACCAGGCTGATCGGACAGCTCCACCAGGCGGGTTATGAAGCACGATTAAGCGACCTGTTTAATCACCCCCGGCTGGCTGATTTTGCCGCCACGCTGCGTAAAACCGACCTCCCTGTTGAACAACCCTTTGTCCACTCCCCTGAAGAACGCTACCGGCCTTTCGCGCTGACTGATGTGCAGCAGGCTTACCTGGTCGGGCGTCAGCCGGGCTTTGCCCTTGGCGGCGTAGGCTCACACTTCTTTGTTGAATTTGAAATTGCCGATCTGGATATTCACCGGCTGGAGAAGGTCTGGAACCGGTTAATCGCCCGCCACGATATGCTGCGCGCCGTGGTGCGGGATGGACAACAGCGGGTTCTCGAACAGACTCCCCCATGGGTGATACCCGCGCACATCCTGCACAGCCCCGAAGAGGCGCTGCAGGTACGCGACAGACTGGCGCATCAGGTTCTCAACCCTGAAGTATGGCCGGTATTCGATCTTCAGGTCGGGTTCGTCGACGGGATGCCCGCCCGCCTGTGGCTGTGTCTGGATAACCTGTTGCTTGACGGGTTGAGCATGCAGATCCTGTTGTCAGAGCTGGAACACGGCTATCGCTATCCGCAGCAGCTGCCGCCGCCGCTTCCCATTACCTTCAGGGATTATCTGCAGCAACCCGCGCTGCGGACGCCCAATCCCGACTCTCTGGCATGGTGGCAAACGCAGCTTGATGATATTCCTCCGGCACCTGCGTTACCGCTACGCTGCTTGCCTCAGGACGTTGAGACGCCGCGCTTCGCACGGCTCTATGGGGCAATGGACAGCGCGCGCTGGCGTCGCCTGAAACAGCGGGCGGCTGATGCTCATCTCACCCCGTCGGCCGTACTGTTATCCGTGTGGTCAACGGTTCTTGCTGCATGGAGCGCACAGCCCGATTTCACGCTTAACCTTACGCTTTTCGACAGACGACCTCTGCACCCGCAAATCAACCAGATCCTGGGCGACTTTACTTCGCTGATGCTGCTGAGTTGGCATCCCGGCGAGAGCTGGCTGCAAAGCGCGCGGTTATTACAGCAGCGACTAAGCGAGAGCCTCAACCACCGCGATGTGTCGGCAATCCGCGTGATGCGGCAACTGGCGCGGCGGCAAAACGTACCGGCTGTCCCAATGCCCGTCGTCTTTACCAGCGCGCTGGGCTTTGAGCAGGATAACTTCCTTGCCCGGCGCAATCTGCTCAAACCGGTGTGGGGTATATCCCAGACGCCGCAGGTCTGGCTCGATCACCAGGTTTATGAATCCGAAGGGGAACTGCGCTTTAACTGGGATTTTGTCGCCGCCCTGTTTCCTGACGGGCAGGTGGAGCGCCAGTTTGCACAGTATTGCGCGTTGCTTAACCGAATGGCGGAGGATGACAGCAGCTGGCAGCTGCCGCTCGCCGACCTGGTTCCCCCGCTTAAGGTCACGGAGCGACGCGCCCGCCGGCTGCGCCCTGAGCGCGCTCAGCCGCGGATCGCGGCGGACAAGAGCAGCGTCAGCCTGATTTGCGACACCTTTCGCGAGGTGGTTGGCGAGCCAGTCGCACCCGCAGAGAACTTTTTTGAGGCGGGCGCCACGTCGCTGAATCTGGTGCAGCTGCACGTCTTGTTACAACGTCACGAATTCGCCACCCTGACGCTGCTTGACCTGTTCACTCACCCTTCTCCTGTCGCGCTGGCCAATTATCTCGCCGGCGTAGCCCTGGAGGAGAAAACCAAACGCGTGCGGCCGGTTCGCCGTCGTCAGCGGCGCATTTGACGCGAAACAAACTGACTTTTCCCGGACGCCATCGCCAACGCATGGCGCGCCACTGACTTTGTCAATTTTAGGAAACGGGACCGATTATGGATAACTTGCGCTTCTCTTCTGCGCCAACAGCAGATTCCATTGATGCATCGATCGCTCAACGCTACCCGGACTGCGAACCTGTCGCAGTCATCGGCTACGCCTGCCATTTTCCTGAAGCGCCGGATGGCGAAACCTTCTGGCGAAATCTGCTGGAAGGCCGCGAATGCAGCCGACGCTTTACGCGCGAAGCGCTTCTGGCCGCCGGGCTGGATACCGCCATTATTGACGATCCTTGTTACGTCAATATTGGAACGGTTTTAGACAACGCTGACTGCTTCGATGCCACCCTGTTTGGCTATTCGCGGCAGGAAGCGGAGTCGATAGATCCCCAGCAGCGCCTGTTTTTACAGGCGGTCTGGCATGCGCTGGAGCATGCAGGTTACGCCCCGGGCGCCGTCCCCCATAAGACCGGCGTTTTCGCCTCTTCGCGGATGAGCACCTATCCCGGCCGCGAAGCCCTGAACGTGACAGAGGTCGCACAGGTCAAGGGCCTGCAGTCTCTGATGGGCAATGACAAGGACTATATAGCCACCCGCGCGGCCTACAAACTCAATCTGCACGGCCCGGCGTTATCGGTACAGACCGCCTGCTCCAGTTCGCTGGTTGCGGTCCATCTGGCCTGCGAAAGCCTGCGCGCAGGCGAATCCGATATGGCGGTAGCCGGCGGAGTGGCGCTTTCCTTCCCCCAGCAGGCGGGTTACCGCTACCAGCCCGGGATGATTTTCTCTCCCGATGGGCACTGTCGCCCTTTTGACGCCTCGGCAGAGGGCACCTGGGCCGGCAACGGTCTCGGCTGCGTGGTGCTGCGTCGCCTGAAGGACGCGCTGCTGTCAGGCGATCCAATTATCGCGGTGATCCTCTCCAGCGCGGTCAACAACGACGGAAACAGAAAAGTGGGTTATACCGCGCCGTCGGTGGCAGGACAGCAAGCGGTCATCGAAGAGGCGTTAATGCTGGCGGCCATCGACGACAGGCAGATCGGCTACATTGAAACCCACGGTACCGGCACGCCGCTGGGAGACGCGATTGAAATAGAAGCCCTGCGCAACGTCTACGCTCCCCGCCCGCCGCAACAGCGCTGCGCGCTGGGTTCCGTGAAGAGCAACGTTGGTCACCTGGATACCGCGGCGGGCATTGCCGGACTGCTGAAAACCGTTCTGGCGGTCAGTCGCGGAAAAATTCCGCCAATGCTGAATTTTCACACGCCAAACCCGGCGCTTAAGCTCGAGGAAAGCCCCTTTACCGTGCCGGTGACGGCGCAGGAGTGGCAGGACGAAGTGCGCTACGCGGGCGTCTCCTCCTTCGGTATTGGCGGCACCAACTGCCATATGATCGTCGCTTCGCTGCCCGACGAACTCAACATAAGCTACCCCGCCGCGGATGACGGCAGCCAGAGTTCCGCGCTGTTGCTCAGCGCCGCCAGCGACACCGCGTTGCGGCAGCTGGCAGCGGACTATGCCGCGGCGCTGAGGGAGAACGCGGATGCCAACAATCTGGCCTTCACGGCGTTACGCGCGCGCCGTCTCGATCTTCCCTTCCGCCTGGCGGCGCCATTAAATCATGACACCGCCGCCTCGCTCAGCGCCTGGGCTGGCGCGAAATCGACTTCGCCGGTCTATAGCGGCCACGGCGCCAGCGGCAAACAGGTGTGGCTGTTTACCGGGCAGGGTTCGCACTGGCGCACTATGGGTCAGTCTCTGTACCAGCACTCAACGGCGTTTGCCGATATGCTGGAGCGCTGTTTTGCCGCCTGTCGTGACATGCTCACGCCTTCGCTACGGGAAGCGATGTTTAATCCCGATTCAGCGCAGCTTGACAATATGGCCTGGGCCCAGCCGGCGATTGTCGCGTTCGAAATCGCGATGGCGGCCCACTGGCGCGCTGAAGGACTGAAGGCCGACTTCGCCATGGGTCACTCCGTCGGCGAATTTGCCGCTGCCGTTGTCTGCGGACACTATACCATTGAGCAGGTCATGCCGCTGGTATGTCGGCGCGGCGCGCTGATGCAGCTGTGCGCAAGCGGCGCGATGGTGGCGGTATTTGCGCAAGAAGAGGCGCTGATGCCGTTGGCCCGTCAGTTCGAGCTGGATCTCGCCGCCAACAACGGCACCCGGCATACGGTCTTTTCCGGGCCGGAAGCCCGTATCGCGGAGTTTTGCGCCGCGCTTTCGCAACACGAGATCGACTATCGTCGCCTGAGCGTAACCGGCGCGGCGCACTCCGCTTTACTTGAACCAATACTCGATCGCTTCCAGGAGGCCTGCGCGGGTCTGCTCGCCGAGCCGGGACAAATACCGCTGATTTCCACGCTTACCGCCGAACTCATTGACGAGGCGACGCTCAACCAGGCGGATTACTGGCGCCGCCATATGCGCCAGCCGGTACGTTTTATTCAGAGTATTCAGGCGGCGCGCAAGCTCGGTGCCCGCGTTTTTGTTGAAATGGGGCCCGACGCCCAGCTGATTGCCTCCGGACAGCGCGAATACCGCGATGACGCTTACTGGATAGCCAGCGCCCGGCGTAAACAGGAGGCGAGCGCTGTCCTGAATCAGGCGCTTCTCCAGCTATACGCGGCCGGCATCACCTTACCGTGGGCCGATCTTCTGGCAGGCGATGGGCAACGTATCTCCGCGCCATGCTATCCGTTTGCGACCGAGCGTTACTGGAAAGAACGCGCCACCTCCGCCTGTGAGCCTGCCGATGCTGTACTTGCCGCTGGATTAGCGGTGGCCAACAGCGCCGCGACAGCGCTCGAACTCCCCCGTCTGGAGGCGCTTAAACAGTGCGCCACGCGACTGCACGCCATCTATGTCGATCGGCTGGTACAACGCTGTACGGGCGATGCGATAGATAACGGCGTGGACGCCATCACCATTATGCGCCATGGACGACTGATGCCCCGCTACCAGCAGCTGCTTCAGCGCCTGCTAAATAACTGCGTGGTCGACGGCGACTACCGCTGCGCTGAGGGGCGCTACTACCGCGCCCGCCTCATTGAACATCAGCAGCGGGACATTCTGCTGACGGAACTCGCCGATTATTGTGAAGGTTATCAGGCTATCCCCGATACCATCGCCCGTGCCGGCGATCGGTTATACGACATGATGAGCGGCGCGGAAGAGCCGGTGGCGATTATCTTCCCGCAAGGCGCTTCCGACGGCGTAGAGGTGCTATATCAGGAATTCAGCTTTGGCCGCTATTTCAACCAGATTGCCGCCGGGGTAGTACGGGGTATCGTCCAGGCGCGTCAGCCCCATCAGCCGCTGCGCATTCTTGAAGTCGGCGGCGGAACCGGCGGCACCACCGCATGGCTGCTGCCTGAACTCAAAGACGTACCGGCGCTGGAGTACCACTTCACCGATATCTCCGCACTGTTCACCCGCCGTGCGCAGCAGAAATTCGCCGACTATGACTTTGTGCATTACGACGAGCTGGATCTCGAACAAGAGGCGCAGTCTCAGGGCTTTGCGGCGCAGTCTTACGATCTTATCGTCGCGGCTAACGTGATCCATGCCACGCGCCATATCGGTCGAACCCTCGATAATCTGCGTCCCTTGCTCAAGCCGGGCGGGCGCCTGCTGATGCGCGAAATCACCCAGCCAATGCGTCTGTTTGATTTCGTTTTCGGCCCGCTGGTCCTCCCGCTACAGGATATCGACGCCCGCGAAGGCGAGCTCTTCCTCACCCCCCATCAGTGGCAGCAGCAGTGCCGAAGCGCCGGATTCAGCAAAGTAGCGTGGCTACCGCAGGACGACAGCCCGACCGCCGGTATGAGCGAACATATCATTCTCGCCACCCTGCCCGGCCAGGGGATGTCCACGTCATCAGAATCCGCGCTGGAACAGACGTTGCCGGATAACCCTGATTATCTCGCCAACTGGTCCGATTGCGCAGGTCAGCCGGAACGGTTTACCGCCCGCTGGCAGGAGGCCTGGCGGCGCCTCTCCGCGCGGCACGGCGACGATTCCCCCGTGAAACCGCCCCTCGTTACCGCCCCGCAATGTCTGGGGGAGGTGCGATTAAGCTGGCGAAACGCAGCCTTTTCCCGCGGCGAGATGCGCGTGGAAGCCCGTCATCCAGACGGCAAGTGGCTGCCGCTGGCGCCCGACGCGCCGCTTCCTGCGCCGCAGACGCATTATCATTGGCGCTGGAGGCCCCTTTGCATCGACAGTAATAGCCGCCCGCTGGCATTCCGCTTCAGCGCCGGTACCCTTGCCCACGAAGAGGCGCTGGCGCAATACGGCATTCTTCACGATCCGCAGGCCCCTTCTGTCCTGATGATTGTCGACGAGAGCGAGGAGACGCTGGCGTTAGCGACACAGGTGAAAGAGGCGCTCACCGCCAGCCCAGGCGGCTTGATTGTCGTCACCCGCCGCGCGTGGCGAATCGAGGAAAACGAGGCGCTATCAGCGGCCCATCACGCGCTGTGGGCTATGCTTCGCGTCGCGGCCAATGAACAGCCGGAACGGTTAATCTCCGCTATCGATATGGCTGAAAACGCCTCGTGGGAAACGCTGCGTCAAGGATTAAGCGCTGTTTCATTGTCACAACGCTGGCTTGCAGCCCGGGATAATGGCTTCTGGCTCCCTTCGCTGGCGCCCAATGCGGGATGCGCCGCCGAATTACCGGCGAAGGTGTTTGCCGGCGATAACCGCTGGCATCTGGTGACCGGGGCGTTTGGCGGACTGGGCCGCCTTGCCTTGAACTGGCTCAGAGAAAAAGGGGCGCGCCGCATCGCGCTACTGGCGCCGCGCGTGGATGCGTCATGGCCAGGCGACACAGCGGACGTGGAGATTCGCGTCTGCCGTTGTGATGTGGGTGATGCCGGAGAGCTGGCCCGTGTTCTTGATGAGCTGGCGACCAGCGGCGGCATTGCCGGAGCGATTCATACCGCTGGCGTATTGGCTGATGGGCCCTTGCAGGAACTCGATGACCACCAGCTGGCCGCCGTTTTCGCGGTCAAAGCGCAGGCGGCAAGCCAGCTATTACAAACGCTGGGCAACCACGACGCCCGTTATCTGATTCTCTATTCGTCCGCTGCCGCCGCCCTCGGCGCGCCAGGCCAGAGCGCCCATGCGCTGGCCTGCGGGTATCTTGACGGGCTCGCCCGGCAGTTCTCCTCCCTTGATACGCCGAAAGTGCTCTCCATCGCCTGGGGCGCATGGGGAGAAAGCGGCCGGGCGGCTACGACGGAGATGCTGACGACCCTTGCCGATCGTGGCATGGGCGCGTTAAGCGATGCCGAGGGGCGATGGCACCTTGAACAAGCGGTGATGCGCGGCGCCGCCTGGCGACTGGCCATGCGCGTTTTCACCGACAAAATGCCCCCGCTGCAGCAGGCTCTGTTTAACGCCGCAGCAACAGAACACGCCGCGATTCCGGCCGCGACTCCCGCTGATAACCATGCTTTTCACGGTAGCATCAGCGATAAAGCGGCGGTGATGACATGGCTGAAAAATCGCATTGCGGTGCAGCTAAGACTGGACGATTCTGCTTCGCTGAACGCAGATCAGGATCTGTTACAGCTGGGAATGGACTCGCTGCTCTTTCTTGAACTCAGCAGCGATATTCAACATGACCTGGGTGTACGCATCAACGCGGAACGGGCGTGGCAGGATCTCTCGCCGCACGGGCTCACACAGCTTATCTGTTCTCAGGCAGAGACGGCGACTGCCGTATCGCCGCCGGAAGCGTTGCAGCACGATGCCGCTGAGCGTTACGCGCCCTTCCCGTTGACGCCGATTCAGCATGCCTACTGGTTGGGCAGAACCCATCTTATTGGCTATGGCGGCGTTGCCTGTCACGTGCTGTTTGAATGGGATAAACGCCACGATGAGTTCGATCTCGCCGTACTGGAGAAAGCATGGAACCAGCTCATTGCCCGCCACGATATGCTGCGGATGGTGGTGGATGCAGATGGACAACAGCGCGTTCTGGCGACAACCCCGACGTATCGTATCCCGCGCGACGATCTGCGCGCGCTTCCCCCGCAAGAGCAGCGCCAGGCGCTGGAAAAACGGCGCCATGAACTGAGCTATCGCGTTTTACCTGCCGACCGGTGGCCGCTCTTTGAGCTGGTGGTCAGCGAAATCGACGATTGCCGCTACCGCCTGCACATGAACCTCGATCTTCTGCAGTTCGATGTGCAGAGCTTTAAAGTCATGATGGATGATTTGGCCCTGGTCTGGCGCGGAGAAACCCTGCCGCCGCTCGATATCACCTTCCGCGATTACGTGATGGCTGAACAGGCGCGCCGGCAAACAACAGCATGGCACGATGCCTGGGATTACTGGCAGGAAAAACTGCCGCAACTGCCTTCAGCGCCGGAACTGCCGGTGGTGGAGACACCGCCGGAAACCCCGCACTTCACCACGTTCACTTCGACGCTTGACAGGCAAGAGTGGCAGGCGGCGAAACAACGCTGGCAGCAGCAGGGCCTCACCCCCTCCGCCGCGCTGCTCACGCTGTTTGCCGCCACCCTTGAGCGCTGGAGCCGTACCACGGCATTTACGCTGAACCTGACGTTCTTCAATCGCCAGCCGATCCACCCGCAAATCAATCAGTTGATCGGGGATTTTACCTCCGTCACGCTGGTTGATTTTAACTTCTCAACGCCGCTAACGCTGCAGGAGCAGATGCAACGGACCCAGCAGCGCCTCTGGCAAAACATGGCGCACAGCGAAGTGAACGGCGTTGAGGCGATCCGCGAGCTGGGGCGCCAGCGCGGATCCCAGCGTCAACCGCTGATGCCGGTGGTGTTTACCAGCATGCTGGGGATGACGCTGGAAGGAATGGCTATTGACCGGGCAATGAGTCATCTGTTCGGCGAACCCTGCTATGTCTTTACGCAAACGCCGCAGGTCTGGCTGGATCATCAGGTGATGGAGAGCGATGGCGCGTTGACGTTTAGCTGGTACTGCATGGACAACGTGCTGGAACCGGGCGCGGCTGAAGCGATGTTTAATGACTACTGCGCCATCCTGCAGGCCGCCATTGCCACCCCTGAAGGCCTGAAGACCATGGACAGCGGCATTGCCGAACACATTCCCCGCCGCCGCTGGCCGCTGAACGCGCAGACAGACTACGATCTGCGCGATATTGAGCAAGCGGCGCAGGAATACCCCGGCATCCAACAGGCCAGAGCGGAATTAAGCGAAAATGGCGCGTTAACCCTGGATATCGTTATGACCGAGGATCCACCGCCCTCAGCGCCGTTACATGATGAGCACGATCTCGCCTCACTGGCGCTGCCGTTGCCTGAACAGACGCAACTTGACGAGCTGGAAGCGACCTGGCGCTGGCTGGAGGCGCGTGCGCTGCAGGGGATTGCCGCAACGCTACATCGCCACCGTCTGTTCACCACCCAGGAGGTTGCCCACCCATTTGGCGAAATAGTACAGGCGCTGGGCGCGCAAGCGTCACACCGGCGCCTGCTACGCCAGTGGCTGCAGTGTCTGGCGGAAAGAGAATGGTTAGTGCGCGAGGGGGATAGCTGGCGCTGCCGCATTCCGCTCAGCGAAATTCCCGAGCCTCACGAAGCTTGCCCGCAAACCCACTGGAGCCAGGCGCTGGCGCAGTATCTGGACGCCTGCATCGCCCGGCACGACGACCTCTTCTTCGGGCAGTGTTCGCCGCTGGAACTGCTGTTCAACGAGTCGTTGCGCGTAACCGACGCGCTGTATCGCGAAAACCCCGCCAGCGCTTGTCTGAATCGCTATACCGCGCAGATTGCCGCCCTTTGCGGCGCAGAACGGATCCTCGAGGTGGGCGCCGGAACCGCAGCCACCGCGGAACCGGTGCTGAAGGCCACGCGAAACACGCGGCTGTCATACCACTTCACGGATGTCTCCGCGCAGTTCCTCAACGACGCCCGAACCCGTTTCCACGATGAATCGCGGGTGTCTTACGCCTTATTCGATATCAACCAGCCGCTGGATTTTACCGCCCACCCCGAGGCGGGTTACGACCTGATTATTGCCGTCAACGTGCTTCACGACGCCAGCCATGTCGTACAGTCGTTGCGCCGATTAAAGCGGTTGCTGAAAGCCGGCGGACGTCTGCTGATCGTTGAAGCGACGGAACGAAACAGCGTATTCCAGCTGGCGAGCGTCGGCTTTATCGAAGGGTTAAGCGGATACCGCGATTTCCGCCGCCGGGATGAAAAACCTATGCTCACCCGTTCGGCGTGGCAGGAAGTGCTTGTGCAGGCCGGTTTTGCCAACGAACTGGCCTGGCCGCCGCAGGAATCGTCGCCGCTGCGCCAGCATCTGCTGGTCGCACGTTCGCCTGGGGTGAATCGCCCGGATAAAGCAGCCGTGAGCCGCTATCTGCAGCAGCGTTTTGGCGCCCCCCTGCCCGCGTTGCAGATCCGGCAGCGAGAAACGTTATTTACTCCGCTATCGGCCCCGCCTGACGCACAGATTGCGCCAGCCGAATCGACACCGAGCTCCGGGGGAGATCCGGCGCTGGAAAAACAGGTCGCTGAACTCTGGCAAACGCTGCTGTCTCGCCCCGTGGCCAGACATCACGACTTTTTCGCGCTGGGCGGCGATAGCCTGATGGCGACAAGGATGGTCGCGCAGTTGAACCGCAGAGGGATTGCCAGCGCCAGCCTTCAGGATCTGTTCACCCATTCAACGCTCAGCGACTTCTGCGCCCATCTGCAGGCCTGTTCGTCGGCAGAGGAGAATCCTGTGCCCATTTGCCAGGGCGGTGGCGACGAAACGTTGTTTGTTTTCCATGCTTCAGACGGCGATATCAGCGCCTGGCTGCCGCTCGCCAGCGCGCTGAATATGCCCGTTTTTGGCCTGCAGGCAAAATCGCCGCAGCGTTTTGCCACGCTTGATCGGATGATCGATGAGTATGTCGCGAGTATCCGCCGCCAGCAGCCGCACGGCCCTTATGTTCTGGCGGGTTGGTCGTATGGCGCTTTTCTTGCGGCGGGCGCCGCGCAGCGCCTGGATGCCAAAGGCGAGCAGGTACGGCTGGCGTTAATCGATCCCGTGTGTCGACAGGATTTTCGTTGCGCAAACCGGACGGCCCTGCTGCGGCTGTTAGCCGAAGGCGATACGCCGCTGGCGCTGCCGGAACATTTCGATCGGCTGACGCCCGACCGCCAGCTTGCCGATTTTATCGACCTTGCCAGAACGGCGGGAATGATGGCGCAAAACCTGACGCTACAGGCGGCGGAAGCGTGGATCGACAACATCGCGCATCTGCTGCGCTTACTGACCGAGCATACGCCGGACGAAACCGTTCCGCTCCCCTGTCTCATCGTGCATGCCGCGATGAGACCCGCGCGCTGGACGCCAGCGGAAACCGAATGGCAAACCTGGATAGACCGCGCCGACAGCTATGCGATTAAAGCCAGCCATTGGCAAATCATGCTGGATCCCCCCCACGTTCAGACCTGTGCGCAGCATATCAAGCGCTGGCTCGGCGCAACCTCAACGCAACCGGAGAACACGTTATGATGCCGTCCGCCGCCCCTAAGCAACGCGTACTGATTGTGGGCGCTAAATTTGGCGAAATGTACCTCAACGCCTTTATGCAGCCCCAGGAGGGGCTGGAACTGGTTGGTCTTCTGTCCCAGGGAAGCGCGCGATCGAGAGAGCTGGCCTGTGCGTTTGGAATCCCGCTGTATACCTCGCCGGAACAGATCGCCGAGATGCCGGATATCGCCTGTATAGTCGTGCGCTCAACCGTCGCCGGCGGGAGCGGAACCCAGCTTGCCCGGCACTTTTTGACCCGCGGCGTGCATGTGATTCAGGAACATCCCCTCCACCCGGATGACGTCCGTTCTTTACAAGCGCTGGCGCAGGAACGGGGCCGCTGCTATTGGGTCAACACGTTTTATCCGCACGCGCGTGCGGGTCGCGCCTGGCTCGGGGATGCGCAGCGGTTACGTCGCAGCCTGGATCAGGCGCCGTCGGTTGCTCACGCAACCACCAGCCGACAGTTGCTCTACTCCACGCTGGATTTGTTGTTGCTGGCTCTAGAGGTTGATGCCGCCAGCGTGGCGTGCGAAGTGGTCGGTAGCTTTAGCGACTTTCACTGTCTGAGACTTTTCTGGCCGGCGGGAGAAGCCTGTCTGCTACTTCAGCGCTATCTCGATCCTGACGATCCTGATATGCACAGCCTGATTATGCACCGTTTGCTGCTGGGCTGGCCGGAAGGTCATCTTTCGCTGGAGGCAAGCTACGGCCCCGTGGTCTGGTCATCCAGCCTGTTTGTCGCAGAACATCAGGCGAATGTTCGTAGTCTCTACCGCAGGCCGGAGATCCTGCGCGACCCGCCGGGTCAGACGCGCAGCGCGGCTCCCCTGAGCTGGCGTGATTGCTGTGAAACCGCCGGACCGGAGGGGGTCGGCAGGTTGCTACAGCAGCTGCGCTGCCATCTGGCGGGTGGAAATCTGCCGGCGGCCTGCCACTCCGCTCATCAGCTCGCGTTATCACAGTTATGGCAGCAGATTTTACGCGCGACCGGCAATGCCGAGATCCGACACCTGAAGCCGCCACGTCACGACCGGTTAACGGCTTTCTACCGCCACGATGAGGAGTCCCGGTGATGCAATCTACCATGTGTATACCGTTATGGCCCGCCCGCAACGCCAGTACGGCGCATCTGGTGATGTGCCCCTTCGCGGGCGGCAGCAGTAGCGCGTTTCGCCGCTGGCGAGACCACCCCATGGCGGAGATCGCGCTTTCCCTGGTGACCTGGCCGGGGCGCGATCGCCTGCGCCATCTGGCGCCGCTCAGCAGCATTACGCAACTGGCGTCGCTGCTGGCGGACGAACTGGAAGAGGGCGTATCGCCTGACGCCCCGCTTTTACTTGCCGGGCACAGCATGGGCGCGCAGGTGGCGTTTGAAACCTGCCGGCTTCTGGAACAACGGGGGCTTCCCCCGCAAGGGCTGATTATTTCCGGCTGCCATGCCCCTCATCTGCATTCCCGGCGCAGGCTCAGCGACCGCGATGATGCCGACTTTATCGCTGAACTGATCGATATCGGCGGATGTTCGCCTGAACTACAGGAAAACAAGGAGCTACTGTCGCTATTTCTTCCTCTTCTGCGCGCTGATTTTTACGCTACTGAGCACTATCACTACGACTCGCTCGACGATTTTCCGCCGCTGCGCACGCCTGCGCTGCTCGTGTGCGGCAGCCGCGATCGTGAAGCCTCCTGGCCGGAGATGGAGGCCTGGCGTCCGTGGCTGAACCATATCGCAGGCGAGGTGGTGATTGACGGCGACCATTTTTATCTGCTGCAACAATCCAGGGCCTTTTTTACGCAGATTATTCACCATTTTCCCCACGTATTTTCTGCGACGACCGCTTTGCAAAATCGGTCCTGCACTTCAGAAAGGTGACGCATGCATTCTTCTTTTGATTCTCTGATAAAACAGTATCCCTTCCCCATTGCTGAACAGCTGCGCCACTGGGCAGCTCGCTATCCCTCGCGAACTGCTGTCGTTGATGCCAAAGGCTCGCTGACCTACAGCGCGCTCGATCTTCGGGTCGATGAGCTTGCTGCAGGGTTATACTCGCTGGGTTTGCGTCCGGGAGAACATGTGCTTATCCAGCTCCCCAACGGCAACGCATTTGTGATCCTGCTGTTCGCGCTGTTAAGACTGGGCGTTATCCCTGTTCTGGCGATGCCCTCGCAGCGGGCGCTGGATATTGACGCGCTGATCGCGCTGGCGCAACCGGCCGCTTATGTGATTCATGGAGAAAGCCACGCGGACCTGGCCCGCCAGATGGCGCGCAAACACGCCTGCCTGCGGCAAGTTCTGGTCGCAGGTGAGACCGAAGGCGACGATTTTACGCCGCTCTTCTCGCTCCGCGGCGAACGGCAGGCGTGGCCGCAGCCCGATGCTGCCGGCACCGCGCTGCTGCTGCTCTCAGGCGGCACCACCGGGACGCCAAAGCTTATCCCGCGACGGCACGCTGACTATAGCTATAACTTCAGCGCCTCCGCCGAACTGTGCGGCCTTAAGCCACAGAGCGTGTATCTCGCCGTCCTCCCCGTGGCGCATAACTTTCCGCTGGCCTGCCCCGGTATTCTGGGAACCCTTGCCTGCGGCGGAAAAGTGGTATTGACCGACAGCGCCAGCTGCGATGAGGTGATGCCTTTAATCGCTGAACAAGGCGTGACCCACGTCGCCCTGGTACCGGCGCTGGCGCAGCTCTGGGTGCAGGCCAGAGAGTGGGAAGACAGCGATCTCTCTTCGCTACGCGTCATTCAGGTGGGCGGCGCCCGGCTTGACCCAACGCTTGCTGAGCAGGTTATCTCGACGTTTGATTGTCCCCTGCAACAGGTATTCGGTATGGCGGAAGGCCTGCTCTGCTTTACCCGGTTGGACGATCCTCTGGCCACCGTTCTCCACAGCCAGGGGCGCCCTATGTCTCCCCTGGATGAAATTCACGTCGTTGACGAAGAGGAGAACGACGTTGCGCCCGGCGAAACGGGACAGTTATTAACGCGCGGTCCTTATACTATTACGGGCTATTATCGCGCTCCCGAGCACAATGCGCGGGCCTTTACCGCGCAGGGATTTTACCGTACGGGCGACAATGTCAGGCTCGATGAGGCGGGAAATCTGTACGTTGAGGGGCGTATAAAAGAGCAGATCAACCGCGCCGGAGAGAAAATAGCCGCTGCGGAAGTGGAATCGGTGCTGATGCGTCTGGAAGACGTAAAGGATTGCGCCGTGGTCGCCGCGCCGGACACGCTGCTTGGCGAGCGGATATGCGCGTTTATCATCGCGCAACGCACTCCCTCTGACTATCAACAGCTGCGTCAAAAGCTGGTCCGAATGGGAATCAGCGCGTGGAAGATTCCCGATCAAATTGAGTTTCTGACCCACTGGCCGCTCACCGCCGTCGGCAAGGTAGATAAAAAGCGCCTGACGGCGCTCGCCATTGAGCGTTATCGCCATTCAGCCCAATAAGCGCCCCGCTACCCGAAACAGGTGGAAATAAACCCGTTTCGGGTAGCAGTGCAATTAGAAATAGTTATCATTTTCAATTCACCATTATCGGTATTTTGGCGTCTCGCCGTTTTTCAGGGATTCATAACAATGAAAATGACACGGTTTTATCCTCTGGTTCTGGGGGGATTTTTACTCCCGGCCGCTGCTCATAGCCAAACCTCACAGCAAGATGAAAGCACGTTGGTGGTCACCGCCAGCAAACAGTCTTCCCGCTCGGCATCAGCCAATAATGTCTCTTCTACCGTTATCAGCGCGACGGAGTTAAGCGACGCGGGCGTTACCGCCAGTGACAAACTCCCCAGAGTGTTGCCAGGGCTGAATATTGAAAATAGCGGCAACATGCTTTTTTCAACGATCTCGCTACGCGGCATCTCTTCGGCCCAGGACTTTTATAACCCCGCCGTTACCCTGTATGTCGATGGCGTCCCGCAGCTTTCGACCAACACCATCCAGGCGCTGACCGATGTGCAAAGCGTGGAGCTGCTGCGAGGACCGCAGGGCACCTTATATGGCAAAAGCGCCCAGGGCGGGATCATTAACATCGTCACCCAGCAGCCGGACAGCACGCCGCGCGGCTATATTGAAGGCGGCGTCAGCAGTCGTGACAGTTATCGAAGCAAACTCAACCTGAGCGGCCCGATTCAGGATGGCCTGTTATACGGCAGCGTGACCCTTTTACGCCAGGTTGATGACGGCGAGATGATTAACCCCTCGACCGGTAGCGATGATTTAGGCGGTACCCGCGCCAGTATCGGGAATGTGAAACTGCGTCTGGCGCCGGACGACCAGCCCTGGGAAATGGGGTTTTCCGCCTCGCGCGAATGCACTCGCGCTACACAGGATGCCTACGTGGCATGGAATGATCTCAAGAGCCGTACGCTGTCTCTCGGCGAGGGTTCACCGGACCCGTACCTACGGCGCTGTACTGACAGCCAGACGCTAAGCGGTAAATACGCTACCGATGACTGGGTTTTCAATCTGATCGGCGCCTGGCAGCAGCAGAATTATTCCCGGACCTTCCCTTCCGGCTCGTTGATCGTCAATATGCCTCAGCGCTGGAACCAGGATGTGCAGGAGCTACGCGCCGCCACCCTCGGCGATACGCGTACCGTGGATATGGTATTTGGGTTGTACCGGCAGAACACCCGCGAAAAGCTAAATTCCTCCTACGATATGCCGACGATGCCCTATTTAAGCAGCACCAGCTATACCACCGCTGAAACCCTTGCCGCCTACAGCGATCTGACCTGGCATTTAACCGAACGTTTTGACATCGGCGGCGGCGTGCGTTTCTCGCATGATAAAGCCAGCACGCAGTATCACGGCAGCATGCTGGGAAACCCATTTGGCGACCAGGGTAAAAGCAATGACGACCGGGTGCTCGGACAGCTCTCCGCAGGCTATCTGCTGACCGACGACTGGCGGGTATATACCCGCGTCGCCCAGGGATATAAACCTTCCGGATACAATATCGTGCCTACCGCAGGTCTTGATGCCAAACCGTTCAACGCGGAAAAATCCATCAACTATGAAATTGGCACCCGTTACGAAACCGCCGATGTCACGCTGCAAGCCGCCACCTTTTATACCCACACCAAAGATATGCAGCTCTACTCTGGCCCGGTCGGAATGCAGACCTTAAGCAATGCGGGGAGAGCCGACGCCACCGGCGTTGAGCTGGAAGCGAAATGGCGGTTTGCCCCCGGCTGGTCATGGGATATCAATGGCAACATGATCCGTTCCGAATTCACCAACGACAGCGAGCTGTACCACGGCAACCGGGTGCCGTTCGTACCGCGTTACGGCGCGGGAAGCAGCGTGAATGGCGTGATTGATACGCGCTATGGCGCACTGATGCCCCGGCTGGCGGTTAATCTGGTGGGGCCGCACTATTTCGATGGCGACAACCAGCTGCGGCAAGGCGCCTACGCCACCCTGGACAGCAGCATTGGCTGGCAGGCGACGGAACGGATGAATATTTCCGTCTATGTCGATAACCTGTTCGACCGTCGTTACCGTACCTATGGATATATGAACGGCAGCAGCGCCGTCGCGCAGGTTAATATGGGTCGCACCGTCGGTATCAATACGCGAATTGATTTCTTCTGATCCAACGATCCAGGGATGCAATAATCGCATCCCTGTCATCACCGAATTTAACTCGTTGACGTCCGGAAAACGCCTGGGACAACCCCAGCCAGCAACAAAACCTATATTGTCACTGGCCGGCCTTGAAGATAATTCCATCGGCCTGCTGCTGCCGAAGGAATTCACCGCTTACTTCGCCGGAATAATCAGCACCTGGCCCGGATAGATTTTATCGGGATGCGTCAGCATCGGTTTGTTGGCTTCAAAAATACGTTGATACTCATTGGCGGAGCCATACATCGCTTTTGAAATGGCGCTCAGGGTGTCGCCGGATTTCACCGTATAATAACGACTTTCCGCCCCGCTTTGCGCCACCTTCACGCTGTCATTAACCTGACCAACGCCGGTGACGTTACCTACCGCCACCAGAATTTTTTCCTTATCTTCTTGCGAACCGACATCGCCGGTAACCGTCGCGGTGCCGTCGTCCGCAACATCAATATTGACCTTTTCGGCACCAGGCAGATTAAGACCATCAATATGTTTTTTCAGCTTGTCGGCCTTATCTTCCTTGCTGCCGCCGGAGACGGCGTCCCATATTTTCTCGCCCGCTTCTTTGACAAAATTTAATAATCCCATCGTTCCATACCTCCATTACTGTTTCACGATCAAATATTCATCAGACCGGTTAAGCCCATTTCCAGGATGTCGGTTCTGCTACCCCAGAGCGGCAACCGCCTGAAGCAGCACAACCTGCCATCAAAGTATAATCAATAAGCGTCAACGTGCAGGATATTTGCCCGGATACGGCAGGAAAATCGGTACTCTGCCCAGTGGGCATGGCATAAAATCAGGCGTTAACCCGCAGTGATGGCGAAACGGCTCAGGTCGGGACAATCAGCTGCAGGCCTGGATAGCGCTGCAGCCAGCGTTTTTCCGCGACGCGCTGGCGGAAAATAGCCAGCTTATGCTGCGCAAATACCGGCGTGGGCCGCAGACGGAGTGCAAACAGATCGTCCAGCCCGTAGGGCGCAATAACCTCAATAAGCCCTGAACGTCCCATTCTGACCGCGATAGCCGTCGCCGTTTCAGGCCAGTACAGCAACGCATTCTCCGTGGAGTGATAAGGTTTATTACCGTTACGTTGATGCATTCTGGCCTGATTCTTCACCGACCAGTTAAAGACGGATGATTGCTGGCTCAGCCTCTCTTCCAGCACCCTATCGTCGGCGGCGCTGCCGCTTTTCGCGTCGAACCAGACAACATCCACATCACCCGAAACTGGCCTTTGCCCGTAGCCGTGCAGATGATCCCAGACCGCATCCCTGACAAAGCCGGCGCCAATCCAGCCATCGCTGAGTTCCAGCGCCTGAACGGCGTACAGCGCGTTCATTCTTACCGGGTCGTTTAACAATAATCTCTGCAATGCGTCCTGATAGTTCATGATTTCCCTGAAACGGTGATTAACCTGAGTATGCGTCCAATCATAGTATCAGCGTTCAGGGGGCGCCGCTTCGGCCCCCCTTTATTTAGCGCACGGCTACGCTTCGTACGCAGCGTAATGGAAATCAATTTCCCACTGCAGCACATCGCCGTAAAGCGCCGATAGCGCCTGCTTTTCGCTTTCACTCAGCGCCATGGCGCAGCGGTCGAGTTCGTTCTTCAGCCAGAGCGCCTGCTGATAAAATTCGTCCTCCGCGTGCATTTCCACCCAGCGGCGCACGTCCGCATCGCTCTGGTGATGTTCGCTCGCCCGTCGGCACCAGAAATAATACATCCACTCCGCACCGAACATCAGGGTAACAATCTGCTCATAGCTTCCCTGCCGGGCCGTCCGCAGCATGCCGTCGCGAAAGCGCCGCACGCCGGGCAGATCGTCCGGATAATCAGCGGGAGTTATACGCCGTTCTGATAACACCTGTTCAAACCATGCAATCTGCGTGTCAACCAGGGCATTCAGGACGCCAATAAGCCAGCGCTGCTGATGAATACCCGGCGCCTTGCTAACCCCGAGAGCAAAAATCGCGATTGCCGTCGCGACAAAGTTGCCCTCAAACACCAGATAGCGGTTAAAGACGGCTGTCGGCAGACGATCCTGTTCGATATCAGTCACAAAACGGTGCTGCTGCATCGCCTGCCACGCCGGTTGATGTTCGCGCAGCAGGCGTTCGCTAAACGCTTCCATTATGCTTCCTCCAGCGCGGCCTGAGCGACCGACATAAAATGCTTCACCCGGGCCAGCTCAACATCGTTCCACCAGACGCCATCGACCTTCATCGTACTGGCCACAATGACCCCCTGGGTCCGCCCGAGGATCTGACTCACGTTGGCGGGCGTCACCCCGGAGCCCACCAGCAGCGGTAGCTCCGTCGCCGCGCGGATCTCGTCAATTTCCTCCATCGTTGCGCTATCGCCCGTGCGCTGGCCGGTCGCAATTACCGCGTCGGCCTCGAAGAAATCCACGTCGCGCGTGAGCTCCTGAATCGAACGATCGGCAACGATGGCGTGGCTACCGTGCTTGACGTGGCTATCGGCAAAGACGCGAATATGTTCAGCGCGCAGCATGCTGCGATAGCGCAGCGCCTTAGCGGCCGCCCCTTCAATAAATCCTTCGTTGGCGATATAGGCGTTGGCCCACTGGTTTACGCGGACGAAATCGGCCCCGCCCGCCAGGGCGATCGCCATCGCCGGGATCGCCGCGTTCGCCAGGACATTAATGCCCAGCGGCACACCAAAACGCTCGCGAACTTTCTCGGTAATCACCGCCATCAGCGCAGAGGTTTCATGACCGATATCCTCAGGTTTGGAAAAAGGAATATCACCATGGTTTTCAATAATCAGGCCGTGAACGCCGCCAGAAATATAATTTTCGGCATCGCGAAGTGCACGCTCAACAATACCGGGGACTGATTTGCCTCGATATTTCGGCGTACCGGGAAAAGGATCGCAATGAATAACACCAATAACAACTTTATTACGTGAAAAAATAGCTTGTATTGCATTCGTTTTTTCTGCTGAGATAGCAACCATCTTATCCATCCTGTTAAGGGAACACTATGCGTGTTTACGTTACTGGTAATATTACCGTAGATGAAACCTGGTCCATTCCGGATATACCGAAAAAAGGCGCGTCCATTCACGGCATTAAAGTTTCGCAGGATATCGGCGGTAAAGGCGCGAATCAGGCGATTATATTATCCCGCTGCGGAATCGACACGCGATTAATTGCCGCCACGGGAAATGACAGCAACGGCGAGTGGATCCGTCAGCAGATAAAAAATGAACCACTGACGCTACTACCCGACGCCCATTTCAATCAACATAGCGACACCTCGATTATTTTAAATAGCGCTGATGGCGACAATGCCATCATTACCACGACGGCCGCAGCCGATACGTTCAGCCTTGATGATATTATCCCGCATATGGCGGAGGCCGCTGCGGGCGATATTCTGCTACAGCAGGGCAATTTCTCCCTGGATAAAACCCGGGCGCTGTTCCAGTACGCCAAAGCCCGCGGTATGACAACGGTATTCAACCCCTCGCCTGTCAATCCTGACTTTTGCCATCTGTGGCCGCTCATCGACATCGCGGTGGTCAATGAATCCGAGGCCGAGCAGCTTAAGCCTTACGGCGTGAAAACCTTAGTGGTAACCCAGGGCGCGGCAGGCGCCTGGCTGGTTCAGGCGGGTCAGCGCCAGTTTTGCCCCGCCGTCCCCGCCGAGGCGCTAGACACCACCGGCGCTGGCGACACGTTCCTCGCGGTGATGCTGGCGTCCGCGATTCTGCGCGGCGTCGCGCCGGATGCGCTGGCGCTGGCGCACGCCAGCCGCGCTGCCGCCATTACCGTTAGCCGTCGGGGGACGCTCAGCGCGTTTCCCGACGGCCACGAACTCACCGCTCTGTTAGCCGTGAACGGCGCGCGCTGACCTACTTGAACAGCGAACGATAGGTATCGACGTTCGCTTTGGTTACCACCGTGGCCGGAACCAGAATGGTTTTCGGCACGGTTTTACCTGCAGTGATAGCGTTCAGCGCATTCAGGGCTTCGGCCCCCATCTTTTCCGGGTCCTGCTGCAGAACGGCGGTGACGTAGCCGCCGTCAATACCGGAAATCGCCTTCGCCGTCAGATCCCAGCCAAAGACTTTAATATCTTTCTGGCGCCCCTGGTTTTCCACGGCGGCGATAGCACCCAGCAGAGCGGGTTCGCCAGTGGCATAGATCGCCGTCAGATCGGGGTTGCCGGTAATCAGGTTCTCCGCCGCGGTCATTGCTTTATCCTGTACGTTCTGGCCGTCGACGACGTTAGCGATGGTAATTTTCGGATTGCTTTTCAGCGTCTCTTCAAACCCTTTCTGCCGCTGGTTCTGAATGGCCGAGTTCAGCGCGCCGACAATACCCAGCCGCGCCTGGCCACCCATCTCTTTCTGCACGTAGTCCACGAAGTATTGACCAATAATTCTGCCACCTTCGATATTATCAACGCCGACCTGAGCCGCCTGCGGCCCGGCCGGTAATACGGCATCAATCGCAATCACTGGAATGTTAGCGGCGGCCGCTTCTTTTACCGCGGGCATAATTCCGTTAACGTCGATAGCGGCAACCAGAATGCCTTTAACGCCTTGCTGAATATAGTTTTCTATCGCGTCGTTTTGCGCCACGGGATTATCGTTAGAGTTAAAAATAACTAAATCCTTGCCGCTGGCTTTGGCTGCATCCTGCGCGCCTTTATTCATCAGATTAAAGAACAGGGCCTGCTGATTGATTTGTACCAGCGCATAAGTCGGACCGGCGGCGCCGGCGGCAGAAATAAAACTCATGGATGCCAGCATCGTGGTGGCAACAGCAAGTAAACGCAGTTTTCCGGTGTGAAATAACATCATCAGTATCCTCGTCGGGAATAGTTGATAGCCAGCAGAGTTCCGCGCCGCATGCGAACGCAGAAGGATTATTTTTTGGCGGGCAAATATCGTCTATATGGCCAGAACAATCATCGACCGTTCGGCGGATACCTGCTTAATTTCATTCCGGCAACCGGTCCGTGTCGGTGCGCGACTGGAATGAGTTAAACGGGTTTGGGAATGACTTCCCGGATGATGCGGTAAACTGCCTATACAATTCTCCGCAGATTAAATTTTGTCAAGCATTTATTTCCGGTTATTGTTAGCAGAGAAATTGCTGTATCCACCGCGCTTAACTATGTTACAGATAGCCGATTCTGGCAGAAATGGCGCAGGAAATGAGTATAAAACGCGTATTGTTATCCGATGTGGCAAAGCTGGCGGGGCTGTCGAAGGCAACCCTGTCGCGCTATATGAACAACAGTATTGTGCTACCGCAGGACACCATCGATCGCATCGAAACCGCCATTCGCGAACTGGACTATCGCGGCAATAGCCTTGCACGCCGTCTTAGCAAAGGCGGCAGCGAAACGCTCGGCCTGGTGCTCCCCGATATTACCAACCCCTTCTTTGCCGAACTGGCCGATGCCGCCGAAGAGGCCGCTTCTGCCAGCGGTTACAGCCTGGTGCTGTGTATCACCCGCAACAACCCGGAAAAAGAGTGCCAGTTTATCCGCTGGCTGGATACCTGCCAGGTCGACGGCCTGCTGTTCACCACCAACCGCCCCGATAACGGCCTGCTGCGCAAAGAAGTCCAGCGTCACGAACGCATTGTCCTGCTGGATGAAGATATTCCCGGCAGTAAGGTGCCGAAAGTGTTTGCCGATAACGTCCAGGGCGGGCGGATCGCCACCGAAAAACTGATCGCCGCCGGGCATCGCCATATCGCTTTCGTCGGCGGCCCGGACAAGCTGATGAGCGTACGCGAGCGCTATCAGGGCTTCTGCACCGCGATGGAGCAGGCCGGCCTGAGCTGGCCGCCCGAATGGGTGATGTACGGTGACTACCAGCGCGAGTTTGGCCAGCAAGCGCTGCGGACCCTGTTCAGCCAGCCGGTTCGCCCGACCGCCGTCTTCGCCGCCAGCGACTATCTGGTGCTCGGCCTGCTCGACGGTCTGCGCGCCAGCGGGCTCCAGGCGCCGGAGGCGCTATCGTTAGTCGGCTTCGATGACGCCAACTATGCCGATTTTACCCAGCCGCGGATTTCCACTATCCGCCAGCCCGCCCGGGAACTGGGCCGCACCGCGGTGAACATCATGATGCGTCTGCTGAACGACGAACGGGATATCCCGGCGGAAACCCGCCTGCCGGTAGAGTGGATTGGCCGCGACTCGATCAAGATCTGTTAAGCACGTCCCAAAATGGCGCAAAAGCGCCCACTTTTGGCGCAAAAAACGATCAATTAACATTTTATTCACTATAATCAGTAAACCGGTTTACCGGAGCGTAATGAATAAACTCTATTTATTACATAAGGTTAAATCACAGGGCTGCTGTGTTGTTCCTGCCCTGGCACGGATGCTGCAATGTTCTTACTGGCGAACAAATATCTTACATAGCGTTTGTCCTGACTGTGCTGGCGAGTGCTCTATTCCGCAGGTAAACCGGTTTACTAGCATGTAAACCGTGTCGGATAGCATCTCTCCCGCAGGATGGCGAACATTTTCCCGGCAACAGCGATGGGAGTTATCAGATGCAGCAGCCACAAACTACCCCGCCAAGGGTGGAGATGATCAATATCACCAAGACCTACGGGTCGATACGTTCATTGCGCGGAGTCAACCTTGAGCTGGCTCCGGGCGAGGTGCTGGGCTTAGTGGGCGATAACGGCGCGGGGAAATCGACCCTGACCAAAGTGCTCTCTGGCGCGGTGATCCCCTCCAGCGGCACGATTCGTATCGACGGTGAACAGCAGCAGTTTACTAATCCGGCCGATTCGCGCCGCTGCCATATCGAGATGGTGTATCAGGATCTGTCGCTCTGCGACACGGTCGACGTCGCGGGCAATCTGTTTATGGGCCGCGAGCCGATGAAATCACGCCTCGGTATCCCCTTCCTCGATGAGGCAAGAATGCACGCCGATGCCAGGGAGATGCTAAAAGGGCTTGGGATCTCCATTCCCGATACCCGGCTGCTGGTGCGAAATCTCTCCGGCGGCCAGCGCCAGGCCATTGCCATCGCCCGCGCGGCGGCCTTTGACCCGAAGGTGCTGATTATGGATGAACCCACCGCCGCGCTGGCCGTCGCGGAAGTCGAAGCGGTGCTGGAGCTTATTCGCCGCGTTTCCGCTCGCGGGGTGAGCGTGATTCTGATTACCCACCGCCTGCAGGACCTGTTCCTGGTCTGTGACCGGATCATGGTGATGTATGAAGGTACCAACGTCGCCGACAGACGGGTGGCCGACACCAGCCTGAGCGATATCGTTAACCTGATTGTGGGCGAAAAATTCACCGCCCGCTCTGCGGCTGCACATTGAGGTAACAGGATGAGTATCATGAACTTAAGCAGCTCCCGCATGATCCAGCATTCGCTGCCGCGCCGCCTGCTGCATAACCACTCCGGCGTGGTCAGCATCGCGCTCTTTTTCGTCTTCTGCTGCGTGGTGTTTTCGCTGATCACCAGCAACTTTCTCACCGGTACCAACTGGCTCAACATCATCCGTCAGAGCGCCCCGCTGCTGATTGTCGCGACGGCGATGACCCTGGTCATTACCACCGGCGGTATCGATCTGTCGGTGGGCTCCACCCTCGCGCTGGTCGGCGCGCTTTCCGCTATCGCCCTGAATAACTGGGGGCTGCCGTGGCCGGTGGTACTGCTCGGCGGCCTGCTGCTCGGCGGATTGGTGGGCGCCATTAACGGCTTCTTTATCGCCTATGAAGGCATTCCGGCGTTTATCGTCACGCTCGCCACCCTGGCCGTGGTTCGCGGCATCGCGCTGCTGGTCACCCAGGGCTACTCGATTCCGGTTCCGGCTGACAGCCTGTTTACTTTTATAGGACGCGCGTGGGTAGTCGGTATCCCCATGCCCGCGCTGATCGGCATTATGATTCTGGTTATCGGGCATATTGTTCTCAATCATATGCGCTTTGGCCGCTACGTGACCGCTATCGGCGCTAACGCCGAAGGCGCGCGACGCAGCGGCATTAATACCAAAGCGGTCACCATGAAGGTCTATATCATCAGCGGGATGGCCGCCGCGCTGGCGGGGATGATCATTACCGCGCGCCTCGGCAGCGGCTCCTCCAACCAGGGCGAAGGCTTTGAACTGCAGGTTATTGCTGCCGTTGTGCTTGGCAGTACCAGCCTGTTTGGCGGCTTCGGTACCATTATCGGTACGCTGCTGGGCGCGCTGTCGATTGCGGTCATTCAGAACGGCCTGATCCTGTCGCATATTTCGCCGTTTTACACCCAGATAGCCACCGGCACCATTATCCTGCTGGCGATCTGGCTGAACACCCGCATTCTCAACCCCACGCGCTCCGCGGCAAAAGGATAGCTGATGAAAGGATCAATTTTTCGCCACCCCACTCCGCTGCCGCTTGGCGTCAGCAGCGGTTACGTGATGACGGTGCTTGGCCCGCTGCCGATTAGCGAAATGGGGGTTACCCTGATGCATGAGCATATTCTGCTGGATGCCTCCGGCAAATGGGTACCGCCCTGCTGCTGTAGCGATCGCCATCTTGCCGAAATGCCGGTGAAAATGGAAAACCTCGGCGAACTGTCGCTGAATCCGCTGATGAGCCGCGATAACTGCCAGCTGTTTGACGTCGACGTCGCGATTGAAGAGCTGACGAAATATCGCGCCCTTGGCGGAGAAACGGTGGTCGACCCGACCAATATCGGTATCGGCCGCGATCCCAACGCGCTGGCGCGCATCGCCCGTCTGACCGGTCTGAACATTATTATGGGCACCGGCCTCTATCTGGAACCTTCGCACCCCGAGTGGGTAAGAACCAGCAGCGTCGAACAGCTGACCGAACGGCTGATTTACGATCTGGGCGGCGCAGAGGAGAAACCGGAGGTGCTCGCCGGGCTCATCGGCGAAATCGGGATCTCGAGCCGCTTTACGCCGGATGAGGAGAAATCGCTGCGCGCTGCGGGCCGGGCCAGCGCCGCGACCGGCGTGCCGATCGAGGTCCATCTGCCCGGCTGGGAGCGGCTGGGTCATCGGGTGCTGGATATTCTCGAACAGGAAGGCGCCGATTTACGCCATACCGTCCTGTGCCATATGAATCCCAGCTTTGCCGATAAGCGCTACCAGCGGGAGCTGGCGCAGCGCGGGGCGTTTCTCGAATACGACATGATCGGCATGAGCTATTACTACGCCGACGAGTCGGCGCAGTCGCCCTCCGACGAGGAGAACGCCCGCGCGATTCGCGAGCTGATTGACGACGGCTATATCCAGCAAATACTGCTGTCGCAGGACGTCTTCCTGAAAACCATGCTCACCCGCTACGGCGGCCACGGTTACGGCTACATACTCAAGCATTTTGTTCCCCGCCTGCGGCGCCACGGCGTCAGCGGCGAACAGCTTGAAACCTTGATGATTGGAAATCCCCAACGGGTTTTTGGCGGATAAAAGGAAAGTCATAATGCAGAAAAAAATCTTACTGGTCGGTGAATCCTGGACCAGCACCTCAACGCACGTTAAAGGCTTCGACCAGTTTGCCACCGCCACCTGGCACACCGGCGCAACGGATTTTCTGGCCGCGCTCGCGGACAGTGCCTACGCCATTACCTATATGCCCGCCCACGCGGCGGCGACAGACTTTCCGCTGACGCTGGAAGCGCTGCAGCAGTGGGATGCGATTATTCTTTCGGATATTGGCGCCAATACGCTGCTGCTGCATCCGGACACCTGGCTGAAAAGCCGCCGAACCGCCAACCGTCTGACGCTGCTGCATGACTACGTGGCCGGCGGCGGCTCGCTGATGATGATTGGCGGCTATTACAGCTTCCAGGGGATTAACGGCGGCGCGCGCTATCGCCATACCGCGGTGGAGAAAGTTCTGCCGGTCCGCTGTCTGGCGTGGGACGATCGCATTGAAACCCCGGAGGGCTGCTATGCCGAAGTGACGGAATCCCACGCCCTGTTCAACGATATTCCGGGCGAATGGCCGTGGCTGCTGGGCTATAACGAAGTAGAAATGCATCCGGAAGGCAAACTGCTGGCGACCGTGGCCGGTACCGGTCATCCGCTGCTGGCTATTCGCGAATATCAGCAGGGTCGCTCGCTGGTGTGGACCAGCGATATGTCGGCACACTGGCTGCCGGAAGAGTTTGCTCAATGGCCCGGCTATCGCCAGCTGTGGATTAACTGCCTTGACTGGCTGACGGAACGTCGCTGATGGCCGCCACCCTTGAGCTCGCCCGGCAGCTGCTGGGCTTTAACACCATCAACCCGCCGGGCAGCGAAGCAGACTGCATGCGGTTCTTCGCCGACTGGCTCAACGATCGCGGTTTTGCGGTTTCGCTGTCGTCGTTTGGCGAGGGACGCTGCAATCTTATCGCCAGGCTGCCCGGGGCGAAGACCGGTAAACCGCTAGCCTTTACCGGTCATCTGGATACCGTGCCGCTGGGAAATGCCCTGTGGCAGTACGATCCTTTCGGCTCGCAGATAGAAGACGGGCGTCTTTATGGCCGCGGGTCCAGCGATATGAAAGCGGCGATAGCGGCGTTTGCCGTCGCCTGCGTTCATCAGCGGGAAACGATCCTCGCCGGACGCGGCGCGGTATTGCTGATTACCGGCGGAGAAGAGACCGGCTGCGACGGCGCACGGGCGCTGATCGCCTCCGCGACGTTGCCGGACGTGGGCGCGCTGATCGTCGGTGAGCCCACCGCCAACTATCCGGCGATCGGCCATAAAGGCGCGCTCTGGCTACGCTGCGAAACGCGGGGAAAAACCGCCCACGGCGCGATGCCGGAGCTGGGGATAAATGCTATCTATCTTGCGGCGGATGCGCTGGGTAAGATTCAGCATTTTTCCCCTGGCGCGGCGCACCCGCTGATGAAGCAGCCCACCCTCAACGTCGGACGCATCGAAGGCGGACTCAATATTAATTCCGTGCCGGACCGCACGCTTTTTGATGTCGATATCCGCAGCGCGCCCAATTTACAGCACGCCACTATCCGGCAGCGCTTGACCACGCTGCTTGGCGAAAGCGTCACGGTATCCACGCTGGTCGACCTGCCCGCCGTACTGAGCCGGGAGGATCATGCGTGGATTAAGCAGGTTTATCAGCGCTGCCAGCCGCTGCACGCTAAGCCGATTGAACCGCGCGTGGTGCCCTACTTTACCGACGCCTCGCTGCTGCTGCCTGCGTTGGGCGATCCACCCTGTATTATTCTCGGTCCCGGCGAGCCGTCTATGGCCCATCAGACCGACGAGTACTGCCTGCTCAGCCGGCTGGAGGAGGCTGAGCAGCTATACGGAGACATTATCCGCGACTGGATGGCGTAGCCGCCCGCAGCGAAGGCAAAGAATGAGTGACAGTGTCACTTTAAAGCGCATACCAGGCGATCGGCGTTTGAATAATATCGCGGAATAACAGAGGATAACCGTCTCGCGTCAGAAACGCATCATCACCAGCAAGGAGGCATTACCATGTCCGTGAAAATCCGCCCGGTGCTCATTTGCACTCTCTCTTTACTTCTTTCCGCCTGCTCGGGTAGTGCTTCTGCGCCGGATAGCGCCGAAGACGCGAAGGTATCGGCAGAAGTGGATAAGATGTTTCGCGATTATCAAACGGGTTCAGATCAATCACCGCAGGCCAACGTCTCACGCTATCTGACGCAGGTCCAGAGGGCTATCTTCGCGAAAATAGACCAGCCGGCGTCCTGGCAGGGGCAAAAATGCTCGGTGCGCTTAACGCTACAGCGTGACGGGACGGTGCATAATCCAGCGGTCGAGAGCGGCGATCCGGCGTTATGCGCGGCGGTAATGTCCGCGCTGAAAGAAGCCAAAATTCCGCCCGCGCCGGATGAAAAAACCTATCAGACATTCAGTCATGTGGTTCTGGACTTCAGGCCCTGAGAGCTATTTTTGCATGTTATCGCAGGGGCTATTCGGCCCCTGCACGATTTTCAGAACTCCACGCGGCCGCCGAAATTATAGCGTCGCCCTTCCAGCATCGCCTTCTGCCGGTAAGCGGTAGTGTAAACCGGGTTCACATCAAACAGATTGTAGATACCGCTCATCAGCGTGACGTGCTTACTCAGGCGATAACGCACGCCTAGATCTACCAGCGCATAGGCATCCGTTGAGCTGGATTTGCCGATATCCGGCGATCTGCTGCGCCAGCTCGCCTTGGTCCACAGTTCAAGATCGGAAGCGGTGTTCCACGTCAGCGAAACGTTGGCCATACTGCTGGGGAAATCGCTTAGCGCATAACCCTTATACTCACCGCTTTTTTGTTCACTGTGGGTATAGGTATAGTTGGCGTTCGCTTTCAGCGCTGCGGTCACCTGCCAGTCGCCGTTCAGCTCCAGTCCGTAGATCTCCGCATCCCCGACGTTAATGTATTGCGACACGCTATCCGCGGTATAGCCGTTGTATTGGCATTGCCGGGTAGCCGAGGCGGTACAGATGGTATGGTCGCTGATTTTGTCTTTAAATTTGGTATGAAAAAGCGTGGCGTCGAGCGCCAGCGCATCCTGCTGCCAGTACACGCCCAGCTCGGTGTTGATGCTCTGCTCCGGTTTGAGATCGTCGTTGCCGATACCAATCTCAGAATAGGGATAAGCGCCGTAGACGCTGGTAAAGCCGGCGTTGTTCTGGCGCAGGTCCGGTTTTTTATAGCCGGCGGATACGCCACCTTTCAGCGCCCAGCTTTCGTCAATGGTCCAGTTGCCGTAGAGCTTAGGCGTAACGTGATAGCCAAAATAGCTGTCATGATCCAGGCGCGCAGAGGTGGTCAACGTGAAGTCCGGTACAATCATCCACGCGTCTTCAGCAAAAACCGCCCAGCCGTGACGGGTGATTTTACTCACCGGGGTGACCCCGGGCGCCTGCTTGTCCGCAATACCAAAGGTGTCATTCAGCTCATTGCGCGTGAAGTTTACGCCTAGCGTCAGCTTGTGATCGGCCAGTGTAAAGGTGTTTGCGCTATTGGCCTCAAAATTATTCTGCTTGATAAACTGCGAGTCCATGCCGGGCACGCGGTACTCCGTACGGGCCTTTTCGTAGCTGATAAAGTTCTTCACCTCCACCAGGTCATCACCGTACCAGGCATGCTGTGACAGCGAGACCGCATCGCGGTCAAAGCCCCAGTACCACGCTTTATCGTTATGGGTTTTCTCCTGATTGCCTTTGGAGGCGTTCAGATCCCAGAGCTGGGTATCGGTTGGCGAAAGAGAAATTGTGGCGTCCAGATTCCCCGCCTGATGCTTAACAAAACGTTCCTGGGTCGGGCTGTCATCATCGCGACGGTCAAGATAGTCAGCCCCCACGCTGACGCCGAGTTTGCCCGGTACGACGGGCCCCATAAAGAAGGCGTTTGTCTGGTTAGTATTGCCGTATTCGCTTTTCTCCTGCAGGAAGTAATTATCCTCCAGCACCCCCGTCCATTTTTCGAGGTTATACGCCTTTTTGGTGATGACGTTGACCACACCGCCGATAGAGTCAGAGCCGTACAGCGATGACATAGGCCCGCGAATCACCTCCACCCGCTCAATGGCGGCCAGCGGCGGCATAAAAGCGGCTTCAGACCCAATGTGATGCCCATAAGGTCGCGATTCGCGGGTAGACTGCTTGATACCGTTCACCATAAACGAGGTATAGGTCGAATCCATACCGCGCATCTGTACATCGCCGGTCGCCAGGCTGCCGTGGCCGTTGCCCACCAGCACGCCCGGCATCTCGCGCAACGCTTCCGTGACGTTCTGATTGGAACGGGTATTCAGCGCCTTCTCATCGAGCACCGAGATCGTCGCCGGCGCCTCGCGCCTCTCCTGGCTGAATCCCGTGGCGGTCACTACCATCTGTTCTTCATTTATCCCTGCGCCATCAGCGGCGTAGGCTACCGCGGGCAGATTGACGAAGGCGAGCGCCATCGCCACGTCTATGCGTGTCTTCATCGCCACAAAAAGTCCTTAGAATTGAGTGAGATCGATCTTGAGAACGTAGTCAGGCCGATCGCTTTTTTCGTCCTGTTTGACGCTGGCGTAAAGCGTTCCGCCATCCGCAGAAAGGACCAGGCTGTTGGGCATCGCCGCCGTTTTGAGGGTGTGCTTGAGACGATGGGTTCGCGCATCGATGACGCTAATCGAGCGATCGTTGCGATGGGTCACGTAGATTTCTTCACGCTTGGCGTTATAGAGCACAGCGACCGAGTTTGGCGAAGCGATACGATCGACCAGCTTGCCGGAGTCCAGCCGCACCACCAGCACATCGCGGGTGTTGGTATCGGCGATATATCCGACTCCGGCGGCGCTGTTCAGGGCGATATTGAGGAAATAGTGCTCAGCGTCAGCCGGATCGACCTTCACGCGGGAAATTAACGTCGACGTTTTGCCGTCAAGGGTAGCCAACTCCCCGTTGCCGGTGACCGCATAGACTTTTTCGCCCGATGCATCAACGGCAAACCCTACGGGGTCGATGTTCTTCAGCGTGTCAATCAGCTGCTGCTTGCGGGTATCGACCACCCAGAGCAGGCCCTGGCCTTTGCGCCCGATCCCTGACACATACAAACGCTGGTTTAGTTTATCCAGCACCACTTCGCGGACGTGGGCCTGTTTCGCAGGATCTGAATCATCGCTGAGCTGAATAGTGTTAATCACCTTATTGGTCAGCGTATCCAGAAGCGTTAGCGAGCCATCCAGCGCGTTACCCAAATACAGGATGTGATTTTCTTCATCCAGGGAGAGCGCGAAGGCGCGGCGTTCGGTAACGATTTTCTCATCAATCCGCAGAGAATCCGCCGCCAGTCGAAAGACCAGTCCCGCGGTTTTATCTTTATCAAACGAGGGCGCGGAGGCAGCGTAGAGCGTCTTCTGGCCGTTATCATAGGCCAGCTCGTAAACGCCGTGGCCGAGAGCCTGAGCGCGGAAGTCCCGCTCGGTGAAATCCTTAGCCGAGGCGGAGAGAGCATGCAGGGAAAACGAAATGACCAGCGCGAGGCGCGCGGCCTGCTTCAGGGATGCGGTAGACATGTAATTTTTCTTTACAGTAGCTTACGGAATGCAAACACTAATGAAAATAAATATCATTTGCAATTGCATTTATCTCCATCTTCCCTACCAATTTTTGTGTTCTGATATTAACCGCCGTTTTTTGTTCCCGCCGGGAGCTCGCCACGCTTCATTCATCGGAATCATTAAAATCACGCGATAATCGGCTGTAAGATGCTGACTAACTCCGCCAGACTCCCCGCCTGCATCTTTTCCATCACCCTCGCCCGATGGACCTCCACCGTGCGTACGGCAATGTTCATTATCTCCGCAATCTCCCGATTCATGAGCCCTTTCACCACCAGCAGCGCAAGCTCCCGCTCTTTGGGCGTTAGCTGCTGATAGCAGTCCACGTTCTTTTGCCGCGCAAACCGCTCGCCTGAGGCCGCCAGGCCGTGTTCCAGCGCCGTTTGTAGCGGCTTCACCGACACCGGCTTTTGCAGAAAATCCACCGCGCCGCGTTTCATCTGTTCTACCGCCATCGGTACGTCGCCATGTCCGGTCAGAAAAACCACCGCCAGGGTGCTGCCGCGCTGACGCAGCGCCTCATGTACTGCCTGACCGTCCAGCGCCGGCATCCGCATATCCAGCAGGACAACGCCGGTCCGGAAGAGATCGGCCTGCGCGAGGAAGACGTCCCCCTCTGCCCAGCACATCACCTCGTAGCCCAGGCTTTCCAGTAAAAAAGCACATGCCTGGGTCACCGCCAGGTCGTCATCCAGTAGATGAATTATCGCCATTGCCGCTCCGCGCTCCTTGTTGCATGAATGTCAGTACCACGGTGACACCGGGTCGTCCATCGGGCGCCGTTTGATTTGCCAGGCTTATTTCCCCCCGGACATAGCGGACCAGCCGCTGACAGATAACCAGCCCAAGCCCCATCCCCTCTTGTCGACTGGTCACAAACGGCTGGAATGCCTGAGCAAGCTGCGCCCCGGCGATACCACCGCCGTTATCCTGCAGGACGATCTTCACGCCTCCGGCATCGCGAACGGCGTCAATCCACAGCATCTTCGCCCCGGCCTGCGCCGCATTGAGGATCAGATTCGCCAGCACCTGTTCAAGCAGAACCGGCGGTAAGACGAGCGTTAACGGGCGATCGACATCGCTGTTGAGCAATAGCCCGGGAAACTGTTGCGGCATTCGCAGCCACTGCCAGACATGGTCAATAGCCTGACGAACGCTGATATGTTCCCAGGTCTCCGCTCGTCCTGGCTCCCCGTGCGCCTGGCTGACCCAATGGCGCAGATTGCGCAGCGTTTCCGCCCCGCGCTGAGCCTGTTGATCGATGTGGCCCAGCGCGGGCAGTAAGGGATGCTGCGGATCCTGTTTCTGCAAACGGATCGTACAACCCTGCGCATAGTGGCGGATGGCCGACAGCGGCTGATTTAACTCGTGGGCAAAGCCTGAGGTCATCTCACCCAATACGCTCATCTGTCTTGCCGTTTGCAGCGCCAGCTCCTGCTCGCGCAGCCGGATAGCGTTGCGTTCAAGCTGCCTGCCGCGCCGCCGCACCAGCAGCATCACCCAGATATAATTCAGCGTCAGCAACAGCAGCGCCAGCCCGATGCCGCCCATGATTAACCGGTGCTGGATAAGCCAGCTTTTCACCTCCAGCCACAGCCGTCGCTGCTGAGGGTGCTGTTGAACTTCGCTCAGCAACGCTTCCACCTGACGGGTCGAAGCGGGCGCTCCCCAGTGAAAGACGGCGTTATCCGGGGCATTGAGCAAGGCGCGGGTCACGCGATCCGCCAGCGCGTCGCTCACCGCCGGCAGCGCGGCAAACGACCAGTCGGGATACAGCGGGGTACTGGTTAGACAAGGTATCGCCGCCGGCCGCTCGATGACCGCGGTAAAATCGGCTTTATTTACCAGTCCCTCATCAGCCATTTTTTCCAGCAGGCACACCGGAACAATCGCCGCCTGCACTGCCCGTTCACGCAGCAGATAGATCAGCGCATCCGCGGGGAATCCGCTAAAACGCAGATGCAGATCGCGTTCCGGCCGCAGCCCGGCATCACTCAGCGCCTTGTATCCCAATAAATAGCCGCCGAAGGCCTGAGGATCGATGGCCCCTACCGTTTTGCCGATCAGGTCGGCCGGCGACGCAATACCGCTGTCGCGACGAGTCAAAATGACGCTGCCGATAACGTTGCTTGTCCCGAGCGAAGAGCGCAAAGAGGCCAGCCAGCGCAGCGAAGAATGACTATTCAGCTGGACAAACTGCGCCGGATTGGTCACCACAAACTGCACCGAGCCGTTATTGACCGCCTCCTGCATCTGCTGCAGATCGAGGGGCTGAATATGAAACTGCTGATCCGTTAGCTGCTGATTGAGCATCACCTCCAGCGGCTGCCAGTGGCTGCAGGTTAAGACCTCGCCGCGCATGGCCAGAACGCCGATATTCCACGACGCCGCCCACCCGCTGCTGTTCAGCAGGAGCGCCGTCACCAGCAGCGCCAGACGCTGCACCTTTTTCGCTCTCACCCGATTATCCCTGTTCATTATGTTGTTTTAGATCAACAACCCACCGGGTATGTGGTTAACCACAATAGAGCTGACCCCGCCGCGATTTTTACACTGTAAATCATCAATATTGTTTATTCATCACATGCAAAACAATGGCGTGACAAATGTTTCGTTATTGCTGCGCGAGGGAAAAATATGGACAGCAGTAAACGACAGTTTCTGGCGCAGCTGGGCGTTCTCACCGCCGGCGCGTCTCTGGTGCCGCTGGCGGAGGCGAAATTTCCCTTTTCGCCGGCCCGCCGCGAAGGCGCCTCCCGCCACCGCTATGCCATGCTGGTTGACCTGCGACGCTGCATCGGCTGCCAGGCCTGCACCGTCAGTTGCGCAATCGAAAATCAGACGCCGCAGGGGGCGTTTCGTACTCACGTCAATCAGTATCAGGTGCAGTTGGGCGATCGGGTCACCAACGTCCTGCTACCGCGGCTGTGCAACCATTGTGATAACCCGCCCTGCGTGCCGGTCTGCCCGGTGCAGGCCACCTTTCAGCGCCAGGATGGCATTGTGGTGGTGGATAACACCCGCTGCGTCGGCTGCGCCTACTGCGTCCAGGCCTGCCCCTATGACGCGCGTTTTATCAACCATGAGACACAGACCGCCGATAAGTGCACCTTCTGCGTTCATCGCCTGGAAGCCGGGCTGCTCCCCGCCTGCGTCGAGTCCTGCGTCGGCGGCGCGCGGATCGTCGGCGATATCCAGGACCGTCAAAGCCGTATCTCGCAGACGCTCGCCCTGCACCATGACGCCATCAAGGTGCTGAAGCCGGAAAACGGTACCGTCCCCCACGTTTTCTATCTCGGACTGGACGAGGCGTTTGTTACCCCGCTGACGGGACATGCCCAACCCGCGCTCTGGCAGGAGGTTTGAATGAGCCAAACCATGATCATTGAGGAGGTGCTGGCGCGTCCGCAGGAGGTGAGCTGGCTACCGTGGGCGGTGCAGTATTTCTTTTTCATCGGCATTGCCGCCTGCGCGGCGCTGTTTGGCTGCCTGCTTCACTGGCGCAAAAGACACGATGCGAAGCTGGAACGGCTGACGCTGCTGATTGCTCTGACCTGCGCGATTACCGCGCCGCTGGCGCTGACGGCGGACCTGCATCAAACCGCCCGCTTCTGGCACTTTTACGCCTATCCCACACCCTGGTCGTGGATGCCCTGGGGGGCGCTGTTTCTGCCGCTATTCATCCTCTTTCTGGGCCTGTGGTTTGCGGTACGGCAGTCAGGTCTGCTGCGCAACAAAAGTGACAGCGTCACAAAATGGCTGGCGCTGGCCAGCGCGCTTACCGCGACGGGGCTGCTGCTTTACACCGGACGCGAAGTCTCCGTGGTTCAGGCCCGCCCGGTCTGGTTCAGCTACGCCTTTGTGCTGGCGATGTTCTTTAGCGCGCTGCAAACCTTTTTCGCCCTGCTGATTGTCGCGGTACGCAATGATTTTCAATGCCAAAGGCAGTTGGCGATATGGCAGCTCTCAGCGCTTATGCTGCTGGCCGTCGTCGTGGCGATCTGGGTCAGCGGTGATACCCTTTCCGGCTCGGCTATTCGTCAGTGGCTGGTCATTTCGCCTTCAGCCCGTCATTACGCGATCGGCTGGCTGGCATGCTGGCTTATTTCATTGATCTTTTGCGCGCTTGCCCTGCGTTATCCACTGACGCTGCCCGTTCGCGCCCTGCTGGCCGTCAGCGCCATGGCGCTGAGCTGGCTGATGCGCTGGACGCTGCTGATTCAGGGGCAAACCATCCCCAAATTTAATGCCCAGTTTAATCCCTATACCCTGCCGGTCGGTACCGACGGCTGGCTCGCTATCCTTGGCACCTTCGGCCTGTGGATTGCGCTGCTCATTATTGTCCGTGAAACCGTAAACGGACTCGCAAGGAGAAGGCAACATGGCTAATTTAACCCGTCGTCAGTGGCTCAAAGTCGGCCTCGCCGCAGGCGGTCTGGCGTCTTTCGCCCTGAGCTATCGCGAGGTGGCAAAGCGCGCCATTGATGGCCTGCTCAGCGGTACATCCGGTAAAGTGACCCGCGATCGTATTTTCGCTAATGCGCTGATCCCGGAAGCCAATGCAAATACCGGCTGGCTACAAAATCCCCGGCAGGTTATCTCGATGACCCAATGTTTTGGCTGCTGGACGCAGTGCGGCGTTCGGGTGCGGGTGGATAGCGAGAAAGACCGGGTACTGCGCATTGCCGGCAACCCTTATCACCCGCTTTCTCATGAGCACCACCTCGACTCTTCCATTCCTTTTTCAACCGCCATGGCGCAGCTGGCGGGTGAAAGCGGACTTGATGCCCGCGCTACCGCCTGCGCGCGCGGCGCCACGCTGCTCGAGGGACTCTATAGCCCGCTGCGGCTCCTTGAGCCGATGAAGCGCGCGGGTAAACGCGGCGAAGGGAAATGGCAGCGCATCAGCTTTGAACAACTGGTGAAAGAGGTGGTTGAAGGCGGCGATCTGTTTGGCGAGGGGCACGTTGATGGCCTGCGCGCCATTTATGCGCCGACAACGCCCATCGATCCAAAGCATCCGGGATTCGGCCCAAAAACCAACCAGCTACTGGTCACCAACACCAGCGACGACGGGCGTGATACCTTTTTACGCCGTTTTGCGCTGAACAGCTTCGGCAGTAAAAACTTCGGCGCACATGGTTCCTACTGCGGGCTGGCCTATCGCGCGGGCTCCGGCGCCTTAATGGGCGATCTGGATAAAAATCCGCACGTGAAGCCCGACTGGGATAACGTCGAGTTCGCCCTGTTTATGGGAACGTCGCCCGCCCAGTCAGGCAACCCCTTTAAACGCCAGGCCAGGCAGCTCGCCAGCGCCCGCCTGCGCAATGACTTTCAGTATGTGGTGGTCGCGCCGGCGCTGCCGCTCACCACGGTGATGGCAGACGATCGCGGGCACTGGCTGCCGGTGATCCCCGGGAGCGATTCGGCGCTGGCAATGGCGATGATTCGCTGGATTATCGAAAACCGGCGCTACAACGCCGATTACCTGGCGCTACCGGGCGCGCAGGCAATGCGGCAGGCCGCCGAAAAGAGCTGGACCAATGCGACCCACCTGGTCATCACCGATGACCAGGTGGGGCTGGCCGGACAGCATTTAACCCTTGCTCACCTGAATGCGGAGGGCGCCAGCGAACCGGTGGTGGTTAACGAAAGCGGTGACGTTGTCGCCGCCAGCGGCTGCCCGCGCGGCGCGCTCTTTGTAACGCGCCAGCTAACCCTGCCGGACGGGCTCAGCGTGACGGTCAAAAGCGGCTTCCAGCTGCTAAAAGAGTCCGCTGAAAAGCTCACCCTGGCCCAGTACAGCCAGCAGTGCGGCGTCGCGGAAGATAAGATCGCGGCGCTGGCGGATGCCTTTACCCGTCATGGTCGTAAAGCCGCGGTCATTACCCACGGCGGCATGATGGCCGGCAACGGATTTTACAGCGCCTGGGCGGTCATGCTGCTTAATGCGCTAATCGGTAATCTCAGCCTGGAAGGCGGCGTGTTTGTCGGCGGCGGCAAATTCAACGGCGCGACAGACGGCCCGCGTTACAACCTGGGAAGCTTTGCCGGTAAAGTGAAGCCGAAAGGGCTCAGCATCGCGCGCAGCAAAACCGCGTATGAATCCTCCGAAGAGTATCGCAGCAAGGCGGCGGCGGGCGTCTCCCCCTACCCGGCCAGAGCCCCATGGTATCCGTTCGTCGCCGGACAGCTGACCGAGCTGCTGACCTCGGCGCTCGAAGGCTATCCCTATCCGCTGAAAGCGTGGATTTCCAATATGACCAACCCGCTGTACGGCGTGCCCGGGCTACGCGCGGTTGCGGAAGAGAAACTAAAGGATCCGCAGCGGCTGCCGCTGTTTATCGCCATTGACGCCTTTATGAATGAAACCACCGCCCTGGCCGACTATATCGTTCCGGATACGCATAATTTCGAAAGCTGGGGATTCAGCGCGCCGTGGGCCGGCGTCGCCAGTAAGGCCACCACCGCCCGCTGGCCGGTCGTCCCTGCCGCCACCGCAAAAACCGCTGACGGTGAGCCAGCGTCAATGGAAGCATTTTGCATTGCGGTGGCGAAGCGTCTTAATCTGCCAGGATTTGGCGAAAACGCCATTACCGATGCTCAGGGTAACCGCTATCCACTCCACCGGGCTGAGGACTATTACCTGCGCATGGCCGCGAACATTGCATTTATGGGTAACGCGCCGGTTGCCGAAGCCATTAGCGAGGATCTGACGCTGACCGGGGTGCAGCGTATTCTGCCGGTTATCAACCAGACCCTGAAAGCGGACGAAGTGAGCCGGGTAGCCTTTGTCTACTCCCGCGGCGGGCGCTTCGCGCCGGACACAAGCGGTCGAGCGGAGAATCGCGTCGGTCAATTGTGGGAAAAACCGCTGCAGATCTGGAACGCGGAGGTTGCCGCCCACCGCCACGCCATCACCGGCGAGCGCTACAGCGGCTGCCCGGCATGGTATCCGGCCAGATTGTCCGACGGACGCGCTATCGAAGCGCTTTTCCCGCGACAGCAGTGGCCGCTGAAGCTGATCTCGTTTAAATCCAATACCATGGCCAGCGCCTCGACGGTGATCCCGCGCCTGCATCATCTTAAGCCGACCAATCTGGTGGCGCTGAATCCGCTGGACGGCCAGCGCTACGGCCTGGCGCACGGCGACCGCGTACGAATTTCCACGCCCGGCGGCGAGGTTGAAGCCGTCATTAGCCTGTTAAGTGGCGTAATGCCCGGCGTCATCGCGATTGAACACGGCTACGGGCATCGCGAAATGGGCGCGGCGCGGCACACCCTCGACGGTGAGCCCATGCCGTTCGCGGCGCAGATTAAAGCCGGCATTAACCTTAACGATTTGGGATTTGCCGACCCAACCCGCGAGGTCAGCAATACCTGGCTGGACTGGGTCTCCGGCGCGGCGGTGCGTCAGGGGCTGCCGGCAAGGATTGAGCGGGTGTAGACCGCTTCGATACGTGCAGGGTTGTGCTCCTTAGCGTACCGGTATTGAGGCGGCCATGATTAGTTATAAACCACCATCATCATGCCGGTTCCGTTGAAGGCGCCGGTTGAGGTTGGCGTCCCAGATTGCCACGCATGCCGTTGCTGAGCGGGATACAGGTATTGCCTGTCAATAGGTACCCTACTCGCTGCCGTAGTGAACCGTCAGGGTGATATCGCAGGCCAGAGAAAATCGCATACCCCTACAGCAAGAAGTGTTATTTTGCCTGTTCCTTGTTATTCTGCTGAATTGTTGTCCAGGTGATTATCATTCAGCGTGGTGATTCTTCAGACGCTGCCCTGGCGCTTGCCGACTCACACTCCAGACCAAAAACGCGGAGAGCGGCAACCCCATTCACACCTGCCCTGCAGGTGTTTTTTCCACAGGGAGATTAACCGTGAGATTTGCATCAGTACCTTTCAATCAGAACCAGGTGGGCTGGCCGCTCAATGAGATTGATCGACAAATACAGCCGCAGCTATGTGGCGACATTAAAGCCGACTGGGTGATTATCGGCTCCGGCTATGCCGGCGTAAGCTTTGCCCGCAGGCTGGCCAGCCTCAATCCGCAGCTGAACATCGTGCTCATCGACGCCGAATGCGCCGCGACCAGCTCCTCGGCGCGAAATTCCGGCTTTATCATCGGCCTGCCGCACAATATCGGCAGCTCTACCGCCGAGCTGAAAAAAGCGCAGGATTACCGCGCCCTGCTCCAGGAGGGGATCCGCCTGCTCGATGAAACGGTGACCGAGCACCAGATTGCCTGCGAATGGGAAAACGTCGGGAAATACCACTGCCAGATAGATCCGTCCAGCGAAGCCATTATGCAGGAGTATGTGGATAACCTGCAGCTGATGCAGGAGCCTTACAGCCTGCTGGACGGCGAAGCGCTGTACCAGAAGCTGGGAACCCGCCTCTACAGCAAAGGAATTTACACCCCCGGCTGTATTCTGGTGAACCCGGCGAAACTGATTGCGGGCCTCGCGCGTCATCTGCCGGAAAACGTCACGGTTTACCATCAAACCCCGGCGCTGGCTATGCGTCAGGAAAACGGCGGCGTCAGGGTGACGACGCTGCAGGGCACGATCCGCGCCGACCAGGCGATGCTGGCGACCAACGCGCTCTCCCGCGAACTCTCGCCCACCGTGAGCCGCCAGGCGTCAATGGCGACCTACGCCAGCATTACCGCCCCGCTCACGCCTGAACAGCGCCAGCGTCTGCCGGCAATGGAAAGCTGGGGATTAACGCCGGTCAACGCGATCGCCGGCGCCACGCTACGCTATACCCACGATCATCGTTTTCTGGTCCGCCAGCATGTCGATCCGGCATTGCGGGGAGTGATTACCGCCGGACAGACCGCCAGCGCCGCGCGCCAGCATCTGGCGCTGTTCCATACGGCCTATCCGCAGCTGCAGGATGTGCCGCTGGAGCGAACCTGGTCCGGGACCATCAGCGTCACCCGCAACGGCGCGCCGGTCTGGGGGCGTCTTGCGCCGCAGATCTGGACCGCCGGGGGCTGTAACGGCGCTGGCGTATCCAAACAGACTATCGCCGGGACGCTGCTTGCCGATCTGGCGATGGGCCAGGACAACCCGCTGATCGCCGCGATGCAGTCGCTCGGCCAGGCGAACGTTATGCCGCCTTCGCCATTCCTCGATATCGGGGTGGCGGGCGCATTATGGAAAGAGCGTTATGTGGGGCGCAAAGAGATGCCCGCGTAGTCGCTGTCTGACAGGTTTCACTGCCCGGGCGTGAAACCTGTTGTTTGGGCTACTCCGGGATCGCTTCATCTTTACGCAGGGTCAGGACCTCGAATCCATCCGCGGTGACGGCGATGGTGTGCTCCCACTGCGCGGACAGTTTTTTATCGCGGGTGACCACCGTCCAGCCATCTTTTTTGGTTTTAATCCGGCTATCGCCCTGGTTCACCATCGGTTCAATGGTAAACACCATCCCCTCCTTGAGCACGGCGCCGGTGCCGGGTATGCCGTAATGCAGCACCTGGGGATCTTCGTGCATCTCTCTGCCGACGCCGTGGCCGCAGTACTCCCTGACCACGCTGTAGCCGTTACCTTCGACATAAGTCTGGATCGCATGGCCGATATCGCCCAGCGTCGCGCCCGGCCTGACGACCTTGATCCCTTTCCACATCGCTTCGTAGGTTTTCTGCACCAGCCGACGGGCCAGCGGTGAAACCTCGCCAATCAGATACATTTTGCTGGAATCGGCAATCAGCCCCTCTTTTTCCAGCGTAATATCCACATTCACGATCATGCCGGATTTCAGATGCTCGCTCTCCTTTGGCATACCGTGACAAACCACTTCGTTGATCGACGTATTCAGCACGTAGGGGAAATCATACTGCCCTTTGCTGGCCGGGCGCGAATGCAGATCGTTGACGATAAAATCCTCCACCCGGTTGTTGATGGCCATGGTGGAGATACCGGGCTTAATAAAGGTATCCAGCATGTCGAAAACCGAGGCCAACAGCTCACCTGCGCGGCGCTGTCTGGCCAGCTCATCCGCGGTCTTAATGGGAATTGATAGCATTGATCACCTCCAGCAAGCGGTCAGAGCCGGACTTGAGCATCAGCAGCTTAATTTGCTGATGGTTAAGTTCGGGATAGAGCTCGCTCATCATACCCAGACGGATCCAGTATTCCGCCTGCGCGTTGACCGAACGCGACATCGCCTTGCTGGCGTCACGAATATCGTCGTGCAGCAGGTCGGAAATTTTTACAATGCCCATTTATACGTACCGTAACAATTTATATATGTTTCGTATATTACGCCTCCCCGCTCAAGCAGACAACGTTTGTCGTCAGAAAGCAGAAAATGGGGTTGCGGTTTTTGTCGCCCGCGCTACGGCTGGTTAAGGTTCAGAGCCACTATCTGGATGTTACGAGGTTCAACGACGGTGCCTTTCGTCGTCACAAATGCATTGTGGACGACGTCCCCGCTCTCTTTATCCACCAGCGCAATATGCGGTTCATCATGCAGGATATTTTTATGCCCCCACGCCATCAGGGAAAACAGGATCGGCGCCAGGCTGCGGCTTTTTGGCGTAAGGATATACTCATAACGTTCGCGCACGCCTTCTTCCTGATAAGGCGTTTTGCTCAGCAAACCCAGTTCCGTCATTTTCTTTAACCGGTTTGCCAGCGTCTGCTTAGGCATTTTTGTATGCGAGCGGATCGTTTCAAAGCGCGTCACGCCGTAGAAAGCCTCTCTTAAAATCAACAAAACCCACCGATCTCCCAGGATTTCCGCTGCCGCAGAAAGCCCGCAAAGCTCCGGTAATAGGTAGGCAACTGAATTATTTTTTGACATGTCCGCTTTCGCTCTTTAATCTGAGTATGAATTTTAGACCTAGCTTACCAAGGAGAATACAATGCCCTTCGTCAATGTACAAACCATTAAAGGAATAATGAACCCGGAGCAAAAAAAAGAGCTTTTACGCCGCATGACCGATCTGATTGTCGAAATTGAAGGGAAAGGCGATCCCGAGTTCCGCCGTTCAGTCTGGGTTCGCATTGATGAGCATGAGCCGGAACAGTGGAGTCTGGGCGGCATACAGCCCACGGCTGAAGCGATCGCGGCAAAATTTTCGTCTGCTCAATAATCCTGCAAGGTCAGGAGCCTGGCACCGTCGCTGGCGGCAGAACGTTCACGTTTACCCATAAGCTTCCCGTCCGCTCCAGGCCAGAGCGGACGGGAGGCGTGAAGGTTAATCGACTCTGCATACCACGGTGGCATGATCCCACCATGCGTTCTCATTAATATTCACCTCAAGAACCGTAAATTGCTCCGCCCGAATCTCGTCCAGCAGGGCCTG
Source organism: Klebsiella sp. RCJ4 (assembly GCF_009025755.1). Classification (NCBI taxonomy): domain Bacteria; kingdom Pseudomonadati; phylum Pseudomonadota; class Gammaproteobacteria; order Enterobacterales; family Enterobacteriaceae; genus Klebsiella; species Klebsiella sp. RCJ4. Next base: position 214,197 of record NZ_WCIN01000038.1, read on the forward strand.
GAGCGGTCGCAACGTACGCCAGGGTTTGCCCTCTTTAAGTAAATGATGGCGGATAGGATCGTACGCGAGAATATCCTCGGGATGACGCGGGGTTCCGCACATGGAGCCGATCACCAGCCGTCCTCCGGGTTTCAGTAATCTTCTGACTTCGGCAAAGCAGAGGTGGCGGGCATCATCAATCAGGCAATGCACACAGCTGCCATCAACAATGAGCTCAAACGTCGCATCCTGACACTGATGAATATGGCAGACATCTCCGACGAAAAAATTTGCCGGGAGACCCGCTTGCTGAAAACGATTTTGTGCCCATCGGATCGCGGTTTCGGACCAATCTATCCCCCACACCGAATAGCCTCGTTCCGCAAAATACTGCGCGGCCATCGCGCCATTCCCGCACCCCAGCTCAAGGACAGGCGCGCCGGGTTGGGGGAAATAGTGCTGTAAATGAAGCCAGCTAAAAACGCGCTCCTGTTGTTCTTTGGCCCGGAAATAACCTTCGCCAGCCCAGGCGATAGCGCCATTTGCCAGCAACTGCCGATACTCTTTTTCATAGCGGTTCATAGTCAAGACGCCTTTGTCAGCAGCAACGCTCGTCACTTTACGCGCGGTAGAGGCAGGTGAAAAACCAACCGTCAGACACGCTCCGTCATCTCAGGCAGCAATAGTTCAATCACGTCGATAATACTTCTTACCCGCGGTGGGATAAAGCGGGCGTCAGGATAGACCGCATAGAGAACGCGATCGGGTAATCGCCAGGCGGGTAATACCGGTACCAGCCTGCCGGACTGCAAAGCGTGGGCCGCAAGGGGTAACTGCATGCCGCCGATACCGATGCCGGACTCTAACGCCTGCAGCAGCGCTTCGCTGGTGTTAGCCCGAAACACGGTATTGACTTTCATATCAACCGTTTTATCACCCGAGACCAGCCGCAGCGGCGCGTCCTGCGCGATGCCGCTGAACCGCACGTGCGGGTGGGTGGCCAGCTCGCTGACGGCATGCACCGTTTTAAAACCGGGGGCGGCAAAGAGCGCGGTTTCAATACGCGCCAGCACGCGCGCCGCACTCCCCGGCGGCGGTTCACTGCTCAACCGCAGCGCGACATCCACTCCTTCAGCAACCAGATCGGCAATGCGGTCATCAAGGGAAAGGGTCAGACGCAGCTCGGGGTGCATTTTCTGCAGCGCCAGCAGATGCGGCAAAAAGAGCTTCCCCAGGCCGCTCGGCAGCTGCACGTGCACCCGGCCTTGCCACTGGCGATCGGTTGGCTGTAAGTGCCTTTCCGCTTCATGCATCGCTTCCAGCAAAAGCTGCATATCGCGCCGGTAAATTTCTCCCTGCTCGGTCAGCGCCATCGCACGCGTGGTTCGGTGCAGCAACACCACCCCAAGCTCCTCCTCAAGCGCCGCGATCTGCTGACTGACGGCGGATTGTTTCATCCCGCACTGGCGGGCTGCCGCGGAAAAGGATCCCGCTTCTACCACGCGCAGGAAAGTGGCAATGGCGTTGAGCTTATTATTCATTTAATGATTCTGCTTATAAGTGCCATCAGTTTTACCGGATATGCGTGAAAAAAATAATATACCACACTGCCTCTGTCACCCACCCTGGAGAAGCAACGTGAATAAGATACCGCAACCCAAAGTCGCCCTGGTCGCCGGCGCCAGCGGCATTATTGGCAGAGAACTGGTGAAAACGCTGTTACGCAATCGCTGGGAGGTTATCGGCCTCAGCCGCCATGCATCGTCCCACCCGGAAAACATTCCCTTCATTCACGTCGATTTACTGGATGCGCAGCACAGCGCGCAAAAACTGCATTCGCTCAACGGCGTCACCCACATTTTTTACAGCGCATGGGCCAACGCCGGGAACTGGGCGGAAATGGTTGAACCGAACGTCACCATGCTGCGCAACCTGGTCAGCAACATCGAGCAAACCGCACCGCTACGGACGGTAAGCCTGATGCAGGGATACAAAGTGTACGGCGCGCATCTTGGTCCGTTCAAAACCCCGGCGCGTGAAAGCGATCCCGGCGTACCCGGGGCCGAATTTAACGCCGCTCAGCTCACCTGGCTCAGCCATTTCCAGCGCGGAAAAACGTGGCGCTGGAACGCGATCAGGCCGGGCGTGGTCGGCAGCACGGTGCCCGGCAACGCCATGAATCTCGCACTCAGCATCGCGATCTATGCTTCGCTATGTAAAGCGCAGGATCTACCGCTGCGTTTCCCCGGTTCGGAAAAAACCTGGCACAGCATCGTCGATCATACGGACGCCGGGTTGCTGGCTGATGCCACGCTGTGGGCTGCAACCTCGCCAACGGCGCAAAACCAGGCGTTCAACGTCAATAACGGCGACATCTGGCGCTGGTGCGAGCTGTGGCCGCGCATCGCGAGCTGGTTTGAACTGGCATCCGCCCCGCCGGTCGGACTGTCATTTCACCAGCTGTTTGTGGATTACCGCGCGTACTGGCGCGAACTGGCCGGGCAGAGTCTGGTGGAAGCGGACATCTTAAGGCTCAGCGACGGTAAATTTGCTGATTTCGTCTTTGGCTGGAACTACGACATGTTTGGCGATGGCAGCAAACTGCGCCGGGCGGGCTACACTGAAATGCAGGCCACCGACGACATGTTTTTCCGCCTGTTCGCACAGCTGAGAGCCGCGCGCATTATCCCCTGAAACAGCATGCTTTAACCGTCAGCCGGCGTCGCGCGAGCAATCCACGATTCAGTTTTTCGCCTCTTCCTCGCGCGCTCTGGTATCTGGGGTAATGATTATTCCAGGACGTAAAAAAGCCGGGTTCTCCCGGCATCATGATTTACCAACCATTTTCTTCGTATAAATACCAAACGTAGTGGATGATACTACTCCAAATTGCAGCATCCTTATGCTTCTGATGATTTCAGAGTACAGAAAGGTATCCGCTTCGATACGCTGGCAAAAATCTGCCAGGCGCTGGAGTGCCAGCCAGGCGATATTCTCGCCTGGGAGGTGGATTAACGCCCTTTCTCGATCGTGCAGGCCCACTGCTGGCTCATGCTGCTCTGGCTGGTGGCGATTTGCAGCGACAGGCTGGCGTCAAGGGTATGCGTGACGCTGTATTCAAGCACCACATCATCCAGATCGCGGGCGACGCGCTCAATGCGAAACAGAGCCTGGCCGGGTTCAATATTGAGCAATCCCGCCGTGCGGCTATCGCAGCACACCGGCGTATAGCGTTCCGTGGCGTTGGCTGGCGAGTAGCCGAACGTTTCCCGCAGCTGCTTATACAGCGATCGGCTGCCGTCCACGTGGCTCAGATCGTTATAGATACGGCCATTAAGCCAGGTCAGCACATGGCCAACCGGCCGGTCGCCCTGCACTAACAGCCGCTCCAGACGCATCAGCTGGCAGCCTAAATCCAGCCCCATTTGCTCCGCCACCTGGCGGTCGGCCATGGTCGAAATCAGCGACAGAACTTCCACGGCTATCTCCCCCGGCGGAGCAAAGGTGGTCAGTACGTCCGGGAGGTCGGTGTAGTATTTCTGCAGCGCATCGCGGTTAATAAACGTCCCTTTACCCTGTTCGCGGTACACCATGCCAATACTGGCCAGCGAATCTATCGCCTGTTTGATGGTACCGCGCGCGACCTTAAACTCCCCGGCGAGCAGCAGTTCGCCCGGGAGTTTATCGTCATAGGTAAAAGAGAGGATCCGCTGCAGGATAACGTCTTTTATCCTTAAATAGAGAGGGAGTCCATCCGACTCAAACATACTTGTGCTCCAACTCAGAGGTAGTGTATCTGGCTCCTGTAAGCGCTAAGTATATCCTGATTTATCTCCTGATTACCGTCTATGTTTGCGCTGGCGAGAATGGGCGGCGTGCGCGCATTTTCCAGCATGATTTCGCAAATACGTAATACCAGGCTGTTGGCGATGGTCGCGCCCATGATGGTGGAGAGCGGCGCGGCTTTCTGCGCCATCCCCGGCAGGCTCACCGCCGCATCGCCATATTCGCAGTGGTTATCAATGGTGATATCGGCCACATCCACCAGCAGCTTGCCGCTGGAGTGGCGCGACGTGACGCGCGCCGCCGTCGCCAGGCTGGTAATCGCGATAACCGTTGCGCCGCACGCTTTCGCCGCCAGCGCGACATCAATGGTAATCGCGTTGCGTCCCGACACCGAATGGATCAGCAGCGTATCTTCAGCCCTTAGCGGCGACTGCTCCACCAGTACCCGACCGAGGTGCTCCACATTTTCCACCGCGCTGGTGAGGGTTAACGGCCTGACGTTAAGCATCAGCGCAGGCGTAAAAAGCGGATTGACGATGGCCAGGCCGCCCGCGCGATAGCTCATCTCCTCCGCCAGAATCCCGGCGTGGCTGGCGCCAAAGACGAAGATGTTGCGCTGCCCCATAATGCTGTGGGACATGATTTCCGCCGCCCGGGTGAGTTCATCGGGGCGCTGCTCAAGAAAAGCCAGCTTCTGGCGGATCTGACTGTAGTACTGTTTCAGGGCCTGACTCATAGACTTCCTCCCGATATCAGAACGCCAGCAGGCGGGTCAAAAGATGAATGACTGGCGCGAGGACAAACATATCGCTGTCGCCTGCCCATAGCGCGGTATCCGGGATCGTATTGTCGATAAAGCCGGTGACGCAGAAATACTGCCCCCAGGCGACCACGGTCGAGGTGATAAACCCCGCCAGCAGAGCGCCTTTATAGCCTCCGGTAATATTGCCGAAGACCCCCGCCGTACCGGCGTGAAAGAAAATCACAATCATGCTGGGAATAAAAACGTAGCCGGTATAGCGGCCGATCAGGGTCAGCCACAGCAGCGAGCCGACAAAAGCGCCGACAAACCCCAGCACCACCGCGTTTGGCGCAAAGTTAAACAGTATCGGGCAGTCCAGCGCCGGTTTTGCGCCGGGCACCAGCCGCGAGCCGATGCCGTTAAACGCCGGCACCATTTCGCCAATAAACATCCGTACGCCGAGCAGCACGACGGCAATGCCGCCGGTAAACATCAGCGATTGTTTGAGGGCATAGATGTAGAAGCTCAGGTCGCCGGATTGCGCCAGGATCTCCGCCGCTTTCGGCGTACCTTTAATCTGCAGAATAAAGGTGCCAATAAAGAACAGCAGCGCCATGGTCAACGCCGTCACCACGTTGGAGTCGCGCAGGAAACCCAGCTTTTTAGGGACTTTGATATCTTCGGAGCTGATTTTGTTGCGGGCGAAAATCTGGCCAAAAATCGCCCCCAGCAGCGCGACGGAGGCGGAAGTATGCCCCAGCGCCACGTTGTCGTTGCCGGTGATTTTACGCACCCAGGGCTGAACCAGCGCGGGCTGTAGGGTCCAGTAGAGCCCCATAATCACCGTTAGCATCAGCGTCAGCTGCACCGCTGAAATAGCGGGCTCGGTGTTCACCATCACCCCGGCAAAGATCATCGTCGTCCAGAACATCATATGTCCTGTCAGGTAGATGTATTTAAAGCGCGTCAGCCGGGCCAGCAGCAAATTGATGGCGAATCCGCCGGCAATGGCGATGGTCACGCTGCTTCCGTAGCGTTCACTGAAGCGCGCCTGGCCGATAATATTGGTCAGGTTCATGGAGCTGAGACCGAAAACTTCGGTCCAGATCGGCTGAAATATCAGCAGCGCGGAGACGATAATCCCGGCCCCCGCGCCGATGATCAGAAAGCCCAGAATGCCTTTCAGGGTGCCGGACACAATGTCCGCCAGCGATTTCTTTTGCAGCACCAGGCCCAGCAGCACGATCAGGCCAATTAAGATCGACGCTTCACCAAATATATTGATGGTGATCCAGCGCAGCACGCCAAGAAACTCGCTCATGACGGCTCTCCTGCGGGCAGAATTTTCGCCTGGGTCAGCGCCGCGGTGATTTCGGCGTTATCGATATAGTTGTTCACCACCACCACCGGACAGGACAGATGCTTAAGGTTGTCCACCAGCTCCGCGTTGGTTATCACCACATCGGCGTTGGCCGAAGCGGCGGAAGAGACATCCATATGTTCCACGGAGGCCTGAATCCCGTGCTGTTTTAACACTGCCTCAACGTTCATTTTTAAAATCAGGCTGGAGCCCATACCTAAACCACAGACTGTCAGAATTTTCATCGCTATTCACTCCGTGTTCATCACGCTACAAACGCTGCGAGCCGCTGGCTAACAGCCGATAAAGTTGTTCTGGATCGTTCGAATGCATCAGGGTATGCAGGTTATTTTCATCGCTGAGTACGGTCACGATATGCTGGATAAGGTGGATATGGGCATCGCTGCTGGTTGCCGAAAGCCCCAGCACCACCTGCACCGGGTCGTTTTCCGCATGACCAAACGCCAGCGGTTCACGCAGCCTGACCGCGCTGATCTGCGCTTTCATCGCCCCCTGCTCCGGGCGGGCATGCGGCAGCGCCAGCCCGGGGGCAATGACAAAATAGGGGCCCAGCTCGCGGTAGCTATCGACCATTGCCTGGACGTATTGCGGGCTACAGGCTCCCGCGCGGCACAGCGCGTTCCCCGCCTCGCGAATGGCCTCCTCAGGTGTAGCGGCCGGGCAGTCAACGCGTATCGCCTGACGCTCAATCATCGGAGGCTCCTTGGGTTAAGTGATGACGGATAGAGGCAAGCGTGGTCGCCAGCGCCCGCTGGACGAACGCGCGCCCTTTCTCTTCGCTGGCGGCAGTTGGATCGCCCAGCACCGCATAGTCAGAAAACTCGGTCCAGGGTATCGGCTGATAGCGAAAATTGTTCGGGAAAGTCGGATAGTGCGCGCGGGCGTTGGTCATGGTGACGAACTCCGGCGCCAGCGCCAGCATCAGCGAGGTTTCGACCTCATCAGCATGCATATAGCCGGGGTAAGCCACCGCGGTGGTTTGCCGTCGTTTTACCTCCTCCTCCATCCCAGCCCAGCTATAGCTAAGCAAGGTAATACCCTGCTCTTTTAGCTGCCGGGAGGCCGCTTTCATCGCATCAAAATTGCCGTAATGCGCGTTAATCACCGCCGTGGTGGTGATACCGTAGCTGGCCATGTTTTCCGCCAGCGACACCAGCAGCGACGTCAGCCGTTCATGACCGATATCAATCGCGCCCGCATGGCCGCGCAGGGACCAGACCTGGCTGTAGGAAACGACCGGCAGGCTCAGGGCGCACTCGCCCAGCTGCTCGTCAAGCAGCGCGCAAAACCGCTCGGCCAGCAGGTTATCGGTATCCAGCGGCAGGTGGTCGCCGTGCGGCTCGACGGCGCCGAGCGGCAATAAGGCGATCCGCGCCTTTTGTAACGCGCGCCGGGCCTCGCTTTCGTTTAAACGATGCAGCTTCATAACATCTCCTCAGGCAAAAGCGAGGTAACGCGCCGGGTTGTCGACGAAGAAATCATGCAGCAGCGCTTCGCCGTCAAACCCGGCTTCCCGGGCCTCGTCAATGAATCTTGGCCGCCAGTCGCTAAGAATAAATTTCAGTCCCAGCCCCCCTTTGCCGTAATGCGCGCTCATGGATTTACGGGCAAAATCGCCGCCGATTAAGATCTGCTTTTGATAACCGCGCTGGCAGAGCGCCAGGATGGCCTGGGTACGGATGTGCTCTGGGTGATATTTTATGCGGCTGATACCGTCGAAAGAGAGAAACGCCCCGGTGTTGGCGATCTGACGGTGCAGCCAGGGATCGGGGTTGCGATCCATATGAGCAAAACATAAGCGGGAGAGATCCAGCCCCCATTTTTTAAAGAGCTGCGCCTGCTCGAGTCCCATCGTCCCCATTTCCGTATGGCTGTGCATCGGCGCCCCGGTGCGCTGCTGGGCGCGAACGATAACCTCCATGGTTTTTTGTTCCAGAGGGGAAATGGCGTTATAGCCGGTACCGCACTTCACCACGCCGGCCCGATGTTCGGTGCCCTCTATCCCCTCAGTGACCTCGCGACAGACATGTTCAACCAGTTCATCAACCTCTGAATGTGCAATCCATTCGGCGAAAGTTTGCGCGGAGCCCGGCCGCTTGCTGCTCCACAGAAAGCCTTTGTTAAAACCCGCAGTGGCGATAATGTGCAGCTGCTGGCGCTGCGCCATGGCGGCGACGGCTGCGGCCTGACGGCCATAATCCGGCGCGGTGGCGTCGTAGATGGCGTTACCACCCGCCCGGCGGAAGTCGCTTAATTCACGCTCTGAAGCCTGCGGATCGTCGAGTAACAGATCGTCATCCTGACGCTCGGCCCAATAGGGCGGAATACAGTAGATATGGTCGTGGCTGTAGGTGACGCCCAGCTGATTAGCGGAAATATCCCCGTTTAACGTTCGAATGATGCCCATTTTTCTTGCTCCCCGGAACGGATAAGAAGGTGCTTTCAACATAGGCGCGCCCCACTTGACCAGTCAAGTGATCAAGTTCGCATCCGTCATATAAAATTTCTATCTGTGAGGTAGGTCGACATTAACATTTATGTGACGTTGTCACATAAATGGATTCGGGATAAAAAAACCGTTACTCATGGAAAAACATACGTATCCCGGGTGAGGTGATTAAATTTATGTTACTTAAATTCAATGGGATACACACTCACTAAGCCAATTCATTCCTGACTAATAATTCATAGCTTTGATTAAAATGTTTAATTGAATGAATCGATAAAGAGAGTATTGTTAAAAACAATGATGAGCGGAGATAAATAAATGTTACGTGATTTTTTGAAGGTAGAAAAAGAGGATCGTCTGGTCGAACAACAGGACGCCAGCAGCGGTAAAGTGAATTCAACGGACGTCACCGAATGGATTATTGTGAATAAAAATGGTGATAAAAAAGGCCGGGTGGCGTTATTCAATCAATTTACCACCCGCCGTTCCTATTGCGTGAATTACCGCATCACCCAGTTTGATAATAGCGGCAAAGTGGTTGTCGACCGGCTGGCGGAATCAATCTGATCCCGGGGAACGTTATCACGCCGGCGTCCCGCGCCTTTAGCCCGGCCCGTCGCTGGCGGCGGCCAGCAGCGGCACAATCACATCGCTTAACGGCGTGGGGATATGGTGAATACGGCCATATCGCTGAACGACCCCGTTGCGAATATCCCACTCCAGCGGCAGCCCGGCCTCGCGATCCGTCAGTATTGAAGTGCTTAAATCCGGAGGCGCTCGGTGGAAACCGGCGAGAATTTCCTGCGGCACGCCGTCGACCAGGCTGGCGCCTGCGGCGCGCGCCACCGTCAGCCCCTCCTGCAAATAGGCTAAAGCAAGCGCCGTGATATCGTCGCGGGCAAACATCCCTGCCCGCCTCCCCGCCAGCACCATCAGACCGGCGACCGCATTCTGCAGCAGTTTACGCCACGCAACGGAGAGAAAATCCGCGCTGATATCCACTTCACAGCGCGTGTCCCGTAGCGCGTGCCGCACCCGCTCGGCCCCCTCAACATCCGGCAGCGTCAGGCGCGGTTTCGCCCGCAGCCAGACTGACGCTTCAGGTTCACGCTGGGCGGGGAACCAGACGACCGATGGCAGCACGGTAGCTTCCGCCACGTACGGCGCGAACAGCGTTTTTTGTTCAACGCCGTTTTGGAGCACGCAGACTACCGTTCGATCGTGACACAGCGCTTGCAGCCACGGTGCAATAGCCGCAATTTGTGTCGCTTTTACCGCCACAAATACCAGGTCGTACGGCGCGGCGACCGATGCTGGTTCCGTCAAGACCGGCCCCGGCACCACAATATTTCCGCCATCAAAACGCAGCGAAAGCTGCGGGTGCGCGCGGCGGCCGCATACCAGAGGCGTACGGCCAACCTCGTGCAGCGCCGCGGCGATGGTGGTACCAATTGCGCCCGGACCGATCAGCGCAACGGTAGGTTCTTCAACTGTCATCTATGCCTCCAGGCCGCTTCCGGCCCCTGAGATTTCATTGGTACGTAACATAAACGCGACTTCGTTCGCATTACCATTTTATTCATATGGGTAATCTGAATGTGTGTGTCAGCGTACACACTTTTCACCATCAACAAGGAAGGTACATGTTTCCAGAATACAGAGAGCTGATTTCTCGATTGAAAACCAGGCACCCGCGCTTTCAGTCGCTATTCGAAAAACATAATGCACTCGATCACGACATTTCGCGCATAGAAGGAGTCGATGGCAAAGGATACAGTCTCGAGCTTGTACAGATGAAGAAAGAAAAACTTATGTTGAAGGACGAAATGCTCAAAATCCTCCAGCATGAAAGCCTGATGTAAACGATAAGGCCGCCGGATGGCGGCCTTCTTATAGCACCAGGCTACGAGCGAATAAACGCCAGCAGATCGGCGTTAATCACATCGGCGTGCGAGGTATGCATACCGTGCGGAAAGCCGGGATAAATTTTTAGCTGGCTGTTCGGCAGCAGCTTATCCTGCAGTATCGCGGCGTTTTGATAAGGCACAACCTGGTCGTCATCGCCCTGCATCACCAGCACCGGCAGCGTAATGGCTTTTAAATCTTCGGTCTGGTCGGTTTCAGAAAACGCCTTAATCCCCTCATAGTGCGCTTTTGCGCTACCGGTCATGCCCTGCCGCCACCAGTTCTGAATCGTGCCCTGGGACACCTCCGCGCCTTCACGGTTAAAGCCGTAGAACGGCCCGGACGCTACGTCGAGATAAAACTGCGAGCGGTTGGCGGCCAGCGCTTTGCGAAAACCATCAAACACCTCGATTGGCGTACCGCCCGGATTACTCTCCGTTTTTACCATCAATGGCGGAACCGCGCTGATCAGCACCGCTTTGGCCACGCGCCCCTGCGGCTGACCATACTGCGCAACGTAGCGCGCAACCTGCCCGCCGCCGGTGGAATGCCCGATATGCACGGCGTTATGCAGATCCAGATGCTCCGCCACCGCAGAGGCATCGGCGGCATAATGATCCATATCGTGACCGTCACTCACCTGATCTGAACGACCATGACCGCGTCGGTCAATCGCAATCACCCGGAACCCTTCTGCCAGGAAAAACAGCATCTGGTTATCCCAATCATCGGCGCTTAAAGGCCAGCCATGATGGAATACGATCGGCTGCGCCTCCTTCGGGCCCCAGTCTTTAAAGAAGATATTGACGCCGTCTTTGGTTGTCACAAATGCCATGTTACAAACTCCTCTCGTGAGAAAACAAGGCTGCGGGCCTGACGCCTGCAGTGGGTCGGGTCTTAGGGCGGGATGCTATGTCCGGACGATAGCGTCTCGTTAGGTGTGAAAATGACCTGGCTGGAAAAGTGTAGATGATTTTTGTCGATACTGAGCGTTCGCTTTGTATCCGATAAATGGGCTGTAAACAGCCCATTTAAGCATGCAGAAAGGAAAATTTAACGCAGCACGAACTTAATAACGCCGGATGGTTACCGTTTCGGCTCCCGCCTGGTCGAGCGCGGCGAGTCCCTCCTCTATCCGCCCGAGGCTTATCAGCCCGGGGGAGTGGCGAAAATCCTCGCGAAAAATGGCCAGATTGCCCCACGGCGCGTAATAGGCGATGTCGCCGCGCCGTGGGGTCATTGAGGCGCCAGAGTCCGCGTGGCGCAGTTTCGTCGGCAGCCAGGCGATTTTTTCCGTGGAACCATAATCCTCGAGCTTCACCGTCATCGGCAGCTGCGCCAGGAACTCATTAGCCGCTGCGCTCTCATCCAGCGAGCCGACAACCGTGGCGCCATTGAACTCAAACTGAATCTTCACCGCGTTCTCCCGCCCGGCGGCAAATGCCGCCCCCGTCGTAGCAATAAAAATCAATAGCGTGGCGCTAAGAGAGTTGAACATCCGCTCACTCTGCCAGGCCACGAGCGCGCAGGACTTCACTCACCACCGCTACCGCTGAAAAGGCATTTGGCCAGCCGGCATAGAAAGCAGCATGCGCAACGATCTCCCCCGCCTCTTGCGCGGTGAGGCCGTTATCCATCGCCCGGTTAAGATGGTAGCCAATTTGCGCGCTTTGCCCGGCGGCAATCAACGCGCTGACCGTGACCAGGCTGCGGTCGCGCGGCTTCAGCCCCGGTCGCTGCCACAGGTCAAGAAACAGCGGTTGAGTCGTAAACTTCACCAGTCCAGGGGAAATCACGCCGAAGTTCTGTTCTACGGTTGTTGAACGCTGGTTCTCCGCCGCCTGATTAAGAGGGAGCAGCTCCGGGGAGGCAGCAGCCAGCTGCTCGCGGCCAATGCCGCGCGCGACAAAAATATCTTTCGTCACCGCAACGGCGGCCATCGCGTTGGGCCAGCCGGAATAAAAAGCCAGATGCGTGACGATCTCTGAGATTTCAGCCGCCGTGACGTCGTTATCCAGAGCAACTTCAACGTTATGTTTTAGCTCCGCCGGCTGATTACGGGCGATAAGAATCGCCACGGTCACGATGCTGCGGTCGCGATGCGAGAGTTCTGTTCTCTGCCAGAGATCCCCTATCAGCACCTCGCTGCCGAAACGGGCAAGCGCCGGCGCGACGGATTGAATATCCTCAGCGGACAATACGGATGGACTACGTGGAGCCATTTTTTCACCTCTTTTTTCTTCTGCCAGGGCTGGCGCGCCCAGCATTAACGACATTGCAGCTACGGCAATAAAAGCTTTCATCCTGAACACCTTTCCGACACGTTAATTCTTCAGCCTTTCCACCAGTTGACGCTGGTATTCAGGCAGTTGATCGCGGCTGGCACGCTGAAAAACCAGCGGAGGCAGCCAGGTCATTCCCGCATGCAGCGCGCTGGCCTTCATTGGCGTAAAGACGTCGGCCAGGCTGACGCCCGTTCGCCCGGTCTCGCCGTATGTCGCGTCACCGCCTGCGGCCGTCGTGACAATCAGCATCTCTTTGCCCTGCCATACTCCCGGCCCTACGCTGCCCCAGGTATCGTTCAGCCAGGCCTTCATCATCGGGGTGATGTTGAACCAGTGGGTCGGGAAGATAAAAACGATGCGCGAGTGTTCCCGCATGAGCCTTCGCTCTTCATCGGCATTGATATTTCGGGTATCAAAACCGTAAAGCGCCTCGAGATTGCGTACGGTCACGCCGGGTACGCTTTGCGCTGCGGCCTCAAGACCTTTGGTCATGACCGATTGCTCAGGATACGGATGAGAGACGATAACCAGCGTATTAGCCTCTGCGGCACGGCTGGTAGAGGTAAAGCTAAACAGAAACGCGGTGACGGCCAAAAGCCAGAACAGACCGGGAATACAGCGGCGCGAATAGTTCATCAAGCTCTCCTTCTCTTTTGCCACAGGGTAAGGCGCGGAATAAGAAGGAGCCAGCCCTCGCTATCGAATGGGGCTGTGAGTTATTTTCATCAATCGGGCTACAGACCGAGCGGCTTCATTTCCCGCACAAGGGAGATTAACAGGCGCAGCCCGGTGGGAACCTGATGACGGCTGGAGTAATAGATATAGAATCCCGGTCCGTATGAGGCCCAGTCGGTCAGCACCAGACGCAGGCGCCCTGTGCTGACGTGCTCTGCTATCAGCGGTTCCGGCAGGTACATCAGGCCAAACCCCTGCAGAATGGCCACCACGCCCGTCTCCGCCAGATCGACCGTTAACAGCGGCGGTACTTTGACGGTGAGCTGCTCTTCGCCACGTTCAAACTCCCATTTATAAATGCGGTTGTTTCCCAGACGATTGCTGACGCAGCGGTGCTGTTGAAGATCGTGAGGATGCCGGGGCTCGCCAAAGCGGGCAAGATATTCCGGGGATGCGGCGACCACCCAGCGCACATCGGCAGACAGCCGCTGCGCCACCATATCTTCAGGCACGGTTCCGCCATAGCGGATCCCTGCGTCAAACCGCGCTTCCGTTACATCAACAATGCGGTTGCTGGCCACGATATCCAGCTCAATATCGGGGTAACGTTCAGCAAAAACAGGCAGGACCGGGGCCAGCAGCAGCGTGGCCGCCTCAACGGCGACGTTGAGCCGAATATGTCCCGCAGGCGAGTCGCGGTACGGATTGAGCTGTTCAATCGCGACATCGATTGAAGCGAGCGGCTCGCTTACCGCGTTGATCAGACTTTAACCGGCCGCCGTCAGGGAAACGCTTTTGGTCGTGCGGTTCAGCAGACGCACACCCAGCCGCGCCTCAAATCCCTTGATCGCGTGGCTCAGCGTCGATGCGCTCACCCCAAGTTCAACGGCAGCTTTACTAAAACTCTGATGGCGGGAGATGGCGAAAAAATAGACAAGATCGGCCATGTCGGCACGGGTTACATTCATACGGTCTCGCTAACTGGATAGAAATTAATCTGAAAAACAACGTTACCTTGATGTGATGGCGTATCGTGACGTTGATCCGACCAGGAAAATCAAAGACCTGGATGCACGAGCAATCTTCCGGGCGGTATGTTTATACTACAGGCGTCAGCCTTGATAAACTGACCTTCCGACCGGAGAAAACCCATTTTATCCGCCAGAGGCGCATTTATGTTACCTGATTGCGATAAAGCCATCGTCCTGCTGCATGAAATCTACGGCATCAACGCGCATATTCAGCGATCCGCCGCGACCTGGCGCAGCCGCGGCTTCGATGCGTACACGCCAGCGTTTTTCCCTCACTCTGCGCCGTTCGCCTATGAGCAGCAGGAGCAGGCCTGGCACCACTTTTCCGATAACGTCGGATTTGATACCGCCGCCATCGTGTCGCTGCTGGCCGAACTAAGAGCGAAATACGGCACGCTAATCCTTATCGGCTACAGCGTAGGCGCCACCTTAGCCTGGCTGGCCGCCAGAAGCGGACTCTGCGACGGTGCGGTTTGCCACTACGGTTCACGGATCCGCCAGTACTGCGATGCGGCGCCTCCGTGCCCAACGCAGGTGGTTCTCGCCCGCCATGAACCGGCGTTCGATCCCCGCGCCCTGCAAAACGAGCTGGAGAAATATCCCTCCGTGGCCTGCCGGATGTTCAATGCGCAGCACGGCTTTTGCGATGCCGACAGTCCGGCGTGGGATGCGCGCCTTGCGCAGCAGGCGGACGAAGACACGCTGCGGTTTTTAACGCTTATTCAGCAAAGACAGGAGGCCTGATGCATCAGATATTTCAATGGATTAACGAACCCGCGACATGGTCAGAAGAGGACGGCGAACTGCGCGTTGTCACCGATGCGCAAACCGACTTCTGGCGCGAAACCTGGTACGGGTTTGAGCGTTTTTCCGGGCATATCTACGCCACGGAAGCCGCGGGGGACTTCACCTTTCAGGTAAGGGTGCGAGCAGATTTCAGTACGCTGTATGACCAGGCAGGGATCATGTTAATGCAGGACGCCAGGCGCTGGATTAAGGCCGGTATCGAGTACAACGACGGCGCGCCCGCTATCGGTAGCGTATTGACGCAGGAAACATCAGACTGGGCAACCGGTATTTTCCCGGGCGACCCCGGTGAGTTCTGGCTGCGTCTGACCCGCCGCGGAGAAGCGCTGCGCCTGCAGTATTCAACGGACGGTCAACTGTGGCCGCTGCTGCGGCTGTGCCCTTTTCCGGGCGGCGCGGCGAAGGTCGGCATCATGTGCTGCACGCCGCAGCGCAGCGGCCTGCGGGTTACTTTCGACCAGATATCACTGCTGCCGCCGAATGATAAAGATTTGCACGATCTGAGCTGAGCAGCCGGCTCGCGCGCGGGCAAAATCGCTGAAGAATCGCGACGGAGGTATGATTTCTGACTCCCCGGGCTGCCCGTGCTCGCGCCTTGCTGCTAGATTGGCAGCAGCTTTCAGGCGAAAAATGAGGAGGAGCCATGTTTTCCTACATCATGCTCGGCACTAACGATCTGCCGCGCGCGATTCGTTTTTACGACCCGTTGATGGAGATGCTGGGGCAGCCCCGGAGCGGCCGCAGCGAGCTAGGCGCATCGTGGGGGACATTCAGCGGAAACCGCACCATCGGGCTGTGCGTTGGCAAACCGTTCAACCAGCAGCAGGCAACAGCGGGCAACGGCGCTATGGTGGCCCTGAACGCACGTTCGGTTGAGCATATTCAGCAGCTGCATCAGCTGGCGCTACGCCTGGGAGGAAGTGATGAAGGCGCCCCAGGACATCGCCCGCAGTACGGTGAAGGTTTCCACAGCGCCTACGTCAGAGATCCGGACGGCAATAAGCTGGCGTTTGTTTATTACGCAAACGCAGACTAAACCCCACGCCGGAAAGTTAAGGCAGGGTTAGCGCATGGCGAAACCCTGCGCAACAACCCTGGCAACTCTCAATATAGCGACGGATGCTCTCAGCCAGATGATTCGATTTCGGCAAATGGCCATGCAAATCGCGGCCTTGTCTGCATCAGCCTTCCGTAAACATTCCCGACCTGAACGTCTCCCTCATGGCTTCGATCTCTTGCTGGCGGGCCGCCTTTAAGGCAGACAGCATATTGCAGGTAAAATCCACAAAGCCAACGCCGTTGGCGGTCACCAGGTTACCGTCGCGTACCGAAGGCTCGTTTCTGTACCGCGCGGCGCCGCTGTAGGCTGACCCCGCCCGGCTCTGCAGGTAGGCCAGCCCGTTCGAGGTGTGGTCGACATCATTGAGAAAGCCATGCGCGCCAAGAAAGGCCGAAGCGTCGCATATCGCGCCTACCACAATCTGCCGGGCCTGCGCTTGTTCTACCAGAGGTACAACCCGCCGGGCCTCCTCTCCCCACCAGTTCATTCCGCCCACCAGCACCAGCGCGGCGTAATCATCGGGTATCGTCTCGAAGGTATAATCCGGCAGGCAGCGCACCCCGCCAATTGACCTCACCGGCCCCTCATCGGCAGCCACGGTTCTGACTTCGTATCGCGGTTCCCATACGCCAAACCCGCGGCGCAGCCCCGGTGCCAGCAGCGCGAACTCCCAGTCGGCGTACTCCTGGATGAGGACAAACAGCACTTCTTTACGCGTATCCATAGACATCGCACTCTCCTTTTATTAACAGAATTTGCCGTCGCAGCATCCGGGATACCGATGGACACTATCGCCGTACCGCCGCCAAAAACTGTATAAATTCACAGTATAAAAGGCAAGGCTATTTTGCTCCTTGCGGCAACCCGAATCGATTTTTGCGAGTCAGCTCCCCGGATAGAAAACTATCCGGGGCAATGGCTATCGTCTCCCGCGCGCTGAGCCCGCGTTTAATGAAATAGGCCTGCGCGCCAGGAGAACCTCCCTCGTGATGTACAGCGTATATCCCTCCGGCCGCAGCCTGGGCGCCCGCAGTTCTTTCAGCGTAATACCGACGATATCTCCCGATTGAAGACGTTGACGGATCGCGCTACCGCTCAGCCGCAGCGCTCGTCTCAGGACCGACAGCAGGCTGGTCTGAAAGGCGCGCGTGACCCTGACATCCACCCTCACCTGAGAAGCGCGAACAAGGTTGATGCGCCAGCGTTCCTGAACCACAAAGTCAGGCGTACCCGATAGCGCCGCGCGATTACGCCGCAGAACGACCGGATCGTGAGAGTAAGCCTCGACGGCAGATTTATCGTTAGCGATAAGTCGCGCGTAGAGCTGCGGATTGATTTTGCTGACGGGCAAACGCGAGAACAGGCTGATGTTCCAGGTATACGCGCAGCGCACGCACTTATAGATACTCCAGACATCGAGCACTTTTTTTTGCGAGTTGACCCGGAAGGCACCGGATGGGGTGAAATCCTGCTGCCCATGACAGGCGGGGCAGCGCTTGCTAATCAGCTGATAGCCGACTGGCCTGACGTTCCATGTAATTTTCATGGTGAACCTTTTTTTAACCCATACAAAAGCGGATCCGTGGAAAACGGACCGTGATTTTTGCGATGTGAAAAATATTTAGAGAATACTTTTCAGTGGGTTAAAAAAAGATTTCCAACGCGACGACCCTGTCTGACCGTGAATGAATGCGTTCAAGAGTAGCAAAGCGGCAAGCGGGCTAAATATGCATTAAATCAATAAATACATAGAAATCATTCACAAACGACGTTATTTACCTTCTGTTCACAAAACGAGAAGCGGCTCACTGATCAAACAAACCTAAACGTTTATGTTTAGCCTCATAAACGTTTAGGTCAAGGAAATAGCCGTCTGTATCGCGGGTAATTTCATAAATACAGAGAGCGAAATATGCGTAAAGCAACGATGCGGGATGTGAGTGAAGCGACGGGATTTTCTATGTTTACCGTTTCACGCGCGCTAAACGGTGGCGATGGCGTTGCTGACGACAGCCGGGAGCTGATTTTAAAAGTGGCGCGAGAACTCGGCTACGTACCTAACCGCGCGGCCCAGGCGCTACGCCGCTCAAGCAGGGACTCGGTGGCGGTGATTACCGCCCATGCCTCGAACTCTTACTACCTTAACCTGATGTCCGGTATTCAGCAGATGCTGCAGCCGTCGCAGTGGACCGTAGTGCTTGGCGATATCGCGGTCAACGGTACCTACGACCGCGCGCAGGAAGATCGCATGATTAACCGCCTGATCGAGTCGCGAATGGCCGGGATCATTTCGACGGTGACGCTTCAGCCGGAAAGCCTGAGCCTGCTGGCGAAATGGGATATTCCGGTCGTCTTCGTTGACTCACCTCCCCGCGGCGAGCACAACTTTCCCAGCGTCACGACCGACAATTATCAGGCCAGCCTGCTGGTGGGAAACCATCTGGCGCAGCACGGCTATAAAAGCTGGCTGCTCCTCATCTACCCGGACCGCTGGACCACGCGTTTTGAACGCGAGCGCGGTATTCGCGAGGCCGCAGAGCGCTGCGGCGCAACGCTTGAAGTTGTCGAAACGGAGAACGACGCGCAGTCGGCTGCGGACACCCTGAGCCGATACCTGGACCGCCAGACATCGCTGCCGGACGCGCTTATTGCCGGTAACAACCCTATTCTGCTGGGTTCACTTAAACAGCTTCAGCAGCGCCAGATAGCCATCCCCGACGATATGGCGCTTATCGCCTACGATGAATTCGACTGGGCGCCGCTATTAAATCCGCCGCTAACGGTGCTCAATGAAAACAGCGAAGAGATTGGCAGGCAGTCGGCTGAAATGCTTATCCAGTTAATTCATCCGGAAGGAAAAGGAGAAATTAATACCCAGCGTAAAGTTCCCGCCGAGCTGGTTATTCGCCAGTCCTGCGGCTGTAGAAAATGAATAACTATTAAAAAGATTGCTGACAACGTATCGCCCGGACGGCATTGCCCGGCGGCGCTTCCCCTGCACGGGCCGACAGAAATGGCGCTTGCGGTTTTCGTCGGCCGGGTAAGGCGCCACCCGACAAAAAAGCGGGCTACGGCGTGCTATACGCGCTCATCATTTTAGCGATGTAAATAACGGCTGAATTTCAGTCGCTACCGAAAAACAACATCAGGGGATTATTTCTGAGGCTTCCCCACACCTGGCCGTACCTTATACCACACGATAATGAAAGGAGCAGAATATGACCAAACTTCGCAAAGCATGGCTGGCTGTCGCGGTTAGCGCGGTAATCACCACCATGACAGGGTTTATTCCCGCAGCCAGCGCCGCGCCGCAGGATGGCAAAAAAATCTCCCGCATCGGCTTAATGGTGCAGGACATGTCCAACCCCTTCTTCTCGGCAATGGAAAGGAACGCTAAGCAGGCCGCGGCGCAAATCGGCGCAACCCTTAACGTACAGGATGCGCAGGTCGATCTGGCAAACCAGAACACGCAGATTGACGCGTTTATTCAGCAGAAAGTGGATCTCATCATTATTTCCGCCGTCGATGAATCCGGGATCGAGCCGGCCATTCAGCGGGCAAAAGCCGCCGGAATTATCGTTATCGCGGTCGATACGCCCGCGAAAGGCGCAGACGCGGCGATCATGACCAACGCCATCCAGGCCGGGGAAACCTCCTGCGAATACCTGTTCAGCCAGATGGGCGGCAAAGGCAAAGTGCTGCTGGTGGATGGCACGCCGATTCAGACCATTATCGACCGCATCAAAGGCTGTAAAAACGTCGCGCAAAAATACCCGGATATCAAAATCGTCGGCCAGCAGGCATCGCGCAACGACCGCGCTTCCGGCCTGATGGTGACCACCGACATGCTCACGGCCAATCCGGACGTCGCCGGTATTTTCGGCATGAACGATCCTTCCGCGCTCGGTGCGGTACTGGCCGTTGAACAGGCAGGCAAAGCGGGCGCGATCAAAGTTACCGGCGTCGACGGTAGCCCGGAAGCGGTTGAAGAACTTAAGCGCAGCGGCTCGCCGTTTATCGGTACCGCAACGCAAAATCCGGGCGAAATGGTGCGCCAGGCCATCACGCTTGCTCAGGATATGGTCGACGGCAAACCGATCGCCTCTCATACCGTCCTGATCCCCAGCGTACTGGTCACCCGCGATAACGTCGACAGCTATCCGGGCTGGTAATCACTTCGTCACTTTAAGAGGCAAAAACGGGATGGCGCTCAGGTTCATCCCGGAGGGCAAAGACAATGGCCGATACAACATCACCTCCCTTGCTCAGGCTGGAAGGGATTTCAAAACGCTACGGCGCGACCCTGGCGCTGAACAACGTACGCTTTGATTTATTCGCCGGAGAGGTCCATGCCCTGATGGGGGAAAACGGCGCGGGCAAATCCACGCTGATGAAGATCCTCTCCGGTAACGAGCAGCGCGATAGCGGCGTTATTTTTATCGACGGGCAGGAGATTGATATTCGCACGCCCAGGGATGCCCGCAAATATGGCATCGCCATTATCCACCAGGAGCTGAATACGGTTCCCGATATGACGGTGGCGGAAAACCTGTTTCTCGGCCAGGAACCGACCGCTTTCGCCGGTATTCTCGATCGCAAACGGATGCACCGGGAGGCCCGGGAGAAGCTGGACCGGATTAACGCGGACATCGACCCGCAGGCGCCGCTCGGCTCGTTGAGCATCGGACGTCAGCAAATGGTCGAGATCGCCCGCGCCGTCAGTGAAAACGCCAAAGTGCTGGTGCTTGATGAGCCGACCGCCGCCCTGTCGCGGGCGGAGACTCTCCAGCTATACCGGCTGATCGAGCAGATGCGTCAGGATGGCGTCGGGATGGTCTATATCTCGCACCGCATGGAAGAGGTATGGCAGCTGGCAAACCGGGTCACGGTCTTCAGGGACGGCACGTGGATCGGCACGGAAATCCTCGGCAACGTCTCAACCACCGATATCGTCCGCATGATGGTCGGCCGGCAAATCGTCGATCTTTATCAGCACGAGCCGCGTACGCCCGGCAAGGTACTGCTGGAAGTCAGGGATCTGGCAGGCAGTGCGACCGGCCCGGTCTCCTTTGAGGTCAACGCGGGCGAAGTGGTGAGCATGTCCGGTCTGGTGGGCTCCGGGCGAACCGAAGTCGCTCGCCTGCTCTTCGGCGCCGACCCGCGCACCCAGGGAAGCGTGCGCATTGACGGCCGGGCGAGCAATCCGGCAGACCCCACCGCCGCTATCGCCGACGGTATCGGGATGGTGACCGAAGACCGCAAAACTCAGGGACTCTTTCTCGGGCATTCGGTTGAGCACAACATTGATATCAGCTCGCTGGATAGCTTTGTCGCCGGCGGCGTGGTGAAACGCAAGTCGATTCGCGCCGCCGTCCTTGAGCAGATGCGCAGGCTGCGGCTGCGGGAAAATGCGGTTGAACTGCCCGTCAGCGCCCTGTCCGGCGGAAACCAGCAGAAAGCGGCGCTGGCGCGCTGGCTGCTGCGCAATTCGAGGCTGCTTATTCTCGATGAACCGACCCGCGGCGTGGATATCGGCGCCAAAAGGGAAATCTACGAACTGATCGACAAGCTCGCCCGCGCCGGGAAAGCCATTCTGGTGATCTCCTCCGATTTACCGGAGGCCATCGGCATTAGCGACCGCGTGCTGGTCATGCGCGGCGGGCGAATCGTTCATCAGTTACCCTCGTTTTCAGCCACGGAAGAAGAAGTGATGCTGCACGCAACAGGAACCTTTACCAGTCAATCCGGAGAATGCCATGGACAACAATAAACCTGTGACGGAATTGCCGGTCAAAGCGCCGTTTGATTTTGCGAAATGGTGGGATCGGGTGGGGATCTTAATCGTTCTGCTGGTGCTGCTGATCCTGATGTCCACCTTCGCGCCAAACTTTAACCGCGTCGATAATCTGCTGAATATCGCCCGCTCGATTTCCGTCAACGCTATTCTGGCGGCGGGCATGACCTTCGTCATTTTAACCAGCGGCATTGATTTATCCGTCGGGTCAATCGTCGCCGTTTCCGGCGTAGTCTCAGTGGTCGCGGCGATGGCCGGGCTCCCTGCGCCGCTGGCGATTCTGGCCGGCGTTGGCGTGGGCGCGCTGTGCGGTCTGCTTAACGGCGTGCTCACCGCCTATCTCGCCCTCGCGCCCTTTATCGTCACTCTCGGCACGATGACCTTCCTGCGCGGTATGGCCTACACCATTACCGAAGGGCAGCCTATTGTGTCGAGCAGCCTGAGCTTCCGCGAGCTGGGAAATGGCTATCTTGCCGGTATCCCCGTGCCGGTCATTATTATGCTGATTGTTTATCTGCTGGCGTGGTTCATTCTTGAGCGCACGCGGTTCGGCCGTCATATCTATGCCGTCGGCGGCAACGCCCAGGCCGCGCGCCTGGCTGGCGTACGGGTCAAACGCGTGCTGGCGGCGGTCTACATGATTGCCGGCGTCTGCGCGGGTCTGGCAGGCATTATCTTCGCCGCCAGGGTGATTTCCGCCCAGCCCACGGCGGGTACGGGATATGAGCTGGACGCCATTGCGGCGGTGGTGCTGGGAGGCACCAGCCTCGCCGGTGGACGCGGGCGGATTATCGGCACCCTGATTGGGTCGATTATTCTTGGCGTACTCAGCACCGGCCTGATTCTGCTGAGCGTGCCCTTTTTCACCCAGCTATTGATTAAAGGCATCGTCATCATTCTTGCCGTGGCGATTGACGGGCTGAAGCAGCATCCGGAGCTGTTTACCTTCTGGCGGAAAAAAGAGATCGCCCGTACCCGCTAGCTTTCCCTGACGCTTTGTTTATCCGCCGCGCTGGCGGCGGGTCTTCGCACGCTTAAATTTTAATGGAGTATACCCTCATGACATATCACATTACGCTGACGGACCCGATGAACGGTACCCGGGATCGCGAACCGATTACGTTTATTCTCCCTGAAAAGCTGCAGGAGCCGCTGTGGTGGGCGATTACCGACGAGGATGCGCGGATCCTTTGCCAGCGCCTTGAGCAGGAGTCGTCGGCAAGCCGTACCGCTTTTATCGCGACGGTCAGCTTCAGCGGTACCCTCAAGATGCGGCTTGACCGCCCGCTCACGGCGGCTGAAGCCGGTGAAATCGCCGGTATCCACCGGCTGCCTGGCCGGGAAAAAGACTGTTTTGTCCGTCTCAATACCGGCTGCTTCGATCTGGAAATGTGTCGGGGAACCGCCCAGGGCGTCGGTGCATCCAAGTGGGGGCTGCGCCATTTTCGCGCGCTGCAGGACAACGTCGAGCTGCTTCCTTCCGGAAATAACGCCATTGGCGGGTTTTACGGCCCGTTTTTTACCCCGGAAAATGGGCTGATAAACCCGCCGGAGCATACCCTCGTTGATATTGAGATCCTCGAGGAAGGCCCGGTCTATCATCACTACCGCATGCGCGGCGCGATCCCCGACGGATTATTACCGGAGCTGCGCGGTAAACGTTTCTCCATCGACTGGAAATTTAGCTGGAACACGCCCTGGTTTCAGCGGCGCTACTGCGTAGATGATTTTTCAACGGTGATTAACGGCCGTTCGGTGACCAACAAGATCACCGTCGGCGACGAATTTGAGAGCGGCCCGGGAAAACTGCTGTTCGATCGCTTCGCGGCGTACGGCGGCACCCGCTATCGCGCGGGCGACCCCTATGCCGAAGAGCTGGTCGCCATGGTGGCCAATACCGTCACCACCTCGGAAAACCAGAGCCCGAAATTTACCGAATTCCGCGAACAGCTCGCCGATATGGCCTCCGCCCACTGGGATCTCTACTGGCGGATGTTCTGCCGCTGGGAGAACGTGCTCGATGAGGCGGAAATTAGCGAACGGCTGAGCCAGGTTCGCGCCCGGGCGCATCGCAGAGCCGATCTCACCGAGCGGGAATGGCTGCTGACCGATTCGCCCGTTGACGTTTCCGCCGTCGCGGATGAAACCATCTTTCCCGGGCCGGCCAGTAAAACCGTCGAGTATGATTCAGCGAGCGGCCGGGCGATGATCTGGTGGACCTCCCGCCCCTCCGGCGCGTTTCAGATAGTCCAGCGCCGCCAGTCAGGATGGGTTAACTGGGGCAGCAACGGCGAAAACGAGTGTCCGGAGCTCCCCGTCGGCGTCGATATCAAGACCGCCTGCGGACGTTTTGCCGAAAACTGGATGCAGGTAGCCGATCGGCTGGAAACCCCGCCGGTGGTCGCGGTAAGCCGGGGAGAAAAGCCATGATCCTCTGCTGCGGAGAAGCCCTCATCGATATGCTGCCCTGTCGGAGCCGCGAGAATGCCCCCGCCTTTACTCCCTGCGTTGGCGGGGCGGCGTTCAATACCGCCGTCGCCCTGGGTCGCCAGGGGATGGCGGTCGCGCTGTTTTCCGGTTTATCGGACGATTTTATGGGTGACATGCTGCGCCACACGCTTGACGCCTCCGGCGTGGATTATTCGCCCTCAACCCGCGCGCCGCTGCCCACCACCCTCGCCTTCGTCAGGCTGGTAGGCGGTCAGGCCCGCTATACCTTTTACGATGAGAATAGCGCCGGTCGAATGCTGACTGAAAACGACCTGCCGACGCTCGGGGATGACGTCTCCGCCGTTCTGTTCGGCTGCATCAGCCTGATCGCCGAACCGTGCGGCAGCGTTTATGAAGCGCTGATGGTAAGGGAAGCGCCGCGTCGGGTGATGTTCCTCGACCCTAATATTCGTGAAATTTTCATCCCGGACCGGCAGAAACACCTGGCGCGCATGAGGCGCATGATTGCATTAGCGGATATCGTCAAGCTTTCCGATGAGGACCTCGCTTGGTTTGCCGAACCCGGGGAAGAGCATGAGGTGATAGGCCGCTGGCTGGCGCGGGGGCCGAAGCTTATCGTGGTCACCCGCGGCGCTGACGGCGCTGATGCCTGGACCGCTGATTTTCATCTGCATGTGCCCGCTATTCGCGTAGCGGTGGCCGATACCGTCGGCGCGGGCGATACGGTGAATGCCGGTATTCTCGCCAGCCTCTCGCAGGCCGGGCTCCTGGAGAAGGAGAAACTAGTGACACTGTCACGCAAGCAGGTTCGCCAGGCGGTGGATCTGGGGATGCGCGCCGCCGCGGTGACGGTTTCCAGGCCGGGCGCTAACCCGCCCTGGGATCATGAACTCTGAAGACAGCGGACGCCCTGTCAGCAAGCGACAGCCAGATGAGGGTCTGAAACAGCGTTTATTGACGGACCCTTATCCTGATTTATGTTGTATATGATTCGAGTCCCAATTATTGAATGAAAGCTAAACCAGCTTCATTTATTCATGGGTTATTGCCGACTAATCCATTAATATCAGCTAATTAGATCGTCATTCAGTTTCTGTCGATCGCGTTAACAGGCATCAGGGACAGGACGTCAATAATGAAAAACAATCCATGGTTCGTGCGTTTGCGTAATACCTCTATTCCGCAGCATAAGCTGCGTCCGACGAAATGGCTGGCGCTGATTGCCCTGCTGCTGCTGCTGGCGCAGTTGACGATAGAGTTTTTACTCTTAGCATAAGCACAATAAAATCGGCTGTTGGTGTTCAAATTCGCAAGCGCTGATAAGATTAAACTCAAGTTTAATTCGTGATAAGCATCTCAGTTTATCAACAACGGCTAGACAGAAAGAACGCAGGCATGCTAGTAATTAATTCAAGCAAGGGAACGGATTTAAATTAAACACGATTTAAACCCTACCCGTCAGGCTGAAAAATTAATTGATAATGGTTTGGATTGCTGAACGATTATCAAAAGGGTAAGTGAATCGAAGGCCCTCAGAGACGAAAGTCTCTGAGGGCCTTTTTTGTTTTTTTTCTATCTCAGGAGTCAAAAAATGTCTAAAGAACGTCGTCTCTCTCGCATTTTCGCAAAAGATGGTAAATCGGTCACGCTGGCGCTGGATGGCTACTATTTTTCAAGCAAAACAAATGGTATTGATAATACGATAAATCAGCTTCCGGCCCTTGTTGAAAGCGGCCTGGACTGCGCGCTGGTCACTTATGGCATGTTGAAAAATTTCCGCGAAGTTTTCAATTGCGTTCCCGTTGTATTACGCGTCGATAGCACAGTGAATATTTTTGATAATACCGTTCCCGATACGACTCCCGTCTTTTCCATTGAGGATGCGCTGAAAGTGGCTGCGGAAGGCGTAGTGTGCATGACCTTCCCCGGGGCGTTCAATGAAGAGAAAACGCACATCATGGCGATGCAGCTGGCGCAGGCCGCCGATCGCTGGAACGTGCCGCTGATCGTGGAATCCCTGCCGTACGGCTATCCCGTGACCAGCGACGACTCCAACAACCCGGCCGTTATCGCCGCCTCGGCCCGCATCGCCGTTGAGCTGGGGGCTGACGTGATCAAAACCCGCTTTACCGGTACCGAAGATGATCGGCTTATCGTCGAAGCGGCCGGCGTGCCGGTACTCGCGCTGGGCGGCCCGAAAACCGGCATCGACGGTTATTTTAAATTTGTGCAGCACTGTATGCAGGTGGGTGCAAAAGGCGTGGCGGTGGGCCGCAATATTACTCAGGACCCACAGCCGGCAAAAGTAGTAGCAGGTCTGAACGCCATCATCCATGAAAATGCCACAGCGGAAGATGCCTACAGCCTCTACATGGCTAAATAACATCGGATATTAATATGTTCTTAAATAACACCATCATTCCTTCCGTCAGAAAATATAAACATTTTGAACAGGCGCTGTCCTGCGCATCAGAATACGTACTGCTATCCGAAGCAAATATCGGCAACCTGCAATCGCTGATTGGCAAATGCCATCAGCGCGGCAAGAAAGTGCTTATTCACCTGGAGCTACTGGGCGGTTTTAAACCCGACCAGGCGGGGATCAGTCTGCTCAAAAATTACTACAAGGTTGATGGTGTTATTTCGTCCAATCTCTCGGCCCTACGCTATGCCAAAAAAGAGGGATTGTTAACTATCTTCCGGGTATTGCTCATCGACTCGCGATCGCTGGATCACTCCATCGATATTGTTAAGCATAACCCGCCAGATGCTATTGAAATCTTACCTGCTGAATATGCCTGCCAGTGTCTGGAATTGATTAGCCGGAATTTAAAAGGCTTTGACGTGATATTCATCGCCGGAGGCTTTGTAAAGCGGAAATACCTTGTAGATAAAATTTTCCATGCCGGATTTAAAGGCATTACCACCAGCGAACCCGGTTTATGGTAACGCATAAGGAGTCCACGCCAATGAAACAACACTACGTCATGGGCATTGATAACGGCGGCACCGTCACAAAAGCGGCGATTTACGATCGCGCCGGCAACGTGGTGGCCAGCGCGTCGAAGTCTACGCAAATGCTGACCCCGAAGGAATTTCACACCGAGCGAGATATCAACGAACTCTGGGCGGCCAACGTTGAAGTCATTAAAACGGCCCTCGCGCAGTCGGGGATCGACGCCAGCCAGATCAAAGGCGTGGCGGTCACCGGCCACGGCAACGGGCTGTATATGGTGGATGAAACGGGCGCCCCGGTGCGCAACGGGATCATTTCCACCGATAGCCGGGCTAAGGGCTGGGTTGAAAAGTGGTACCGCGACCCGACGTTTGTCAGCGACATTTTACCCAAAACCATGCAGTCCATCTGGGCAGGCCAGCCCGTCGCCCTCCTCGCCTGGCTGAAAGAGAACGAGCCTGAAGCGCTGAACAACGCGCGCTACATATTCATGGTCAAAGATCTGATTCGTTTTTATCTGACCGGCGAAGCCTTTCTCGAACTTACCGATATCTCAGGGACTAACCTGATCAACGTTCGCGACCGTGACTATGACGCCTCGCTGCTGGCCTGGTGGGGGCTCGGCGATCTGCGCGACAAGCTTCCGCCCATTAAACGCTCCACCGATTGCTGCGGCTACATTACCGACGACGTCGCGCAGCTAACCGGTTTGTGTGCCGGCACGCCGGTCTCGGGCGGCGTGTTTGATATCTCGGCGTCATCCGTCGCTTCCGGCATCAATACGCTGGATAAGCTGGCGATTATTACCGGCACCTGGAGCATCAATGAATACGTGACCGACCATCCGGTTATCGACCGGGATCTCTTTATGACCTCGATTTATCCGATTGAGGGCAAATGGTTAATTACCGAGGCCAGCCCCACATCCGCCAGTAATCTGGAGTGGTTTATCAATAACTTTATGGAAGGCGATCGCACCGCCGCGGCGGCGCAGGGATCGTCAGTCTACGATCTGTGCAATGATCTGGTCTCCACGACAACGCCCGCCGAGAGCCACCTGCTGTTCTTCCCGTTTGTCTTCGGCTCCAACACCATCCCGGACGCCTCCGCGGGGTTTATCGGCCTGAATAGCTTCCATAAAAAAGCGCATTTTCTGCGCGCTATCTACGAGGGGGTCGCCTTCAGCCACCTTTATCACACCGAACGTCTGCGCAACATCAACCCTGATCTAAGCCGCACCATTCGGATTGCGGGCGGCGTCACTAACTCTGCGGTCTGGCTGCAGATATTCGCCGATATTTTCCAGTCCACTCTGGAGATTGTCGACGTGAAAGAGCACGGCACCCTGGGCACCGCGATGACCGCCGCGGTCATGGCTGGCTGGTTTGATGACGTCTTTGTTGCCTCAAATGAGATGGTTCACGTTTCGCGAACGGTCACGCCGAACCCGGACAATAACAAGGTCTATCAGGATAAGTATCAGCTCTACAAAAATCTGCTATCGGAAATGCAGTCTCCGTGGAAAAGCTGCAGTAACTACATCACGCATTAAGCGAGGAAAGTATGGATCTGAATTTACACCACCGCACGGCTATCGTCACCGGCGGCGCAACGGGACTGGGCAAAGAGTTTGTCCTTTCCCTCGCCAGAGAAGGAGTCAACATCTGCTTCACCTATATGCGTGATGAGGAGCGCCCGGAGCAGCTGATCGATACGGTAAAAAATAGCGCCAGCGTCGAGATTATTGCGGTGAAAACCGATCTTTCCGATGAGCAAAGCCGGGAGAATCTGTTCGCGACCTGCATTGAGCGGCTGGGGAACGCCGATATTCTGGTCAACAACGCCGGGATCTGGCTAAGCGGCTACGTCACTGAAATCACCCAGCAGGAGTGGGACAGCGTGATGAACGTCAACCTGAAGGCGGTTTTCCACCTGAGCCAGCTGTTTGTCAACCACTGCCTGGCGAAAGATCGGGCCGGCAGCATCCTGAATATCACTTCTCAGGCGGCCTTCCACGGTTCGACCACCGGTCATGCGCATTACGCGGCCAGTAAAGCGGGCCTGGTGGCATTTTCTATCTCGCTGGCGCGCGAGGTGGCGAAACAGAAAATCAATGTCAACAACATCGCCGTCGGCATTATGGATACCGCGATGATCCGTAAAAACATTGAGCAGAATCCTGACTATTACGTCAGCCGTATTCCGGTGGGCCGGGTAGCCCAGCCGCAAGAAATTGCCGACATCGGCGTCTTCATGGTCTCTCCGAAAACCAGCTATATGACGGGAGCGACTCTGGATGTCACCGGCGGTATGTTGATGCGTTAATTTATGGAGAATCATTATGAAATGTCTGGCAATTGCCGATCTGTTTATCAATGCAGCGATGATGGACGCGGGTCTGAAAGCGCTGAAAGATAAAGGCATTACAGTGGAAGTGCGCGAATGGTCGCACGAATCGATTGAAAAACTGCAGGAGGATAATTTACTGGTTGAACAGCAAGGCTCCGAAGCGGTGGCGCTGCCTGCCGCCCTGCTTCAGGGCGCTGAGGAGGTTGAGATCCTGATCGTCCAGTTCGCCCCGGTTAACGCGGCGGTATTCGACAAGCTACCAAAGCTTAAATACGTTGGCGTGCTGCGCGGCGGCATTGAAAACGTTAATCAGGCGGAGGCCAAAGCGCGCGGAGTTGAGGTAATGAACACGCCGGGGCGTAATGCCCGCAGCGTGGCGGAGTTTACCGTCGGCATGATTCTGGCGGAAATGCGCAACATCGCCCGCTCACACGATGCGCTGCGCGATAAGTTCTGGCGCAAAGAGAGTCCAAACCACCGGGCCATTCCTGAACTGGGCGGCAAAGTGGTGGGTCTGGTCGGGCTGGGGCATATCGCTCAGCTGGTGGCCGGCTTCCTGCGCGGTTTCGGCAGCGAGATTATCTTTTACGATAAGTACGTCCCCGGCCATGACAGCTATGAAAAGGTGGATTCTCTCGATGAGCTGGTTCGCCGTGCGGATGTGATTTCGCTGCATGCCCGCATGACCCCGGAAACGGAAAACCTGATTAACGCACATCATTTTGAATTAATGAAGGAGAGCGCCATTATCGTCAATACCGCACGCTCCGGCTTAATTAATGAAGGCGATCTGATCGCCGCGCTGCGGGACGGTAAAATCATGGGCGCTGCCCTCGACACCTTTGATGATGAACCGCTGCCGGAGGATAGCGCGTTTTATTCGCTGAATAACGTCACGATAACGCCGCATATTGCCGGCAGTACTATTGATGCCTTCAGCAATTCGCCGAAGATTTTTTCTGAGATCTTGCTGAAGCAACTCGGTTAAATATTAAAAGAGCCGCTTAAGGTTTTTGCTACGGCCCATTGGGCACGGGTTCGCTCGCGCCCAATTCGGCCGCCTTTTAAGGAAATATTATGGATATTATCAACAGCATTATTAGTCTGGGGGCATCAGTGATGATGCCAGTAATATTCTTTATTATCGCCCTGTGCTTCGGCGTTAAAATTGGCACCGCATTTAAAGCCGGGATGCTGGTCGGTATCGGTTTTGAAGGGGTGGGTCTGGTGATCGGCCTGCTGTTGACCAACCTCGGCCCGGCGTCGCAGGCCATGGTTGAACGCATCGGTCTGCACCTGACGGTGGTCGATACCGGCTGGCCGACCGCCTCCACTATCGGCTGGGGCTCGCCGCTGATGCTGCCGGTGGTCGTGGGATTTATTGTTATCAATATCGCCATGCTGCTGCTTAAATTAACCAAGACGGTAAATATCGATATATTCAACTACTGGATTTTCCTGATTATGGGGTCGGTCGTGTATGCCGGCACCGGTAACTACTGGCTCTCCGTTGGCATTACCTTCGGCATATTTATCTTAACCCTGCTGGCGGCGGATTTAACCGCACCGTATTTGCAAAAAAACTATAATCTTAAAGGGATATCATTCCCCCATCTTACCTGTATAACCTACGTGCCGTTTGGTATTGCCTGTAACTATATTATTGATAAGATCCCGCTGATCAATAAAATTAATTTCGACCCGGAAAGTATTAATAAAAAATTCGGCGTCTTCGGTGAACCGCTGACCCTGGGCTTCGTGCTGGGGCTGCTGCTGGCCTTCCTTGCCGGATACGATGTTGCAGCCGCGGTGTCGCTGGCGATTAAAGTTTCCGCCGCCATGCTGCTGCTGCCGAAAATGATCGAAATTTTAGTGCAGGGTCTGCTTATCGTGCGCGATGCCGCGGAAGCGAAGCTGAAAGCGAAATTTCCCAACCGCGACTTCTATATCGGCATGGATACCGCGCTGCTTATTGGCGAACCCTCGGTGCTGGCGACCGGGCTGCTGCTGATCCCTATGGCGGTGGTGCTGGCGATTATTTTGCCGGGCAACCGCGTGCTGCCGTTTGTCGATCTGGCCTCGCTGATGTTCCTGCTGGCGATGGTGACGCCGTTCTGCAAACGCAATATGTTCCGCATGTTTATCACCGGCACGCTGGTGGTCACCTGTATTTTGTACGTCGGGACGGATATTTCGCGGGAATACACCCAGGCGGCGGTCAACTCTAACATTCCGGTGCCGGAAGGGATGGCGGAAATCACCAATATCGTGGGCGGAGCCACCACCCCGGTGGGCTGGCTGGCGGTGAAATTCGGCGAGTTTTTCAGTACCGCGCCGTAAACTCCCCCTTTTCTCACTCAGCCCGGCGCGGGAAACGGCGTCGGGCTTTTTCGTCTCGCCCTGCGTTCAAGCACAAAAAATGCCTGCCAGGAGGGTAAGCTGGCAGGCATGGTTCAATAAAAGGCGTTGTTTTAGAACTGGTAGGTTATGCCCACGGCAACGATGTTATCGGTGCTGATGCTGGCATCTTTGGTGAACCTGGTGTCATCCAGCAGGTTGATTTTATAGTCCACATAGGTAGACATGTTTTTATTGAAGTAGTAAGTCGCGCCGACATCAACGTATTCAACCAGATCCTGGTCGCCGTAGCGGCCCAGATCTTTGCCTTTTGATTTCAGGTAGGCGATGGACGGACGCAGGCCAAAATCGAACTGATACTGGGCCACAACTTCAAAGTTCTGCGCGGTATTGGCGATATAGCCTTTACCAAACTTCGTCATGTTGCGGGTTTCCGCATAGGTGGTTGCCAGGTAGATGTTATTAGCATCGTACTTCAGACCGGCCGCCCACACTTCCGCTTTTTCGCCACGGGCGTAGAAGTCAGGATTCACGCGCCCTTCCCTGACCTGCGCATCGGTGCGATCGGATGCCGCGTAGGCCGCGCCTACGCCAAATCCTTCGTACTCATAGGTCGAGGCCAGACCCCAGCCGTCGCCATGCTGTTTCGCCAGATCGCGACCGTTGCCCTCTTCTTTGCCCTGGTACTGTACGGCGACGTTCAGGCCGTCAACCAGGCCGAAGAAACCGCTGTTACGGTAGGTGGCAACGCCGGTGGTACGCGCGGTGGCGAAGACATCGGTCTGGGTCCAGGTATCGCCGCCAAACTCCGGCAGCATATCGGTCCAGGCGCCGATATCATAGGCGACGCCGTAGTTACGGCCGTAGTCCAGAGAGCCAAATTCGCCAAACTTGAGGCCGGCAAACGCGAGACGCGTTTTGTCGCCGGAGTTGTCGCCTTCAACGTTATTGGCGCTGAAGTTATATTCCCACTGGCCGTAGCCGATCAGCTGGTCGTTGATCTGGGTTTCACCCTTGAAGCCCAGACGGGCATAGGTCTGATCGCCATCTTCTGACTTATCGCTGGAGAAATAATGCAGGCCGGTCACTTTCCCGTAGAGGTCGAGTTTGTTTCCGTCCTTGTTATACACCTCAGCCGCCTGCACGGTTCCTGCAGCAAGAAGTGTAGAGACGGCCACTGTTAGTAATTTTAATTTCATATTATTTCGTCCCTAACTATTAATAAAATATAAAATCTCAGATGCCTTCTGAGCGAGGCTATTATGCGATAATTCGCAAAGAGACTTGAAATTAAAAGTTCCAGTTTTTTAGACTAAATACCATAACTGTGACGACAACAGCGGTTGTTAATTGATGTCCATCAATCATTCACTGCTTCCGTTGGCAAATATTCTGAATCACGCCTTACGCAACCCAGAGATGCAGAAGGTTTGACTAAAATAGATAAATTATCATAAGGAAATTCTAATGATTAGATAAATTAAAGATTGTAATTTGTTAAAAACAATATAAATCAATAGTTTATAATTTACACAACCAATCATTAATGTTTATTCATAAAGGCACTGATTCCCCTAATCGGCTATTAATGAGTATATTCCGATCCTTCCCCGCAGATAAATTATAGTGCCGAAATGACCACATTTCTTTATTGAAGTTTCTTTACAAAAACCGTAAAAATTATAGCATAGTGGTTTAAGATGTGTTTAACACTTTCGTGAAAGGGATATCGCCAGCCCTATTTCATGGGATAAGTTTAACTATGAATAAATACTATGAATAAATAGAGCCAGGAGCTTGTCACCAGTTTGATAAGCCGCTGACGCGCCGGGAACGGCTTATCCGTATCGGGGGTAAAAGGAAGCTGGCGCGGGACTGCTCCCCGCGCAATGCCTGGATTACAGGGTAAAACCGCCATCACCCACTTGCGCCCGGGCGTACCACTTCATTAGCTCGGCGGTTCCCGGCGCGTTTTCAGCTGGCGCCCACGGGGCCGCGTCTTGCTCAGAAACCGGCTGGTAACCACCGTATTTAACCTCAAAAATTACGCCGCCTTTATCCATCGACAGCACGGCATGCCAGGTACCCGCCGCCATCTCCAGCACCTTACACTCTTCGCCTAACACCACGCGCTCGGTCACGTTGCCAGCATCATCAAAGGTCAACACCACAAAACGTCCGCTAAGGGATGTCAGCAGTTCAAAAGTGTGCGGGTGGCGGTGAGGCCGAACATAGGTACCCGGCTCCATAGCGACGGCCAGGCGTTGCACCGGATCGCTTAAGTCAGGGTGGAAGTTACGATGGGCACGTAGGCGAGGCGAAGCTGCAGCCTGTTCGCTTTGTTGCCGAAGGTCACTCAACGTCATTTGTTTCATATAAGCCTTTATTGTAGTTGGGCAGCTTACGACAATCAGGTTGTCGTAAGGCTTAATGCTATTTTCAACAGACGATTAGCCTCGCCGCTCGCGGAACACATCGCTGTGCGGATTATAGACGCTGATGCCGCGGTCCCAAAGCGCCAGAAATGACGAGAACAGATCGTGGTGGGGTTCCGTTGTCCCCCGCTCGCCCTTTGAGGCAAGACATGGGATAGATGACATGAAAAAGAGACACTTTGTGAGTGCGCTCCTTAACAGTCGTGGCAGGTGGAAAATAAGATGAGAGTGCGAAGATAAAGGTATAGTCACGCATACAGGTGCAGCAATTAATCCGGCGTAAATTTATCGAGCAGCGAAAAAGCGTGTAAATAATTAGACAGCGCCAGTAGCGCATGAAATGAGTTAAAGCCGAACTTCTCAATTAATCTTCTTTTATAGCTGCTGTAGGCCTTGGGCGAAATGCCGAGCAGCTCCGGGTAATCTTTTGCCAGTACGGTAAATTTCATAATAAAAATATACTGAAATTCTCTCTCTGTTAACGTGATGTCCTCTCCCACGGGGATACCATCAGTCACTCTGGCGATAATACTGGCGATATGTGCGGTGCGCCTTTTGTTTATCAAACAAATAATATTACCTTCAACCCGGAAACAAACAAAATTCTTTTTCATTTCAAAGCTGTTTATCAAAAAATGGAACTGCGCGCAGCTGCTGGATGCGTACTTTGTTAAGCACAAATCGACCAGATTCGCCTTTCTGACCGCTTTTATGTCGTTTATTTTCAGACGTATGGCTTTCTTAAAAAAATGATTATGGCTGAAAATAGTTAACATTCCTTTCCCTCATGAAAGTGCAATCATCCTTTATAGAAATACGTATAATAGGCGCCATGGGGATATACCCATGAATGAAGTGGGTGAATTATAAGTTTGTTTAATATTTATTGTCCAGACGAGTGAATTTCAGAAAAATCCCTGCGAAATGTAAACCATGGGATTTTCACTGGCCCGGAGACAGCGCTCATCCCCACGCTTACTTTAGGATTTTTCTTACGATGCATCGGTTAAAGAGAGATTAGCAGCATATCACTCTGCGATAAAGATGATACTTAACAAATAACATTGAAAAATTTAATTTATCAAAACATAAAACTACCAATGAGGGAATTGCGCATGAACCGAAGCGCATGCGCGCGCTGACTTCCGGGCATTTGTTTGCCCTTCGTTTAAGTCTGCGCCAGGCAGCGACCCGGCGCGACTCAGTTTATGAACGGTTTCTGGCCAGCAGAATAATAATGAAGAGTCCGCCGATGCCGGCCGTAATGATCCCGATAGGCAGCTCCTGCGGAGCCAGCAGCGTCCTGCTGACGATATCACCGCCGCACAGTAGCACCGCGCCCCACAGGCCGCATAAAGGAAGCAGCAGCAGATGTTTTACGCCAGAAAAATAGCGGCACATATGCGGCACCATCAGGCCGATAAAGCCAATCACCCCGGTCAGGGCCACCAGCAGCGACGTTGCTAACGCGCAGCAGAAAAACACCTCCATGCGCAGGCGTGTAACGTTAATGCCCAGCGACTGCGCGGTCTGCTCACCGGCCAGTAAGCCATCCAGGGAGCGCCAGCGCAGGAGTATGAATGCGCCGAGAAGCAGCAGACTGAACAGGGCGTAGGGCAAATTATCCCAGCGCGCCAGACCGAGCCCACCCAGCGACCAGAACAGCACCGAGCTGGCGGCCCGCTGGTCGCCCGAGAAAATCAGATAGCTGGTCAGCGCGCCGAATAAAAAGGAGATCGCCAACCCGCAGATCACCAGGTGCTCTGCGCCACGCTGCTTTTTAAAATGAAACAGCAGCATCACCGCCACCGCCGAGCAGATGCCGCCAACGAATGCCGACACCGGCAGCGTCAGCGCGCCAAGCCGCTCACCGAATCGGGTGATCACCAGTACCGCTCCCGCCGATGCGCCGGAGGAAAGCCCGAATAAAAAAGGATCGGCCAGATCGTTGCGCGTGGTGGTCTGTAGTAGACCGCCCACGATGGCCAGCACCGCGCCCGCCAGCACCGCCAGCAGCGTTCTTGGCACGCGCAAATCAATGACAATACGTCCGATCATCTCCGAAACCGGCACATCCAGCAGCCGCAAGGCGCCGAGAACCTGGGTAAGCGACAGCGGCACGCTGCCTTTAGCCACGCTGAACAGCATCAAGCCGGCTAATAACGGCAGCGCCCCCCACGCGGCCCAGTAGTAGCGACAGTGAGCCCCGCTCATTGGTGGGCCGCAGGATACATCGCATGAGCCAGCTTTTCGGCCGCGTTGATATTCGCCGGCCCGGGCGTCAACTCAGCATATTGCAGCTTCAGATAACGCTGCTGCTTCACCGCCGGCGTCTGTTTCATTAACGGATGATTTTCGAGGAAACGGCGCAGCGAATCAGCGCCGCTGCCGGTCTGATAATCAAGAAGAATAATAAAATCGGGTTCCGCCGTCGCCACGCTCTCCCAGGAGGTGGTCCCCCAGCTCATCTCCAGGTCGTCCATCACGTTTTTCCCTCCCGCCGCTTCGATAATCGCGGTCGGCATGGCGTACCGTCCGCTGGTAAAGGGCTTATCTTCGCCGGAATCATAGACAAACACCTTTAATGGCTGCACGCCCCGCGGCGGCTTAGGCAGCGCATTCAGCGTTTTTTTCCAGCCGTCGACCAGCGTACGGGCCTCTTGCTGCTTGCCAAAAATCTTACCCAGCGTCAGCTCATCGTTATACAGCAGGTCCATACTCGCTTTTTGTTTCTGAGAGGCGGTAAAGACGCAGCTCTCGCTCAGCACAAAGGTTTTGATACCGTATGTTTCGAGCGCGGAAGGCGTGACCTCCCCGCCGACCTTCATGCCGTAATTCCAGCCGGCGAAAAAGAAATCAGGATTTGCCGCCAGCAGCGTCTCCAGAGAGGGATATTTCGGCGCCAGCTCGGGAATTGATCCCATCTGATGTTTAAATTCCGGGGTCATTTTGTACCATCCGGTAATGCCGGTTAAGCCAACGATGCGGTCCTGCAACCCGAGAGCAAAAGCCATTTCAGACATATTAAGGTCGTGGATGACCGCCCTTTTCGGCGCCTGAGTGAAGGTCACAGGCGTTCCGCAGCTGTCAATCGTGACGGGAAAATCCGCCGCGTTCGCCGCTGAAATAAAAAGAAACGCCATCGTCCCTGCAAACCATTTATTCATGCTGCGTTATCCTCCGGAAATTTATCAGGCATAGCCTGGCACCTCAAAAATCCGCAGCGCCTTCCCGGTCATGGGATGCGGTACGGTAAAGCTGGTCAAGCCGAAGACCGGGTAAAGCCGTTGTGAAACAAGCACGCGCTCCGGCACATCCCAGGCCACGGCGCGCCCTTGCGATAAAAGCAAAACCCGATCGGCAAAGGCGTCAATCAGGGAAAGATCGTGCAATACCGCAACGACCGTGATTCCCTGGCTTTTCACTAATGACAGCAGCTCCACTCTGCCGTGGGGATCAAGATGGTTGGTGGGCTCATCCAGCAGCAGCAGTTTTGGCGCCTGGGCCAGTACCCGCGCCAGCGCCGCCCGTTGTCTCTCACCACCGGATAACGCGGAGAGCGGTCGCTTGCGCAGCCTCTGCAATCCCGTATCGTTAATCGCGCGGGTTACGATGATGTCGTGCTCGCGACGCGACATATCCCGGCCGTGGGGAATCCGCCCGAGGGCGACATAATCCTCAAGCGCCAGACGCAGGTCGGGGGTATCATTCTGCGCAAGCACCGCGATCTGCCGGGCTCGCTGCTGCCGGGTTAATGCGGCAATGGAGCGGCCATATAACCGAACGTCGCCCTCCCGCGACGGCAGTTGGCAATCTATCGCGCGTAATAAAGAGGTTTTCCCGCTGCCGTTGGGCCCAATGACGGCCAGACACTCTCCTTTACCGGCGCTGAAATGAATGCCGGAGAGCATTTCCCCGCCGCCGGGCCGCGGTAATGATGCGATATTGACGCTAAGCACGGGATCATCGGCTTTTCCACTCTTGGTCAAACTCTCCTCCATTAGCCGCCGCTCCCTCTCTCTTCAGCGTGGATGAGCGAAACACGCGCTCTTTTGATTTTTGATCGGCAGGTAGTGATGATAATCATTATCATTTAAAAAGAAAGGTAAATAGTCACATATTTTATAATGTCATAAATGTTATGATATAACATACCAAAAATGAAGTGAGAAATGCAACCCGCGCTGCCCTCATGCCAAAGAGAAGCGACAAAACCACGTGGAGTTGTTCTAATAGCCGGACAGTGCTCTCTTGCAGCAAACTCAGTGAATGTGAACAGGAAACGTCAGGATGAAAACGGTAGAGTTTTTGCTTTACACCCTTAAACCGGGGACCGGGAACGAGTTTCACCGGATAATGAAGGAACAAAGCGCCCCCTGTCATCGCGCCGCCGGAATGGATATCGTCTCCTTCGGCAATTCAGTTGATGACAACGACGCTTATTACCTGATCCGGGCCTATGAGGACCTGACGCATTTAAACGCATCCCAGGCGCACTTCTACAGCAGCCCCGCCTGGCGCGAAGGCCCGCGACAGGCCATTATCGACAGGATCAGCGTCAGCGTAAAAACGGTTATGCTGCTGAGCGACAGCGCGATTGATGGCCTGCGAAACGGCTGACCCTCCAGGGCCGCTGGCGTGGCCCAACAAAAAACGCGCTCTCTTTTGCTGTCGCAGAGATTCTGGGGCCCGGGCAAAATGCGGCTGCCGTGCCTGCCTCCGACGCCACCGTTAGTTCTGATTCAACGACTCAAGAAAGCCCTGGGGCGTCGTGTCGCCCAGCTTTTTTTGCGCCCGCCCCCGGTTCCACAGCGCGCACAGCCGCTGCAGCGTCGCGTCCGGCTCATCCAGCGCCGGAATAACGTCGGCTAATCGTTCGCTGAGCTGTACCGCTCCGCGCTCCGCCATCGCCACCGTCCGGCAAGAGAGATGCACGCGCGCGGGCTGAAAGCTTTTATGAGCATAAATCTCAAGACATTGTATACGCGCCGGACAGGCGTTCAGCGCCTCGGTCAGCCAGCTATCGACCAGCGCGGGAGAGATCCCGCAATAGATGCGGCCAAAGCACCAACCGCTGATCGGCTCCTGCGCCCAGAGCAGATGATGTTCACCGCCGTCGTCCATCGACAGCGCCAGCTGGCGATAGTGCAGCGTCAGGGTATCCGCGCGCATTCCCGCCTTTAACGCTTTTTTCCCCTGCAGCGCGGCATTTTTCCGTCCTTCATGGGCCGGACGCAGATAGCGGTTTAGCGTGGCGCGGGAAACAGCGATGCCCAGCCCCTCATTCACCATAAACAGCAGTTCGTCCAGCGGGGCGCGCAGCGCATCGCGGAGGGCGTTAATGAGAATCTCCTGCTCTTGTCTCAGTACTTTGTGTATCAAATGCGGCGTGGTGTGGTTATCGGAAATCTGGCTGCGGTTGCGCCAGCGGCGAACCGTAGTAATGGAAATCCCCAGTTCCTGCGCCAGTTCCCGGTCGCTTTTCGTCGATTCCTGAAGATATTTACGCGTTCTGGGGGTGGTGGTGGCATTAGCGTGCAGCTTGATTTCCATACGATCCTCTACCGGAAATATAACTAATCATATGAGATATATATTATTGCAGAGAATACAATGTGAACCGCTTCACCTTTCAGCCCACCGCTTTCTCTCATAATCCGCCATAGATAACACACACAGCCCTGTCGATCTTGTACGGAGTTCACAATGAACAATGTTCTGGGATTTCTTGAAGCCAAACTGATGCCTCTGGCGGCGAAAACCGCCCAGCAGCGTCACCTCGGCGCTATTCGCGGCGCCTACGTTTCATTCATGCCTTTTATTATTGTCGGTTCCATTCTGCTGGTGATCTCGTCGTTCCCCAATCAGAGCTACCAGCAGTTTATGGCCAGCACCTTCGGCGCGAGCTGGAGCGCAATTATCGAAATTCCGTTCAACGCGGTATTTTCCACAATGTCGCTGTTTATCAGCTTCCTGGTGGCCTACCGTCTGGCGGAGCACTACGGCGATGACCGCATCTCCTGCGGCATCCTCTCGCTGGTGGGGTTTCTGATCCTCACGCCGTTCATTAAGGTCGCTGAAAACGGCGGCATCACGGTGATCCCCGTGGAGTGGATCGGCACCAAAGGTTTATTCGTCGCCATGATCGGTTCGCTGCTGTGGACCGAACTCTTCTGCTGGCTAAAACGCAAAAAGCTGGTGATTAAGATGCCGGACGGCGTTCCGCCCGCCGTGCAGGAGTCTTTCGCCGCGCTGATCCCGGCGCTGCTGGTGATGATTCTGATCCTGGCGATTCGCATCGGGTTTGCGCACACGCACTACGCCACCATCCACCAGTTTATTTATGAGGTCGTCGCCTCGCCGGTACGCCATTACGGTACCTCCTACTTCGGCGCGCTGATGACCGTTTTCAGCATTACCATTCTGTGGTCGGTCGGCATTAACTCCGGTTCGATGATCAACGGCATCATTCGTCCGCTGTGGATGGAAAATCAGACCGACAACATCGCCGCTATCCAGGCCGGCGTCACCCCGCCGCACATTATCACCGAGCAGTTCTTCGATATGATCTGGATGGGCGGCGCGGGCGCAACGCTGTCGCTGGTGATAGCGATGCTGATTTTCGCCCGCAGCAAAAATATGCGCGAAGTTGCCCGCCTCGGCGCCGGTGCCTCCATTTTTAATATCAACGAACCCATCCTCTTTGGCCTGCCGGTGATCATGAACCCGATCATGCTGATTCCGTTTAACCTCGTGCCGCTGGTGCTGGTCACGGTGCAGTACGCGGCGATGAAGATCGGCGCGGTGGCCGTCACCACCGGCGTCTTTATCCCCTGGACGCTGCCGCCGGTGATCAGCGGTTTTATCGTCACCGGGCATCTTAGCGGCAGCGTGATGCAGATCCTCAATTTGCTGATTGGCGCCATGCTGTACCTGCCCTTCATGCGCATCGTCGATAAGCAGTATCGCGCGGCGGAAGTCACCGCCCGTGCTGAAACGGACAACACGCTTGCAAAACAGGAGTAAACCAATGTGGGGAATGATTGCCACCTGGCGAATGGCGCTGGAAGGCGTTACCGAAGCCGCGGCGGCGCTGGCATCCGGCGCTGATACCGCCAGCGCCGTGGTCAATGCGGTGGCGGCGGTAGAAGATTTTCCGCTGTACAAATCGGTGGGCTACGGCGGCCTGCCGACGGAAAACGGCGAGGTCGAACTGGATGCCGCCTTTATGCATGGCGATACCCTGGCCTTCGGCGCGGTCGGTAATCTGGTGGATATTGCCAACCCGGTGAAAGTCGCCCACGCCCTGAGCCGTCAGCGCTACAACAGTCTGCTGGTCGGCCAGGGCGCCAGAGAGTGGGCAATAAGCCAGGGATTCGCCGCCAAAGCGATGCTGACCGAACGCGCGATGCAGCATTACCGGAAGCGCTGTCGCGAAACGCTGGATAAAGGCCTCAGTCCTTACGACGGCCACGATACCGTGGGCATTATTGGCCTTGATAAACAGGGTTCCATGAGCGTTGCCACCTCCACCAGCGGCCTGTTTATGAAAAAACGCGGACGGCTGGGCGATTCGCCGATTATCGGCTCCGGTTTCTACTGCGATAGCGAGACCGGCGCCGCCACGGCGACCGGCGTCGGTGAAGATCTGATGAAAGGCTGCACCAGCTACGAAATCGTCCGGCGAATGGCCCAGGGAATGACGCCGCAGCAGGCGGCGGACTCGGTGGTCTGCGAGCTGGAAGACAAACTGATGTCGCGCTTTGGCCGCGCGGGCGACCTTTCGGTGGTGTGCATGAACCGGCGCGGCGAATTCGGCGCCGCCACCAATATCAAAACCTTCTCCTTTGTCGTCGCCAGCGCGACGCAGCCGCTCACCGTGTTCTGCGCCGAGCGCGTTCGGGAGAAAACCCATTACCGGCCGGTGGACGACGAATGGATGCAGGCCTATGCCGCACGCATTCGCGCCCCCATCGAGGAGTAAGCCATGCTGGATTATCGTCTGATTAATCAACTGGATAGCGACTGCACCGGCGCGCATCTGGTGACCTGGCCCGGCAG
The DNA here is from genome assembly GCF_009025755.1 of Klebsiella sp. RCJ4. Taxonomy (NCBI): domain Bacteria; kingdom Pseudomonadati; phylum Pseudomonadota; class Gammaproteobacteria; order Enterobacterales; family Enterobacteriaceae; genus Klebsiella; species Klebsiella sp. RCJ4. The sequence continues at coordinate 256,701 of NZ_WCIN01000038.1, forward strand.
TACGCTGCTGGCCCAGGCCCCGCTCAATGCCGTTCCCCTGCTCGCGGAAATGGTGGAACAGGCCGCCCGCGGCGAGGTGGCGGATACCCGCTTCGGCTGCTCCCCCTTCGCCCGCATCACCCTCATTCCGCTCCCCCTGTGGAGGGATACGCTGAACGATGGCCTGGCCGAGGCGCTGCGGCCGCTATGCAAAAAGCCGGTGAGCGAAACGCTTATCCTCGACGCTTCGCTGGAAGAGAGCAGCGGCGCGTTAACCAAAGCGCTGCGCGAACTGTTTAATCTCGACTGGCAGCTTGATGATTTGGGCCTGCATCAGGTGAAAGCCGCCAGGCCACGCCTGCGCCAGCTCGCCCTCTACGCCTTACCCGAACAGCGGTCGGCGCTGGACACCCTCGCCCATCGTCAACGGGCCACGGCGCACGGCATGCTCGCCGCGCGGCGTCTGGCGGATCTGCCTGCGGAGCAGTGTACCCCGCAGTACGTGGTGGAAGAAGCCCGGCGTCTGTGCGCGGATATCCCCACGCTGCGCTGCGAAGTTCTGGATGAAAAAGCGATCGTCGAACAAGGGCTCGGCCTGCTGCATGCGGTGGGTAAAGGCGCTGAACGCCCGCCGCGCCTGCTGGCGATTCATTATGATGGCGTCAGCGAGGGCCCGGTTCGCTGCTACGTCGGTAAAGGCGTCACCTTTGATACCGGCGGACTGTGGCTCAAGGAAGGCGCCGGGATGTACACCATGAAGTACGATATGTGCGGCGCGGCCAACGTCCTTGGCCTGATGCTGAGCATCGCCGAGCTGGCGCTACCGGTGCGGGTAATGGGCGTACTGGCGCTGGCGGAAAACGCGATTGGCCCCGCCGCCATGCAGCCGGGCAGCGTCGCCCGGGCCTGTAATGGCCTGACGGTAGAGATCAATAATACCGACGCTGAAGGCCGCCTGGTGCTTTCCGATGCCATTGCCTGGGCGAGCCAGCGGCATCCGCAGGCGCACTATATTATTGATATTGCGACCCTTACCGGCGCGGTGGTTAAGGCGCTGGGTTACGATTTGAGCGGCTTGATGACGCAAAGCGACGCGCTGCGGGCGGGGTTAACCCGGGCAGGAATAAAAAGCGGGGATGAGGTCTGGTCGCTGCCGCTGGATAGCAGGCTGAAGAAGCAGACCGAAAGCGCAATCGCCGACCTGTGCAATACGCCCGGCAATAATGCGGCCATCAGCGCCTCCGCCGCCTGGCTTTTGCACCATTTTTGCCCGCCGGAGATTCCCTGGGCCCATCTCGACGTCAGCGGCACGGCGCTGTGGCGCGAAGGCGGTAAAAGCGTCGCTTCCGGCCGGCCGATTCCGCTACTGATTCAGCATCTGCTCGACGATATCGACGAGAGTTAACACCCTCCCCGGAGGCGATGCTGCGCATCTGTCCGGGCTACGGGTTACCAGCAATTTGCGGCCCTGTAGCCCGGCTAAGCGCAGCGC